>DXBZ01000094.1 GCA_019116265.1 Candidatus Olsenella stercoravium | reverse complement strand
GCGCGCTTCACCATGATGTGCGACGTGGACAACCCGCTCGTAGGGCCCGAGGGCGCGAGCCTTGTCTTTGGCCCGCAGAAGGGAGCCTCCCCCGAGGTCGCGCGCCGGCTCGACGACGGCATGCGAAACTGGGCGCGTGTGCTGGAGGAGACGTTTGGCCGCAGCTTTGACGTGCCGGGCGCCGGCGCGGCGGGCGGTCTCGGCGCCGCATGCCTCGCGCTGCTGGATGCGGAGTCGGTCTCCGGCGTGACGCGCGTGCTGGAGCTCGTGGGCTTTGACGCCCTTCTCGCCGGCGCGGACCTCTGCGTCACGGGCGAGGGCCATGCGGACGCGCAGACCGCGCGCGGCAAAGTCGTGGCCGGCGTCGCCGCAGCGTGCGAGCGCGCCGGCGTGCCCTGCGCGGCCGTGGTGGGCGGCATGAGCGCGGACGCGGCGGGGCTGCCGGACCTGGCGGCGATGGTGCCCACGGCGATCGACGCCATGCCGCTCGAGGAGGCGCTCGGACGCGCCGAGGAGCTCTACGCCCTTGCGGCCGAGCGGCTCTTCTCGCTCCTTGCCCTTGGCTGCGAACTGGGCAAACGCCAGGCCTGACACCAAGTCTCCGCCATAGCGCAACAAGAAGGAGGCCGCCGGCGCAGTGCCGACGGCCTCCGTGCGTACGTGGTCGGGTTGACTGGATTCGAACCAGCGACCTCTCGGTCCCGAACCGAGCGCTCTACCAAGCTGAGCCACAACCCGTAGCGAGGGGATATTCTAGCAGACTTCCGTCGCGGAACCAAGGGTTTTTGTCGACCAGCTTTTCCAGCCGCGGGATGCCGCCTCGGCAGCCACGGCGTCCGCCACCGAGGCGCTCTCGCAGATTGCGAACGAGCACGTTCCCGAGCCCGTCACCTGGGCACCGAGCACGCCGGGGCGCGCGCGCAGCCAGCGCTCGACCTCGCCGGCCTCCGGGCAGAGCGCGACCGCCGCCGGCGCGAGGTTGTTGCGGAGCCCCGCCGCGATGGCGCGGGGATCCCCGCTCGCCAGGGCCGCGATCAGCGGCGACGGGTCATCGGGCGTACGACCGCCGCGATCAAACTCCGCGTAGGCCTCGGGGGTCGAGCCGCCCTCGGCGCGCGGCATGACGAGCGCGACGGGGAGCTCGGGGGCGACGAGCGTGCGCTCGAGCACGTCGCCGGCGCCCACGTAGAAGCCCGGCATCGGGTCGAGGAAGAAGGCGACGTCCGCGCCGACGCGGCGCGCGACCGACACCACGCGCTCGTCGAGGGGGTCCACGCCCCAGACGCCGGCGAGGGCCGCCAGGGCGGCGCCGGCGTCTGCCGAGGAGCTCCCGAGCCCGGCGCTGCCCGGGATGCGGCGCGTAACGCTCACGCGGGCGCGGGGCTCCTGGCCCAGCGCCTCGGCGAGCATCGTGGACGCGCGCCACACGCCGCTCTTCTCGACCGGTATCGAGAGCGCGGGCAAGAAGGACACGGCAAGCTCCGGAGCCTCCTCCACGACGACGGTGTCGCAGAGCGCCACCGGCACCATGAGGGAGTCCACGCGGTGGTAGCCCCGAGCGTCCCTCTCCGCGTGGACGCCGAGGTAGAGGTTTACCTTGCAGGGGACCTCAACGGTCACGGGGCGGCGCAACGCTACTCCGCGATGGTCTCGGCAAAGTCAAAGAGGCGCTCGCCGGACTCCAGGTCGTAGAGCTCCACAGTGCCGATGAGGACGTCCACGTACTGATAGGACTGGCGCGCGGTGCGGCCGCGACGCTCCTCGACCTCGACGACGAAGAGCGAGGGGTGCGCGTGCACGAGCGTGCCGGTGCGCTCCACGATGCGGGAACGGCCCATGTTGGCCTTGACCTTGAGACGCTTGCCCTCGAGGGTGGTCAGCTCGTCACGAATCTCGTCAACCCGGTTAACAGGGGGGATATCGTTCTCCATGTGATCCTCCGTATGACAGAGGCAAAAGCCCAAAATACAGGAAGTTTTATCATACGACGCATGGAGCGCAAGCGCAAACAGCCTCGACTCGCCACACAAAAACGGGGCGAGAAGAGTGCTCTTCTCGCCCCGTGCGCGCTATATGGGAGGCGGCTACTCGGCCGGGCAGAGCGCGAGCGCGGCCTCGTCGGCCACGACCACGCAGTTGGGGTGCAGCTGCAGGATGGAGGCCGGGCAGGACGGGACGATCGGGCCAAAGCACATGTCGTGGACCGCCTGGGCCTTGGCGTCACCGTTGGCGATCACGAGGACCGACTTGGCGGCCATGATGGTGCCGATGCCCATCGTGTAGGCCTGACGAGGCACGTCGTCGATGCTGTCAAAGAGGCGGCTGTTGGCCTGGATGGTGGACTCGGTGAGGTCGACGCAGTGGGTGCCCTTGATGAAGGAGTCGCAGGGCTCGTTGAAGCCGATGTGACCATTGTTGCCGATGCCCAGGAGCTGGAGGTCCTGGTGGCCGGCGGCGGCGACGGCGGCGTCATAGGCGGCGCAGGCGGCCTCGTAGTCCTCCATGAGGCCGTCGGGCACGTGGGTGTTGGCCTTGTCGATGTTCACGTGATCAAAGAGGTTCACGTTCATGAAGTAGCGGTAGCTCTGGTCGTGGTCGCCGGGCAGGCCGCGATACTCGTCGAGGTTGTAGGTCTTGACCTGCGAGAAGTCCAGGTCGCCGGCCTCGTAGGCGGCGACGAGGTTCTTATAGGTCCCGATCGGCGTGGAGCCGGTGGCCAGGCCGAGCACGCAGTCGGGCTTGAGCGTCACCTGGGCGGCGATGATGTTTGCGGCCTTGCGGCTCATGTCATCGTAGTTCTTGGCACGAACGATTCTCATAATTCATCCCTTCGTAGTCCGGCAGGTTTGCTGCCGTGCGGCCCCATCGGCCGCGGCCAATGTGACTGCGACCACCAGGGCGAGGTCGCCAAGAGCTATGAGAAAGACGTCGTCGCGTCGGGGCCCCTGCCCGTCCACGGCAACCTGAGGCGCGTGCCCCAGACGCACTTATCATGCACCCAAACTACCCCGCCCACCGCGAGGATTTGGGCGAACGGGGCAAAAGGGCTGGGAGCGGGGACGCGGGGGATGCGAGCGGAGCCCTAGAGTTTGGCGGAGAGGTCCTCCAGCGCGTGGAAGCGGTGGGAGATGGCGTTCTTCTCGTCCGGGGAGAGCTCCGCCATGGTCTTGCCGGGGGTATCGTTGGGGAGGAAGAGCGGGTCGTAGCCAAAGCCGCCGTCGCCACGAGGCTCAAAGCCCACGACGCCCTCGCAGTCGCCCTCGCCGCACAGGACTTTGTCACCGCGCACCAGCACCACGCTGGAATGGAAGCGCGCCGTGCGCTCGGCCTCCGGGACGGCCGACATTTGCGCCATGAGCTTCTCGTTGTTGGCGGCGTCGTTGCCGTGCTCGCCCGCCCAGCGCGCCGAGTAGATTCCGGGAGCGCCGTCGAGGGCGTCCACGCAGAGGCCGGAGTCGTCGGCCACGGCCATGGGCAGGCCCGTCTCGGCCTGCGCCGCGCGGGCCTTAATCAGGGCGTTGTCAAAGAACGTCTCGCCGTCCTCCACCGGGTCGGGAAAGTCCCCGAGCTCGCCGAGGGCAACAAAGCGCGCGCCCGGCATAACCGGTGCGAGGATGGCCTCGATCTCGGCGACCTTGTGCGCGTTGCCCGTGGCCACGACCACGGTCCTAGCGGGGTCGAGCGCGTTAATTTCGTCGGCTTTCATGCGGGCCTCCTCTGGGGGTGCAAAAACGTCGCTCGTGATGGAAAATCGCGTGCGCGTCTGCAAAAACGTTGTTCGTGATAGTTAAGTATGGCCCTTGAGGCCCGTGCGCGTCGCCCAGAATTGGCGCTCAGCAAAGAAAGCCCAGCTCGCAGAAATTTAACTACTTTCAAGAGCCGGAAAAATACATCACGAGTCGCGGTTTTGCATCTCGAGTCCGAGTTTTCCATCACGAGCGACGTTTTTGCATATCCACGGGCCCGTCGAGGGCCGAACGCCCGCCTACCCGGGCAGGCGGAAGCCCGTCACCTCGGATTGCAGCTCCGTCAGGCGCGCGATCCCACCCTGACAGAGGTCGAGGAGCTCGTCGAGCTGCCGGCGATCGAGCGTAGAACGCTCGCCGGTGCCCTGGACCTCCACGATACGCCCGTCATCGGTGCCGACGAGGTTGAGGTCGACCTCCGCCCGGGAGTCCTCGGGGTAGTCAAGGTCGAGCAGGACGCGCCCGTCCACGACGCCCGCCGAGACGGCGGCCACCTGACCCGTGAGCGGCAGACGCGGCAGGCGGCCGGCATCCACGAGACGGCTGAGCGCCTGGTGCAGCGCCACCCACGCGCCCGTGATCGAGGCCGTGCGCGTGCCGCCGTCAGCCTGGATGACGTCGCAGTCGAGCGTGATCGTGACCTCGCCGAGGCGGTCGAGCCGCGTGACGGCGCGCAGGCTGCGACCGATGAGGCGCTCGATCTCCATGCTGCGGCCCTTGCGCCCGCGATACTCGCGCGGGGTGCGTCGGTTGCCCGCGGCGGGCAGCATCGCGTACTCGGCGGTCACCCAGCCGGCGTGCGCGTTCTTGCGCCAGCCCGGAACGCCCTCCTCGACCGAGGCCGAGCAGAGCACGCGCGTGTCGCCAAACTCCGCAAGGCACGAGCCATAGGCGTTCTTCATGACGCCCGGCGCGAGCGTGACGGGACGCATCTCGCTGTTGGCACGGTCGTTGGCGCGGGTGAGGACAGGGTCTGACATGCTTCCTCCTGAAAAGGCCCCCGCCGCGAAAGCGGACGAGGGCCAGCGTGAGCGGGTGGGCGATGACGGGTTCGAACCGCCGACCTTGTGCGTGTAAGGCACCTGCGCTAGCCGCTGCGCCAATCGCCCGGACAACGTGAAGTCTAGCATACGCGCC
>DXBZ01000093.1 GCA_019116265.1 Candidatus Olsenella stercoravium | reverse complement strand
CCAGGTGAGGATGCCGGCTGCGGCCTCGCCCGCCTCGACGGGGGCGATCAGGCGGCGCAGGGTCTCGGGCTCCACGAGCGGGCCGTCCCCGTTGAGGACGAGCAGCGGCCCCTCGCTGATACGGGCCCCCTCGAGCGCCGTGCGGACGGCGTGGCCCGTCCCCAGGCGCTCCGTCTGCTCGACGCACTCGACGTCCTTCTCGTTTGCAAGATGTGCCCGCACCTCGTCGGCGCCGTGCCCCACGACCACGACGACGCGCTCGGCCCCGGCCTCGCGCGCGGCGCGCGTGACCCAGGAGACGAGCGGTCGATCGAGGAGCTTGTGCATTACCTTGGGGTGACGGGACTTCATGCGCGTTCCCTCGCCCGCGGCGAGGACGATCGCGGTCATGGGCATATGTAGCCTCCAAGCGACGCGTGAGTCCCTTACACAAACATGATAGCGCGAGGCAGCGGTGGCAGGGGTAGTAGGATTCGAACCCACATTGATGGCACCAAAAACCACTGTCCTAACCATTGGACGATACCCCTGTGCCGCCGGGCTCAATTGTAACAGGAAGCGCGCGGGCCGAGGCCGCCGGGCGGCGCGTCAGCGGAGCAGGGCGTCCACCAGGGCGCTGTCCTGCGGGTCGGGCGAGCCGAGGGGCAGGCCGCACGCCTCGAAGAAGTGGCTCCCCGCAAACTGGCGCGCCCGGAACGAGTCGTGGTCGCCGTCGTCGAGGTAGCGCACGCGGCTGCGGCAGTCCGTGGTCCCGCACGAGAGCACGCCCTTCTCGGCAATGTATGCCTGATAGACGGGGTCGTCGCTCCACAGGATGATGCCGGCCATGTTCTCCAGCTCGTAGGCCACGGCATAGCCCTGCCACGCGATGTGGCGCGCCCGGACGTAGTGGTCGAGCAGCGAGGCCATGCTCGAGACGCGGCGCAGCGTGGCCCGCGCGTCTATGAGATGGCCCTCGTCGGGCGAGAAGAGCCCGAGCTTGCGCATCGTGGCCACGGCTCGGGCGCGCTCCTCGCTGTTAAGAAGAACGGCGGGCACAGTGAGCTTCATCGATTCGTCGCCAAAGAGCTCGATGGCCGAGTGGACGTCGCGCGGGCCGGCGGGCAGGGCCGTGCGGAGGATGAGGGAGTCGTGGGCGTGGCTCACGTGGCAGCTCGCACCCTGGCGCGAGAAGGCGCCGCGCATGGCGGCCACGTGGGTTGCGACCTCGTCGCGCGACGGCGCGGCCGCCGAGCGCCCCAGGTGGTAGAGATAGAGGTCAAAGAGGGGCAGCGGCCGGCCGTCGGCGCCCTCGGCGGGGTAGAAGACCGTCCGGTGACAGAACTCCGCGATCTCGCGCCGGCGGCCGGTGGCCTTGCCGTAGAGCTCCACGAGCGCGGCGCCCGTGGCCGGGCCGGAGGTGGAGCCCTCGCGGATCTCCACGACGCCGTCGGCGATGTAGGGCGGGAAGTCGCCCTCGTCGACGCGTACGACAAGCACCCCGCGCGCGTCATCGGCGGGGTCGGGGAGGAAGCGCGCGTCGAAGGGCGGGGCGGGCGAGACGTGGCGGCGACAGAGCTCGCCGAGGATCTGGCCGAAGTCGGCCTGCGGGCGCGCGATGGGGCAGACGGCGTGCTCGTCGTCGGAGATTCCGACCACGAGCCAGCCGCCGCGCGAGTTGGCGAACGACGCGACGATCTTGGGGATCTTGCGCTGGACCGAGGGGTTGTAGTCGCGCTTGAACTCGAGGACAAAGCCCTCGTCGAGGTCAGCGAGCTGGGAGAGGTCCTCCCAGGTCACCTCTGCGAGCGCCTTGGGCGTGCCGTCGGCGTCTCTGAACGGACTGAACATGGCCGCCTCCCGCGAGATGTTGCGAAGGGACGGTCCCTTCGCAGCGTTTTACAGGTCGAGGTGGTCGAAGGCGGCGCAGATGGCGTCGAGCAGGAGCACGGCAAAGGTCTGGGCGTCGCTCATGGTGAAGGCGCCGGTGCCCACGGGCAGCTCGATGCGGATGGCGCGCGGCACGGCCTCGGAGCTCTGGATGGCCGTGCGCAGGCGGAGCGGGAGCGTGTCAAAGTCGTCGAGGGTGAGGTTGCCCACGCCGGACGCGACGTTGTCCGGGAGCGGCTCGGTGGAGAGGACGATAAGGACGCGCGTGTCGTCGGCCGCGTCGGCGGGGCTGTCCACGAGCTCGAGCGCGCAGTCGTCGACGGTGGCGTGCGCGAGGTTCCAGAGGCGCCCGGCCACGTTGCGCGAGATCGGGTCGTCGGCGGTGATGGCGATGCCCGCCGCCTCGAGCACGCTCGCGGCGCGCGCGAAGCCCATGGCGCCCTGCGGGTGAGGTCCGTTGGCGGGCTTGCCGGCCCAGACATGGCGCAGGCGCTCGATCGCGTCGAAGGTGTCCTGGAATGCCATGCCGTCCGCGAGCGCGCCGATGCTCTCCTGGAAGAGCTTTACCGCCGCCTCGGTGTGGACGCCGTAGACGCCGTCGGGCTCGCCGCAGGAGAAGCCGAGCACGTTGAGCCGCTCCTGGAGCTGGCGGACGTCGTTGCCGTGGAAGTTGGGGAGGCGCAGGTAGAGCGTTCTGTCACCGAGCTGGTAGCACTCGTCGACGAGAATCGCCCACGTCGGGGCGTCCACGACGTCACCGAGCGAGAGGCCGTGGTCGAGCCTGAAGCGTGCGACCGCCGTGGCCGTGGAGCGGCCAAAGGCGCGCTCGACGCGCTCGTCCTTCTCGATCGTGTAGCCGAGCGACGTGAGCCGCTCCTGTATGTCCTCGACGGCTACGCCCGTAGCCCCCTTATGAATTGCATCCATCGTCTCTCCTGACCGTGGTCGGCGCGCCTAGCTCGCGCGCTCCACGAAGAAGTCTGCCATAGAGCAGAGCAGGTCGCGAGCATCAACCGTAATGCGACCGTCCTGCGCGAGGGCCCGCGCGGCGTCCTTCGCCTCGTCCGTGTGCCGGCGAGCGAGGGCCCGGCAGTGCTCGATGCCGCCGCCGCGCTCGATGAGCTCGACGGCGCGCGCGAGGTCGCGCTCGTCGGTGGTGTGGGAGCCGAGAAGGGCGACGAGCTCGGCGCGCTCGCCCTCGGGCAGGTTAGCGAGCGCCCAGACCACGGCGAGCGTGCGCTTGCCCTCGGTGACGTCCGAGCGGAAGTCCTTGCCCTGCGCCTCGGCGTCTCCCACGAGGTTGAGCAGGTCGTCCTGAATCTGGAAGGCGAGCCCGGCGGGGATGCCGACCTCCACGAGGCCGCCGGTCGTCGCGCATGGGGCGCCGGCAGCGAGCGCGCCGAGAGCGAGCGGGCTCGCGACGGTATACCAGGCGGTCTTGCTGCGCACCATGTAGGTGTAGTCGTCGGGCGTGACGTCCCAGCGAGCGTCGCGAACCCAGCCGAGGTCGAGCGCCTGGCCCTCGAGGGTGTGGCGCTCCATGCGCGCGACCTCGGCGAGGACGCGCGTCTTGCGGTCCGCGTCGAGCCCCTCGTCGCCGAGGATCACCTCAAAGACGCGGGTGAGCGCGAGGTCGCCCGCGTTTATCGCCAGCCCGGTGCCGACGGTGCGGTAGAGGCACGGCTCGCCGCGGCGCAGCTCGCCCTCGTCGGCGATGTCATCGTGGATGAGGGCCGCGCTCTGGAAGAGCTCCACGGCGACCGCGCACGAGAGCGCGTCCTCGGGCGCGCCGCCCGCGGCCTCGGCGCCGAGCAGCGCGAGCACGGGGCGCACGCGCTTGCCGCCGCTCGCGGTGAAGCGCGTCAGCGGCGCGTAGAGGCAGTCGTCGAGGTCGCGCGCCACGGACGCGTCCGTGAGCGGGGCGCCTGCGGAGCTCGCGAGCGCCCGCTCGACGAGCGGGAGGCGGCGCGCGAGGTAGTCAACGAAGAGCGAGCCCATGTTCTTCTCGTCCGCCTATCCCTCGTAGCCGTTGGGGTTGTTGGACTGCCAGTTCCAGGAGTCGCGGCACATGTCCTCGATGTCGAACTGGGCCTCCCAGCCCATGAGCTCGCGGGCCTTGGAGCAGTCGGCGTAGTTGGCGGTGACGTCGCCGGCGCGGCGCGGCTCGATGACGTAGGGGATCTCGTGGCCGCAGGCCTTGGAGAACGCCTGGATGATCTGCAGGACCGAGGTGCCCGTGCCCGTGCCCAGGTTGAAGATCTCCACGCCCTCGCGGCCGTTCATCCAGGCGAGCGCTGCCACGTGGCCGCGCGCGAGGTCCACGACGTGGATGTAGTCGCGCACGCCCGTGCCGTCGGGGGTGTCGTAGTCGTTGCCAAAGACGTGCACGGCGTCGCGCTTGCCAATGGCGGTCTGCGCGACGTAGGGCACGAGGTTGTTGGGGATGCCCTTGGGGTCCTCGCCCATGAGGCCCGAGGGGTGGGCGCCGATGGGGTTGAAGTAGCGAAGCAGCACCACGTTCCACTCGTTGTCGCCGACGTAGAGGTCGGTCAGGATGCGCTCGAGCATGCTCTTGGTCTGGCCGTAGGGGTTCGTCGCTTCGTGTTTCGGGCAGTCTTCGGTGATCGGGATGAACTCCG
>DXBZ01000092.1 GCA_019116265.1 Candidatus Olsenella stercoravium | reverse complement strand
GTGCTCGTGATGACGGTCAACCCTGGCTTTGGCGGCCAGCGCCTGATCGAGTCCTCGCTGAAGAAGCTCCGTCGCCTGCGTCGCCTGTGCGACGAGCACGGCGTCAACCCCCGCATCGAGGTCGACGGCGGCATCCATGCCGGCAACGTCGCCGAGGTCGTCGCCTCGGGGGCCAACGTGGTCGTCGTCGGGTCCTCCGTCTTTGGCGCCGCGGACCGCGCCCTCGCGATCGAGGAGCTCAGGGCCAACGCCGAGGGCGGCGTCTCCAAGACGGCCTAGGCGCGCCATGTCTCACACCATCGAATACCTCGACTATGCCGCCTCGGCGCCCATGAGGCCCGAGGCGCTCGCCGCCGAGCGGGCCTACGAGGAGGCCCCGTACGCCGGCGCCAACCCCAACTCGCTGCACACGATGGGGCGCGCCGCTGCGCGGGCCCTCGACGGCGCGCGCCGAGACGTCGCGCGGGCACTCGGGGGAGGCTTCCGGCCTGCGGACGTGACGTTCACCTCGGGGGGCACCGAGTCAAACAACCTCGCGATCCTCGGCCTGGCCGAGGGCGTGCGGGCGAGAAGCGCGCGGCGCAGGCGCGTCCTGCTGTCCGCGATCGAGCACGACTCCGTCCTCGACCTCGCGGGCCCGCTGCGCTCGCGCGGGTTCGAGGTCGAGCTCATCGGCGTCGGCCGCGACGGCGCCGTGGACCCCGATGCGCTGGACGCCCTTCTCGACGACACGTGCGCCCTCGTCTCCGTCATGGCGGCCAACAACGAGACGGGCGTGATCCAGCCGGTCGCCGAGCTCGCGCGGCGGGCGCACGCGCACGGGGCGCTCTTTCACACGGACGCCGTCCAGGGCTTCTGTCGCGTCCCGCTCGAGCTCGCTGAGGTCGACGCCGTGAGCGTTGCCGCCCACAAGATAGGCGGCCCGGTCGGCGTGGGCGCCCTCGCCGTGCGCGGGAGGGCCCCGCTGCGCCCCCAGGTCTTCGGGGGCGGCCAGGAGCAGGGGAGGCGCGCCGGCACCCAGGACGTTCGCGGCGCACTCGCCTTTGCCGCCGCCGCGCGCGCCTGCGAGGCGACGCTCGCCGATTCCCGCGCCCTCGTCGCCCGCCGGGCCAGCGCGCTCTACGAGCGCCTCTGTGCGGTGGGCACGGGCATCCTGCCGACGGCGAGCGCGCTCGTCGACGATCGCCGCCTGCCCGGCATCGTGAGCGTCATGGCCCCCGCCGTCGACTCCGAGACGCTGATCCTCGCGCTCGACCAGGAGGGCTTCGAGGTCTCCGCGGCATCCGCCTGCTCCTCCGGCTCGCTCGACGCGAGCCACGTCCTTCTCGCCATGGGGATCCCGCGCGACCAGGCGCTGGGATCGCTGCGCGTCAGCTTTGACGAGCGTGTGGGTGAGGACGTGCTGGGGCGCTTTGCCGACACCCTGTTGAGAATCGTCGCCGAGCGCTCGGGCGCGCGGCGCTGAGAGGAAGGTACCCATGACCGTCGCTGACACCCTCGTAAGGCTCCAGGAAGTCGACCTCGAGCTGCTCAAGCACGCCTCCACGCTCTCCGCCATGCCGCAGCGCAAGCGCCTGCAGACGATCGAGCTCGCCGCCCGCAAGGTGTCCTCCGAGCTCAAGGGCATCGTCGGGCAGCGCAAGGACGCCGAGACCGAGGTCGCCGACGCCGAGGAGGCCCTCGCGCACTATCGCGAGAAGACCGTCGAGGTCCAGGCCGCAGCCGATGCCGGCGAGCACACGCACCGCGAGATTCGCGACTTTGAGCAGCAGCTCACCTCGCTCGCCAAGCGCATCGAGAAGTCCGAGTACACGCTGCGCCCCCTGCGCGAGCGGCTCGAGCGCCTGGAGCGCGCCGAGAGGAACGCGCGCGCGACCGCCGAGCGACTGGAGGGGGAGCGCACGGCGACCGAGGCGACGCTCGCCGAGGCGTCCTCCACGCTGCGCTCGGACATCGTGCGCCTCTCGCGCGAGCGCGACGAGCTCGCCGGGCGGCTCGAGCCCACGCTCCTGGAGCGCTACGAGACTGCGCGCAAGCGCTTCAAGGGACTCGCCGTCGAGCGCCTGCGCGGCAACGTGCCGTCGGTCTGCCGCGTGAAGCTCCAGCCGAGCTCCTTCCACGACCTGGCCCAGGGCGACGAGATCACCGAGTGCCCGTACTGCCATCGCATCCTCATCACCTCCGAGGAGGGTCAGCAGTGAGCGGCGGAAGGGGTCGCGTCCTGCTCGCCGTCTGCGGCGGAATCGCCGCGTACAAGGCATGCGAGGTGCTGCGCGGCCTCCAGAGGGCGGGCTGCGAGGTCCGTGTGACCATGACCGAGGACGCGACGCGCTTCGTGGGAGCCGCGACCTTCGAGGCGCTCTCCGGCGCGCCCGTGGCCACGTCGCTCTACGAGTACCCGGGCTCCGCCATCCCGCACATCGCGCTCGCCGAGTGGGCGGACGCCGCCGTGGTGGTGCCCGCCACGGCCAACGTGCTGGCCAAGATGGCGTCCGGCATCGCCGACGACTGCCTCACCACGACGCTTCTCGCCTGCGCGTGCCCCGTGCTCGTGGCGCCGGGCATGAACGTCCACATGTGGCGGAACGTTGCGACGCAGGCGAACGTCTCCACGCTGCGCGAGCGCGGCGTGCGCTTTGCCGGCCCCGACAGC
>DXBZ01000009.1 GCA_019116265.1 Candidatus Olsenella stercoravium | reverse complement strand
CGTAGGTCTCGCCCAGGATGTCGTCGAGGCGCGGGTCGTAGGAGACGGCCTCCTCGCGGCCGTTCATGCGGTTGATGTAGCTCGTGACCATGCCGGCGCCCAGAGGGCCCGGTCGGTAGAGGGCGATAAGGGCGACCACCTGCTTGTACTCGGTAGGGCGCATGTTCTTGATCGTGGACGTCATGCCCGCGGACTCGATCTGGAAGACGCCGGCCGTGCGGCCCTCGCGCATGAGCCTGAAGATCTCCGGGTCGTCGAAGGGGATCTCGTCGACGTTGATGTCCACGCCGTGGTTGGCCTTGATGTTGGCGAGGGCCTTGGAGATGACCGTGAGGGTGCGAAGTCCCAGGAAGTCCATCTTGAGCAGACCCATGTCGGCGACCGAGTGGCCCTCGTACTGCGTGATCTCCACGCCGCCCTTGGTGTCCACCTTGGTGGGCACGTGATCGTTCACCGGCGTGGGCGTGATCAGGACGGCGCAGGCGTGGACGCCCTCGCCTCGGTGCAGGCCCTCGATCGAGAGGGCGGCGTCGATGATGCGGTGCATGTCGGCGTCGTCGTTGTAGGCCGCCTCGAAGTCGGGCGAGTACTGGTCGGGGTGCTTCACGCTCTTGTGCAGCGCCGCGCCGAGCGTGAGCTTGGGGTCGTTGTTGAGCATCTTGGAGAGCTTCTGGCCCTGCCAGACGGGGAAGTCCAGCACGCGCGCAGCGTCGTTGATGGCCTGCTTGGCCTTGATCGTGGAGTAGGTGATGACGTGGCAGACGCGCTCGGGGCCGTAGAGCTGACGGACGTGCTCCACGACCTCGAGGCGACGCTCGTCGTCAAAGTCCATGTCGATATCGGGCATCTCGGAGCGCTGCGGGGAGAGGAAGCGCTCGAACATGAGGCCGTTGTCGAGCGGGTCGAAGGTCGTGATGTCCATCGCGTAGGCCACGATGGCACCGGCGGCCGAGCCTCGGCCCGGTCCCACGCCGATGCCGTTTCTCTTGGCCCAGCGCACGTACTCCTGGACGATCAGGAAGTAATCCGCAAAGCCCTTCTCGCAGATGACCTTGTACTCGTACTCAAAGCGCTCCTTGACGTTCTCGCCTCCGATGGTGAGCGTGCGCCAGTCCTCGCCGTAGCGCTTGGCCAGCCCCGTCTCGCACTCCTTGCGGAAGCGCTCCTCCGAGGTCTCGCCGGGCTCGAGGTCCGGGAACTTGGGGAGGTACATGTGCGACCAGTCCAGCTCGTAGTTGCACTTCTCGGCCACCTCGAGCGTGTTGTCAATGACCTCGGGCGCCCACGAGAAGAGCTCGCGCATCTCCTGTTCGCTCTTGATGTAGAACTCGGTTCCGGTCATGCGCTTGCGGTTCTCGTCGTCGAGCTTGGAGGCGGTGCCGATGCAGGAGAGCACGTCCTGGGTGGGGGCGTCCTCGCGCGTGAGGTAGTGGTTGTCGTTGGTGGCGATGACCTTGATGCCCAGCTCGTGCCCGAGCTTCAGGATCTGCTCGGAGAGCGTGCGGTCGGTGAAGCCGCCCCAGTTGGGGTCCGCGAGACCGTGGTCCTGGACCTCGAGGTAGAAATCCTCGCCAAAGATCTCCTTGTAGGTGAGGGCCCAGCGGCGCGCCTCGTCCGGGCGGCCGTCAAAGTACATGCGCGGGATGATGCCCGAGACGCACGCCGAGGTGCAGATGATGCCCTCATGGTAGCGGCGCAGCATGTCGAGGGTGGTGCGCGGGTAGTAGTAGAACATGTCGCCGGAGGCCGCCTCGCTCATCATCTTCATGAGGTTGACGTAGCCGGTCTCGTTCTTGGCGAGCAGGATCAGGTGGTAGCGGTGCTGCCGCGTGCCCTTCTCGATGCAGTCGTCCGTGATGAAGTAGGCCTCGCAGCCAAAGATGGGCTTGATGAGCAGGCTCGGGCGGTTGGCGCGCACGGCGTCGAGGTCGTGGGTCTGATCCCAGATGCGCACGTCGGAGGCCCACTGCGCGTGGACGCGGTCGTGCGGGGCGGCGTCCGGCGCGTCCGGCTCAGGCTCCTTGAGCTCCCAGCCCTTCTGGAAGCACTCCACGTCATGGCGCCACTGGCCCATGTCCTTCTGGGCCGAGTTGTACTTGCGGCACTCCATGTCAAAGTCCGGGATGCCAAACATGTAGCCGTGGTCGGTGAGGGCGAGCGCCGGCATGCCCAGGTCGACGGCGCGCTTGACCATGTCCGAGACGCGCGTGGCAGCGTCGAGGATCGAGAAGTCCGAGTGGTTGTGCAGGTGGACGAATGCCATGGGGCGCAGCTCCCGTCAGACAGGTGAGAGATTCGTGTCAGTTTGCTGCAACCTAGGATAGCCGACCGACCGGACAAAGACGCTCTGCAAGGCGAGCCCTCCGAGCTGCAGCGGATTGCATTTGCGCAGGTGGGAGGACCGAAAAATCTCCAAATTGGGCCGGGGCGGCGACGTGCGCCAAGGGTATGCGCATGGGCGGAGGTCATGCGCATCTCGCACGGGTATGCACACGGTTCAATCTCTCATAATCGCAGGTAGATTAGATGACGAGAAGAACTTCTTGCCACCGGTGTGCGCATAACCTCCAAGGTTGCGCATAACCTCCCGGGAAGGCGGCCGTCACGCGCCGAAGGCGTAGCGGGCCACGAGGGGCTCGCCGGGCGCCTGCGGGTCGTCGCGCTCCACGCAGACGAAGGCGCACTCCACCCGCTCGAAGCCCTCGGCGAGAAGGACGCCCGCGTAGAACTCCGCCTGCATCGCGTGGCGCTCGCGCACCTCCTCGGGCGCGAGGCCCGCGTCGCCCGTCTTGTAGTCCACCACGAGCGCGCGCCGGCCCTCGCCGTCCGTGCAGAGCAGGTCGATCGCGCCCTCGAGGTAGTCGCCGTGCGGCGAGTCCACGCGGCGGAAGAACGGCACCTCGGCGCGGACGAGCGGCCAGGCGAGCGCCTCGGCACGCACCGACGAGCGCTCCCAGCGCGCGAGCGCCGCCCTCAGGCGCGCCTCCGCACGAGCCGACAGGTGCCAGCGGCGCACCTGCGCCGCCACGCGCGCCTCGTCGACGGCGCCGCCGCGCTCGACCATCGCCTGCGCCAGCTCGTGGAAGGCCGATCCCAGGTTGGTGGCGCGGTCGGCGTCGGCGGCGTCGGCGGCACCGGACGCCTCCGCGACACGGGCCTCCCGCGTGGGCAGGGCGGGCGGCTCGAGCGCGGCGTGCACGCTCGAGTAGCTGAAGACGCCCTCGCGGGCGCGCCAGGACCCGGGCGCGACGCCAGCGGGCGCGGCCATCTCGTAGAGCGAGAAGGGCGCGGGCCCGTCTCCCCTCTCGGCGGCCGGCGCCCCCGGCACGCCCAGGCGCACCACGTCGGCGGCGCGCCCCGGGAGCGGCCCGTCAAAGCCGGCCAGGGCACCGTCTGACGCGGCGGAGGCGGTCTTCTCCGCCCCCCTGCCCTCGGTCGTCACCTCGACGCAGCGCACGAGCGCCGGCTCGCTGCCGCCGTAGTCGACCCGCCTCGTCCCCGGCGCGGGCGCGCACGCCTCGCCGAGCAGCGCCTCGAGCGTGCCGGCGGCGAGCTCGGAGGACGGCACGCCCTCCTTGTTGCTCGCCGCGGCGACCGCGAGCACCAGCGCCTCGCGGGCCCGCGTGCACGCAACGTAGAGCAGCCGCGCGCGCTCGCGGGCGTCCGCCGCGGCGTCGTCCGCGCGCAGCGCGGCGTAGCGGGCGGCGAGCGGCAGGCGCTCCGAGCGGTCGAGGCCCGCCTCGAGTTCCTCGGGGTCGAGCTCGGCGAGAAGCCCCGCGAGATTGCGGTCGTCATCGCGGGGGCGCAGCACGAACGCACGGGCGCCGGCGCGCGGGGGCTCGAGCGCGAGCGCGGCCTCGGACTGCGGGCGCGACCAGCACTCGGCCACGGCGCAGACGCCGAACTCGAGGCCCTTGGAGGCGTGAATCGTCATCACGCGGACCGTGCCGTCACCGGCGGAGCCGTCGTCGCCCGCGAGCGAGGCCGGGGGGACCTTGGCGACCTCGAGCCATGCGTCGAACTCCGTCGCGGCGCGCGCCGCGCCGAGCCCGAGGCCCTCCGTGAGGTCGCGCACGTAGCGCACGGAGGCGAGCACGTTGGCCGCCCGGGCGCGGCCCTCGGCGCCGCCGGCCTCCAGGCGCGCCAGCCACCCCGAGTCGCGCGCCACGTCGACGCACACGTCGGCAACCGGCCGCCAGCGCACCTGGTCGAGGGCCCGTGCGAGCACCTCGTGGGCGGCCCGGAGCCGCGCGGACGGCTCGTGGCCGCCGTAGAACTCCATCGTGGCCAGGCCTCGGTCGATGCCGCGCTTGGCGGGCGCGTCGAGCTTCTCCTGCGCACGGGTGCCGAGCTCGCAGAAGTCGTTGGCGTCGAGGCCAAACATCTCGCTCGCCAGGAGCGGGAAGAGCCCCGACTGGGTGTCCGACGGGTTGGCCAGGGTGTGCAGCAGCGCGCACATGACCCGCACCTCGTCCGTGGAGGTGAAGGTCGAGCCACCCGTGACCACGCACTCCATGCCGCGGGCGCGGATCGCGTCGATGTAGAGGTCGGCGTTGGTCGTCACGCCGAGGAGCAGCGCCATGTCGCCGGCGCGCTGTCCCGCCGCGCGGTAGCGCGCCAGCGCGTTCGCCACCTGGGCCGCCGACGTCGCCACCTGATGGCGGCTGGGACGCCCGGCCACGCCCGCGCCCGCGCACACCTCGATGTCGATGCGCGGCAGCCCAGAGGCCTTGTAGCCATCGTCGCGGGTGGGACAGGCGTCGAGGTGCATGAAGCCCTCGAGCACGCCCGGGGCGCTGGAGGGGCCGCCCGTGCAGATGCGCTCCACGAGGGCGAGCACGTCGGCGTGGCTGCGGTAGTTGGTGTCCAGCCGGACGGTCCCGGCCTCGGCCACCCGCTCGCCCCGCGCGCGGAACACCTCCACGTCCGCGCCGCGGAAGCGATAGATCGACTGCTGGGCGTCACCGACGGTGCACAGGCGCCCGGCGTCCCCGCCGGCGAGAAGGCCGATGAGCTCGAGCTGGGTCTCGTCGGTGTCCTGGAACTCGTCGACCATGACGAGGCGGAAGCGCCCCTCGTAGTCGCGTCGCACGTCGGCGTTGTCCCGCACGGCGAGGAGCGCCTCGCGCACGAGGTCGTCGTTGTCCAGACAGCGCTCGGCGTCCTTGAGCTCGCGGTAGCGGCGCTCCACGCGACGGGCGAGCTCGCAGAGGTCGTCGGCGAGCGGCGCGACGGCGGCGAAGCGCGCCTCCGCGAGGAGGAGCGCGCGGGCCGCCTTGACGGCCCTGACCTCCTCCTTGATCGAGCCGCTCGCCGCAGGGAGCGACAGGGCGGAGACGAGCTGGCACAGGGCCTCGGGAGTGCGCTCGCGCCGGGGCCGCCCCGCGAAGGCGCGCAGCTCCTCCAGAGCCGGCCCCACCCGCTTGGCCGCAGCGGGCGTGAGCCGGCGCGCGCCGAGCTCCTCCATGCGGGACACGAAGGCGGCAAAGGCCCCCTGCAGGGCATCCTCGCTCGCCCGCGCGCCCGCGAGCGCGCCCACGCCGTCCGCGCACGAGGCACCCGCGCTCACGAGCCGCTCGACGAGCCCCATCGCCCCCGTGTAGCCGCTCCTTGTCCGCGTTCCCAGGTCGTACGCGGCAAACAGGGCCGCAAAGGCATCGTCGCGGCGCGCGGCGCGCATGACCTCGTCCATGGCCCGGTCGAGGAGCGCCGCCTGCGCGGAGTCCGCCACCACGGAGAACGCCGGGTCGAGGCCCAGGTCGAGCGCGTGGCGGTGCAGGATCTTCGAGCACATGCCGTGGATCGTGGAGATCCACGCGTCGTCGACCGCGAGCGCCTGCTCCGCCATGCCCGTCGAGCGCAGCGTCCTTCTCGTCCGCTCCTTGATCTCGCGGGCGGCGGCCTCGGTGAAGGTGATGACGAGCACCTGGTCGAGGCTCTCGAGGAAGGGCCCGCCGTCCGGGCCCGACCCCGGGCAGAGCGCCCACGCGATGCGCTGCGTGAGCGTGAACGTCTTGCCGGAGCCGGCACCCGCCTCCACGAAGAGGGGGGCGTCGAGCGTCGTGGCGATTGCGCGCTGGCGCTCGTTGAGGCGCGAGAGGTCGACTTGTCCGCTCATGCGCGCAGCCTCCTCTCGCAGTTGAGGACCGGGCAGAACCGGCAAGCCTCGGCGTCGAGGGGGGCGGCCTCGATGTCGCCGGAGAGAAGCCGCTCCATCTTCTGCGCGATTGCCTCCTCGCTGGCGTCGAGCAGGGCCTCCATGCCCGAGGAGCCCGCGCGGCCAAAGGTCTCCCCGCGCGGCACGGACACGGCGGGCGCGCGCCTAGACGAGAGGCCCCGCTCGCCGAAGACGAGGTCCGCGAGGTTCTCGTCCGCGGCGCCGGCGAGGGCATGGGAGCCCTTGGTGCAGAGGTAGAGAGCCGCGCGCACGGTGAGGTCCGGGAAGGCGCGACGCACGACCTGGGCGTATATGAGCGACTGCACGCGCCGGGGCAGCGAGAAGGACCCGGGCTCGCGGGCCGCGTCGAGGGCATCGTACTCGCGCGCGAAGGCGAGGTCGGCCTTGTGCTTGTAGTCGATGACGGCGACCTGCCCGTGGGCGTCAACGTCGATGCGGTCGACGGTACCCGTGAGCAGGACGCCCGCGTAGTCGACCTTCGGGGCTCCCCCGCGCCCGAAGCCCCACTCGAAGAAGCGCGGCTCAAAGCCCGCGAGCACGCCGCGCTCGAAGTCGAGCAGCGTGTCCAGGTCGCGCCTCAGGCCGGCGAGCTGGCCGTGCTCGCGCGCGAGGTGCGGCACGAGCGCCTGGGGCAGCGGCCGGCGACCGCCGACGAGCTGGTACTGGTGGGCGAGGTGCGCGTCGAACTCCTCCGCGAGGACGGCGCGCGCCTCCTCGAGCGAGCCCTCGCCCGGCGCGGAGCCCGGCAGCCGGTCCGCAGGGTCGGCCTGCGCGCGCGCCAGGAGCCGCTCCACCTCCTCGCGGTAGGACTCCTGCTGCAGGGCGTCCGCTCGCTCGGCCCGCGCCTCCCCGAGGGCATGGCCGCCCTCGAGGCGCTCCTGGGCGCGCGCCACGAGCTCGCGGCGGCTGACCTCGAGCACGCGGTGGGCGAAGGTCCCCATCTCCGCCCCCGTGAAGCCGGCGTCGGCGTCGCGCAGGCGCAGGCGCCGCAGGCTGAACCACTTGTACGGGCACTCGAGATAGCTCTCGATCTGCGAGGCGGAGAGGACGGGACGGGCATCCCCGGCCGTCAGGCCCTCGGGAGGGGGCGAGACGAGCTCGCGCTCCCGGGCGTCGATCCTTCCGGCGGGGGCGGGCGTCTCGCCGCCCACGGTCGCCGGGGCGCGACCTTCCGGAGCGAGGTTCTCGCCGAGCGCGGACTCCGAGCGCGTGCGGACGTTGGCCTCCCCCAGCGCACACGAGATCGCATGGGGGTCAGCCTCCGCGCCCAGACCGTAGCAGGCCATGACCTCGGAGAGCATGACAGAGGGATAGCACGCCCTGCCGTCGGCGCCAAAGAGCGTCCGCTCGAGCACGAGCGCGCGGCGCGGGGCGCGCGCGATCGCGGCGAAGCGCTCGCGCGCGAGCTCCATGGCGCTCGGCGGCTCCTCGACGCCCCAGGCGCGCAGGATGTGGGCGCGCGCGTCGTCGGCCTCGGAGACGGCCGCCTCGGCAGACGTCTGGTCGAGCAGGACGAGGGCGTCGACAGACGCGGACGCAAGGCCGCTCGCGGCCGCCTCGTCGAGGATGCGCACCGTGGCGCGGCACCCCTCGACCGGGCGCTCCGGCCGGAGCACGACGCCGCCCCGGCGCAGGGCCGCCTCGGCGAGCGCCACGAGCCGGACGAGCGGGACCGCCCTCTGCTGGGACGGGTCGGCCGTGACGCCGAGCTCCTTCAGGGTGCGCGCGACGTCGAGCACCGCGCCGAGCGCGGCGACGGCCTCGCGGGCGGCGGGGGAGCTCATGGCCCGGCCCTCGACGAACGGGGCGAGCAGCTTGGAGGCGGCGGAGCCGAGCCGCCCGCGCAGCAGCTCGCGCGTGGCGGCGGCGACCTCGGGAGAGACCACGCGCGTCGAGGTCAGCTGGTCGAGCAGGACGCCCGGGGTGAGCAGGCGGTTGGAGCGCCACTCGGCGTCCAGGCGCCGCGCGCGGTCGGCGTCCAGGTGGGACACCTCGGACAGCAGGAAGTCGGAGAGGTCGCGCGGGGGCCACCAGGACATGTCCTCGAGGGTCACGCGCACCGTGCCCCTGCGCGGCGCGTCCGGGACCGGGGTCGCGGGAGGCCAGTCCCGGGCCAGCTCGGCGAGGCGCGCCACGCCGCGGGCGTACGCCAGGAAGGCGCGGCCGCTCTCCAGCTCCGCCACGGGACAGGTGAGCTGGGCTCGCACGGAGATGCCCCGGACGGCGAGGCGGGGCGCGAGCTCGCGCCAGGCGCGGCGCGCCTCCCGGGCGACCACGACGACGTCCGCGCACCCCTCCCCCGCCAGCTCCTCCACCACGCGGCAGACGAGCTCGGGGGCGGCCGACGGGCCGGCGGGCAGCAGCATCCGCACCGCCCCGGTGGCGCCGAGCGGCTCCGCGGGCGGGCGGAAGAGCGCGCCGAGCAGCTCGGAGAGCTCGCCCGCGCGCCCGGCGTCAAGCGCGGGTGCGCCCGGCGCGAGGGAGACGACGTCGCACCACGCGGCGAGCCCCTCGACCAGAGCGCGCTCGGCGCGGCTCAGCTGCGAGAAGCCCGCGAGGGTGACGGGCGGCACCGCGACGCCGGCGTCCCGGAGCACGTCCGGCAGCGCGTCCATGACCTCGCAGCACTCGACGAGCCCGCATGCGCGGAGCTCGGCGTCGAGCGCGGGGAGCAGCCCCACCAGGGCGCGCTCCGCCCCGCTCGAGCCCGAGGGTTCGTCCGCCCCCGAGAGGAACCAGGGCAGCCCCACGCGCGAGAGGTCGGCGAGAAGGGCCGCCGTGCCCTCGGTGTCGGCGAGCGGGAAGTCGGGGGCCCGGCAGGCGCGCCCGAGCACGCGTGCCGCGAGCAGGTCGCGCGCGGCGCCGTCCACCACGTGGCGACCGTCGCCCCAGACCTCCCAGCGCTCCTGCGCCCACGCGGCGGGCGTGCTCACGGTGACGCCGAGCGAGACCCCCCTTTCGGCGAGGTCGCGCTGGACGACGAGGGCCTGCGCGAAGCTCGGGACGAGCACGACCGCGCGGCCGCGCGCCGCGAGCGCACGCCGCACCCGCGCCTCGAGCTCGGGCGAGACGAGCCTGTCATCTGTTGCTGTCTGCGCGACCAGCGCCATGGGTCCTCCCGACGCGACGTTCTTCTCGGCACATCCTACCCTACCCCGCAGACCGGACAAAAATTCGGGCGGGAGGGGCGGGCTAGGGGCGCGGGCCGTCGAGGCGCGCGAGGACCATGCGGTAGCCGCCGCCGGGGCCGTTCAGGCACTTGGAGACGCGGCTCACCGTGGTGGACGAGGCGCCGGTCGCGCGGGAGACGTCGACATAGGACGCGCCGGCGGCGAGCATGGTCGCCACCTCGAGGCGCTGGGAGAGGTCCTCGATCTCACGCGGGGTGCAGAGGTCGCCCAAAAGCGCCCGCGCCTCGTCTGCGGACTCGAGCGAGCAGAGCGCCCTGATCAGCCGCTCCCGCTCCGCCTCGCCTCTGTTCCCGTGCTCCGTCATGGCACCCCCTTCGTGTCCGAGCAACCACTTTAGCCTATTAAAGCGGCCGCGCGCCAGACGTCACGCTAGAATTGTGCGAGAAACGACACGCGGAGTTCGGAGGACCGATGAGAAGCTACCTCGAGGACGACCTCGCCGACGTCAGGCTCGTCGCGAGCGACATGGACTACACCCTGCTCGCCGACGACAA
>DXBZ01000091.1 GCA_019116265.1 Candidatus Olsenella stercoravium | reverse complement strand
AGGCGGGCTGCTCGAGGGCGGTCTGCTCATCGGGATCGACTTCCTGCACGCGCTTCTCGGCGGCGAGTTCCTCACGGTGACGGCCGCCGTGGGCCCGTGGCTGCCTGCGGAGATTGCGTCTGCGGTCGGTGCCGGCGCGCAAGTGGCGCTCTCCACGGAGAATGCCGTCCGGCTGGCCCCCGCCCTGCGCGCGCTCGTCGTCTGCCTTCCGCTCGCCGTTGCGACCGTCGCCGCCGACGCGCTGCTCGTCTCGAGGAGGGATGTCGCATGATGGCGCTGCTCAGGTCCGATCTCTACCGTGTGGCCCGCTCGCGATGGCCATGGGTGGTGCTCGCGCTTGTGGCGCTCGCCACCCTGGGCTCCGCCATCCTCACCGTCTGGTGGCCGCTTGAACCGGGCGTCGTCTACGACGGACTCACCGGGCGCGCCGGGGCTCTGCACCTTGCCGGGCGCGGAAGCTCGATCGTACTCGTGTCGACGCTCGCCCCCTTCGTGGCGGCCCACCTCTCCTGCGCGGACTCCGACGCCGGCTTTGACCGTACGCTCCTGTCGTCCCTTCACGGTCGTGCCGCATACTACGCCGAGAAGTACCTGCTCGCGGCTCTGCTCTCCGGCGCGCTTCTCGTCGCCTACCTCGCATTCGGAGGGCTCGGCGTGCTCGTGACCATGCGGCCCGTGGAGAACGTCGAGCCGCTCTGGCAGGTCGTCGCCTGGGCGGGCGAGGGCTGGCTCATCTCATGCGTCTACGCCCTCGCCGTCCTGTTCGTGGGGCAGCTCGTCCGCGTCCGCGCGATTGCGTTTATCGCCGCGTTCCTCCTGACGTCGGCAGCCGTCGAGCAGGGGTTCTTCACGTTCCTGATGCTCGTCGACTCGGCGCTCGGCCTCGGCTGGGCCCCGGCGCTTGAGGCCGCCCTCGCCTGGATGCCCTACGCCGCGCTTGTCTCCGTCGGCAACGGTGCGGCCGACATGCTTGCCGTCGACGCCACCGGTGTGGCCCCGGCGCTGCGCGCCCTCGCGGTCTGCTTGCCGCTCTGCCTCGCATCCGCCGCGCTCGGCACCCTCGTGAGCTCGCGCCGTGACCTCGCATGATGCACGCGGCATTCCTCGAGCAGTTCTACCGCTGGCTCGAGCCGCTCGTAGACTGGCTGCTTGCAAGCTCTAGGATGGAGTGGCTTGCCGACGTCATAGAGAGGTTCCACATGGCAGATGCGTTCCTGATCGTCTTGATGCTCGCGCTGGGCTTTGGCCTCGGTGCCCTCTTCGTCGTTGCCTGCTACATCACCGAGCTCGGTCGCCAGGCGCGCTTCCTGGCTGCCCGCGACCGCACGAGCAACGCGCGCCTCACGACCGGCAGTCGCCTGCCGGGTGTGGTCGCCCTGGTCGACGCCGTGAACGCCGAGCTCGCCGCCTCCGACGCGGAGCGCGTGGAGGCACTGCGAGCTGCCGATGAGTTCTCGCGCGGGCTCTCCGCGCTCTCCCACGACGTTCGCACCCCACTTACCGGCGCGCGGGGCTACCTGCAGCTCGCGCGCGAGGAGGCGGACCCGGCGCAGAAGGATGTCCAGCTCGCAGCCGCCGACGCGCGTCTCGCCTCGATGTCCGGCCTGCTCGACGAGCTCTTCTCCTACGCCCGCGCCGCCGACCCGGACATCCCGCTCCAGCTGGCAGCCGTTGCCCTGCGACCGCTGCTGGAGCAGGTTCTTCTCGGCCATTACCCCGAGTTCGAGCAGCATGGCTGGGAGCCCGCGCTCACCTGCGGCGATGCCGTCGTGGAAGCGGACGCCGAGGCGCTCGCGCGCATAGTGGAGAACCTCGTGGTCAACGCGCTGCGGCACGGATGCGGCCCGCTTGCGGTGACGGCGCATCCGGCGGGCGAGAAGGACCGTCTCGCCGTGGAGTTTGCGAACCCCGTGGCCGACCCCAGCGCGATCGACGCCGAGCGTCTCTTTGAGCGCTTCTACCAGGCCGATGCCTCCCGCGCCACGCAGGGCTCCGGGCTCGGGCTTGCCGTCGCCGCCGAGCTTGCCGCAGCACAGGGGATGACCCTCGCTGCGCGCGTCGAGGGGGCCACGCTCGTGATCACGCTGACGGTAAAGCGGATGAGCTGCGACTATTCGTCGCCCGAGTCGGAGGCGCTGAGCGCGTAGAGAGTGTCGCACGCGCTCGCGATCGTGGCGGGGTCCCATGGCTTTGAGCTGACCTCGGGCGAGGTCGGGTCATAGACCTGGACCGAGCCATCGGAGTTCTCGGTCACGACGATGACCCAGTGCGTGGCGTCGGTGAGCATGCCCGCCTGGGCCTCGAGCAAGATGTAGGTGCCATTGTCGAGCACCTGCGTGAGGTTGTCCGCGTTGGAGGTGTAGGTCGAGCAGGCGAGGCCCGTCCCGTCGAGGGCGCCGGACCCGTCAAGGAAGCTGCCCGACATGCAGGAGTCGCCGGTTGCCATCTCGGCGTCGGTCACCGCCTGCGCAAAGTCGGCGGGGGTGCGGTCCCCGTTTCCGGTGAGGGCCATGTAGGCCATCGAGAGCGAGGTCGGGCCGGATCCGGTGAGCGCGAGCGGGGCGCCGGCGTAGTCCACGTTGCCCCAGCGCGCGTCCCAGCAGTAGAGCTCGGGCACGGTGCCCACGGTCACGTCCTCGCCGTAGGACTGCGCGGTCTTCTCGGCTTCGGGGTAGGCCGCCACAAAGTCGATCGCAGCCGGCTCGTCGAGCGCGAGCTCGAGGAGGTCGGGATTCTCGTAGGCGCTCGCGTTGGCCGCGATCTGCGCGAGCTTCTCGCCCCGGTCGAGCTCAGTGGCAAACCTGCGCGTGAGGTCCTCGTCCACGCCGACGGCCACGCGCGCGTCGACGGGGTTGGCCTCGCCCGAGGTGCCCTGGTCCGAGCTGCAGCCGCGCACGCAGCTGGAGACGCCCACGATCAGCAGGACAAGGAGGACGAGCGCGAGCGCGGAGAGAATCAGGAGCCGGCGGTTGGCGCTGAGCCGGCGCGCGCGCCCGCTCTGGAAGTTGATGCTGCGGGCGCGCAACGGATAGCCGGGGCCCGAGGAGCGGTGCGGGGCGGAGGAGCGCTGCCGGGTGCCGCGCGGCCCGTGATAGGCTCCCTGCGAGGGGATGCGACCGCGCGAGCCCTGAGCGTTGGAGCGAGAAGAACCCGAACTCGGGGCGGAGCCCCGACGGGGCCGTCCACCATGGTCGCTGTATGTCATACGTCCTCCGTGACGAGCGCTGTACAGAAAATCCCTTATCGCATGATACGGCAGTGCGTGCGGGGCAAAACGTGCGGGCGCCGTCCCAATCGGGGAGCGGCGCCCGCACACATCGCGCTACTACTGTGTTGGCTGATCCGGTGTCGACGTGTTGCCGCCGCCGGTGCCGTCACCCGTGCCGCCGCCGGTGCCGTCATCCGTGTCGCCGCCGGTCGGGGGCGTGGTTCCCCCGCCGCTGTCGCCGTCCGTGTTATCGTCGCCGCCGGTCGGGGGTGTGGGCGTCTCGGGCTCGGTGGGCGTCTGCGGCTCGTCGTTCTCCTCGGGCTCCTCCTCCGGCTCGGTCGTCTGCTCCGACCAGCCCTCGGTGTTCACCGAGGAGCTCGTGCCGATGAAGGTCCAGGAGCTGTTGTCCTTGTACTCGGCCTCGTGGTCGGAGGTGGGGAACTCGGCGCGGGGCTCGTCGGCGAGCACGGCGTTCATGTAGGTGCCCCAGATGGGGATAGCCGTTGTGGCCGTGGAGCCGGTGGTGCCGCCAAAGTAGACGCGCTGCGAGCCGCTCGACGGGCAGCCGACCCACACGGCGGTCGTGAGCTGCGGGGAGAAGCCGCAGAGCCAGAGGTTGGAGTAGTTGTCCGTCGTGCCCGTCTTGCCGGCGATGGGCTGGTTGCAGCGGAAGTAGTTTCGGACGCTCGAGGCGGTGCCGCCGCTGCTGACGACGGACTCGAGGATCTCGGTGGCGTCCTGCACGATAGCGGAGTCAACGACCTGCTCGGGGTCGTCCTCGTGCTCGTAGACGACGTTGCCGTTGCGGTCCTCGATCTTGGTGATCGCCACGGGGTTGCGGTGGATGCCGCCGGTGGCGATCGCCGAGAAGGCCTCGGCCATCTCGAGCGGGGAGATGGGCGAGGTGCCGAGCGCGGACGACAGGCCGGGCTCGATGGGGGAGTCGATGCCGAGCGTGGCGGCCATGTCGGCCACCTTGTCCATGCCGATCGCCTCGGCGACCTGGACGTAGCCGGTGTTGGACGAGAGCTTCGTGGCGTCGGCGAGCGTCCTGACGCCGTAGTTGGCGCCGTTGATGTTGCTGGGCGCCCACGTGGGCGTGACCTGGAGCTTGGCCTGGCAGTTGATGCGCACCGTCGGGCTCATGCCCTCCTGGAGCGCGGCGAGAAGCACTATGGCCTTGAAGCTCGAGCCCGTCTGGTGGGTCGTCGTGGCGAGGTTGATGGAGCTCTGCCCCGCCTCGGTGTCGTTGCCGTAGTTCTGGCCACCCACCATGGCGACGATGTGTCCGTTGGAGTTGTCGATCGAGACGAGGGCCGCCGCGATGTCGGGGTTGCCGCCGGCCGCGATGCGGTCGCTGCACGCCTGCTCGGCCGCAGCCTGCTTGTCGGGCTCGATCGTCGTGTAGACCTTGAGGCCACCCTGGGCGATCGTGTCGGACGAGAAGTCCTGCAGGAGCAGGTCGCGCACGTAGTCCGTGAAGAAGGGGTAGGTGCTGTCGGAGTCGGTGAGCTCGCCGGGGTTGAGCGGGATCTCCTCGGCGACCGTGGCGTCGTACTCCTCCTGCGTGATGTCGCCCGCCTCGAGCATGCGCGAGAGGACGAGGTTGCGGCGGCTCTTGCAGTTATCGTAGTTGACGAAGGGGTCGTAGTAGGTGGGGGAGTTGGGGATGCCCACGAGCGTGGCGGCCTCGTTGAGCGTGAGGTCGGCGGCGCTCTTGTTGAAGTAGGTGATCGAGGCGGCCTCGATGCCGTAGGCGCCGTTGCCGTAGAAGATGGTGTTGAGGTACATGTTCAGGATCTGGTCCTTGGTGTACGTCTTCTCCATCTGGATCGCGATGTACGCCTCGCGGACCTTGCGGCGCAGCGAGTTCTCAAACTGCTCGTCGGAGAGAACCGTCCAGCGGACGAGCTGCTGCGTGATCGTGGAGCCGCCGCCCTGCTCGCCGCCGCCAAAGACCTGGCCCACCGCAGCGCGCAGAATGCCCTCGGGGTCGACGCCGTTGTGCTGGTAGAAGCGCTTGTCCTCGGTGTCGATGGTGCCCTGGATGACGTAGTCGGAGACCTGCTCGAGCGTGACCGAGCGACGGTTCTGCAGGTAGTAGGCAACGATCTCGTTGCCGTCGGCGTCGTAGACGCGGGTGGGCTCGGCCACGAGGAAGGCGTCCGCCGAGGTGTAGTCGGGCAGGTCCTCGAGCCAGCTGGAGACCATCGCCCCCAGCGAGAGGGCGAGCGTCACGCAGAGAAGCGCGATGAAGCCCAGCAGTCCCGCAAGGCCAAACCCCACGAAGTGGGTCTTCGAGTGCGCGCGAGCCCGGCGCGTTCTGATTCCCATCTATCACTCCTTGTCCGGGACGTCCCGTCCACAGTCGTTCGTCATTATACTATGCTAGTTTGCTATGCCGCCGCCTTCGGGCGGCTTGGAGAGACGAAGACCCTGTGGAGGACAGAGACTTGCTGCCAGTTGACGAACAGCTCAAGGTGATCACGTCCGGCACGATGCAGATCGTGCCGCTGGAGGAGCTCAAGAAGAAGCTCGAGAAGGGCACGCCGCTCAACATCAAGCTGGGCGTGGACCCCACCTCGCCCGACCTGCACCTCGGCCACGCCGTGCCGCTGCGCAAGATGCGCCAGTTCCAGGACCTGGGCCACAACGTGACCCTCATCATCGGCAACGGCACCGCCCTCATCGGCGACCCGTCCGGCCGCGACTCCACCCGCCCGCCCCTCACCGAGGAGCAGGTCGAGGCCAACGCCAAGACCTACGTCGAGCAGGCCATGAAGGTGCTCGACCCCGAGAAGACCCGGATCGTCCACAACGGCGACTGGCTGAAGGGCCTCAATCTCGCCGAGATGCTGGGTCTCATGAGCCGGTTCAACGTGGCCCGCATCCTCGAGCGCGAGGACTTCCACAACCGCTACACCGAGGGCAAGTCCATCGCCCTGCACGAGTTCATCTACCCGGTGCTGCAGGCCTATGACTCCGTCGTGGTGAAGGCGGACCTCGAGATGGGCGGCAACGACCAGATCTTCAACCTGCTCGCGGGCCGCGACCTCATGCGCGCCATGGGCATGGAGCCGCAGGTGGCCCTCACGATGCCGCTTCTGGTGGGCACCGACGGCCACAAGAAGATGTCCAAGAGCTACGGCAACTACGTGGGCCTCACCGACGAGCCGGC
>DXBZ01000090.1 GCA_019116265.1 Candidatus Olsenella stercoravium | reverse complement strand
CACTTGACGTCTCCATTCAGGCGCAGGTCCTGAACCTCCTGAAGGACCTCCAGGACCACTTTGGCACCGCGTACCTCTTCATCGCGCACGATCTCTCCGTGGTCCAGCACATCTCAGACCGCGTGGCCGTTATGTATCTCGGCAAGATCGTGGAGATCTCCGACTGGAAGACGCTCTACACCGAGCCTCACCACCCCTACACGCAGTCTCTGCTCTCGGCCGTTCCGGTGCCCGACCCGGACGTCCAGAAGACCCGCAAGCGCATCATCCTGCCGGGTGACCCGCCCTCGCCGATCGACCCGCCGAGCGGCTGCCGCTTCCACACGCGCTGCCCGATCGCGCAGGCCGTCTGCTCCGATGAGCAGCCCGAGCTCAAGGAGGTCGCGTCCGGTCACTTCTGCGCGTGCCACTACGCGGCCGTGAACCCGATCAAGGAGACCTCGATCGAGCTCTAGGCGCACGTTCTTATCGCCGCTCTGTTGGGCGGGGTCGGATGCGTTCCGGCCCCGCCCGCTGCGTTGGGTTGCACAGGAATCGGCGGCAGCTACGACACGGGGCAAAATGCGCTGAGAAAAGCGCTCCGATTACGAGCTGCGGCCGTTACGCACCGAATGCCGCACAAGAATTTCCTGCGTATACGGAACTGTGCGCAGAACAAGCCGCCGTTTACGGACGGCCTTCGTGCCCGCGTTCTTCTCGACTGTAAAACGAGCCAATTCTTGTGCAAGTTTTTGCCGGCTCCGTAGATCGACGCATTTCCAATGCGCCTCAGCCCCGGGCGAGAAAAACCTCAAAATTGGGGCTTGCGCCGGATGGGGGAGTGGTGCATACTATCCCTTGCGCGAAAGCGCAGTGACAAGTCGGAGTGGCGGAATTGGCAGACGCGCTAGCTTGAGGTGCTAGTGACTGGTTAAAGGTCATGCGGGTTCAAGTCCCGCCTCCGACACCACGAGAGCAGACGGACCCTTCGGGGTCCGTTTTCGTATACCGGGAGACCCATGGCACACGGAGCGCTCAGCAGGCGAGTCGAGGGCATCGGCGAGGGGAGCGTCGTCGGAACGCTGTCCAAGCTGCTGCAGCTCAGCTGCGAGGCGGTGCTCGTCTTTGATGGGTCAGGGCGCATACTGCTCGCCAACGAGGAGTCTGCCGAGCTCTTCTGCGCGCCCGGGGGACTCGTGGGCGGCGACGTGCGCCTGCTCTTCCCCTCTGCCGAGGCTGACGAGCCGCTCGGCCCCTTCTCCGCCGAGCGGCTGCCGTTCCCGGTTGACGGCACGTCCGCGCGAGCGGTCTGTCTGGCGGCGTCGGGCAGGCCCGTCACGGTGCGCGTCCGCTGCGACACCGTGCGCGCCCCGGGCGAGACGTACCTCCTGCTGGCGCTCCCCCTGGAGGCGGACGAGGTCGCCGACCGGGAGACCGAGCGCATGCTCGAGGACCTGAGACGCGCCAACCACCGCCTCTCGGGCACGCTGAACATCGTCCTGGACACGATCGACGCCGACGACCTGCAGGCGCTCTTTGGTCGCGTGCTCGAGGAGATCACGGACACCATGGAGGCGGACGGCACGCTCGTCTACCTCTCCGAGTCGGACGGCTTCCGCCTGCGCGGCGTCTCGAGCTCGCTTCTGAACGACCGGCCGGCGCGCTTCATGCCCTTTGGGCGCAGCATCGAGCGCGTCGCGGTGCGCGATGGCCGCACCGTGCGGCTGCGGGTCGTCGCCCCCGACGCGGAGTCGCTGCGCCAGGGCCGCCTCACCGTGCGTGACGTCGTGAGCGAGGAGACGCATGAGGTCCTGCGCGTGAGGACGTCCATGCTGCCGCCCTTCACGAGCTTCATGGTGGTGCCCGTGTGGTTTGGCGGCCATGTCATCTCGATCATCGAGGTGGGGTGGCGCCGCCTGCACCCGCTGCCCAAGGACGACGCCAAGCTGCTCGACTCGGTGGCGCACTACCTCTCGGTCCAGCTGGCGAGCGCCTTCGCGGCGCTGCGCTCCCAGCGCGCCGACCAGCTCGCCTCGTTTGAGACGGAGCTGCGCGAGGAGCTGCTCGACGCGGCGACCGCAGGGGCCGGCGGAGAGGGTGCCCTCGCGTGTCTCGAGGACGTGATGGGCGAGGTCGCCGACGAGTTCGAGGCGGCGCTCGTCAGGGTCGGGGAGGGCGGCGACGGGCTCGTCCTGGCCGACCTGCCGCTCAACGGCCCGCGCGAGCTCCCCCTGCGCCTGAGGGAGCTGACGGGCCCCTACGAGCTCGAGGGCGTGGCCGTGGTCCCGATCCCACCCGAGAGCGAGCTCTCGTCCGTCCTGCGCGACCTGGGGGAGCCCTGCGTGGGCGGCCTTCTGGACCTGGGCGAGCCCGTTGGGTCGCACCGCTACGCCATGCTGCTCCGTCCCGACGGCGCCGAGCCGTTCGACGAGCTGGAGACGGAGTTTCTGCTGGATCTCGTCACGGACGTGCGCGACATCGCCCGCGGCGAGGAGGCGCGCGAGCAGGACAAGCGGATCGCGCAGGCGCTCCAGACGGGCATGAGAAACGAGCTCCAGGACGTCGAGGGCATCACGGCCGAGGCGGTCTACTCCTCGGCCACGGCCACGGCTTCGGTCGGCGGCGACTTCTACGACCTGATACGCCTCCCCGGGCGCCGCGCCTGCGTGATCATGGGCGACGTCTCGGGCAAGGGCGTCGAGGCGGCCTCGGTCTCGGCTGCGGTGAAGACGGCGCTCGGGGCGTACGCCTGGGAGGGCCTCGCGCCGGCGCGCATGGTCCGCGCGCTCAACGAGTTTCTGCTGGGCTTCTCGCGGCTCGAGACGTTCGCGACGCTCTTCGTGGGTCTGATCGACCTCGCCGAGGGGACGATCCGCTACTGCTCGGCCGGCCACCCGCCCGCGCTCATGGTGAGCTCGGACGCGCGCGAGATCTCGACTCTCGATGTCCAGTCGGGCGTAGTGGGGGCTTTCCACGACATCGCCTACCAGGACGGGGTTGTCGGCCTCGTGCCCGGAGACGTGCT
>DXBZ01000089.1 GCA_019116265.1 Candidatus Olsenella stercoravium | reverse complement strand
CTGATCTGCTCCGGGGTGAAGTCCTCGCCGTCGATCTCAACGACCGCACGGTTGCCGGTGCCGGCCTTGACCTTGTACGGGACGGTCTTGAGCTCGGAGCCGACCTCGTCGTAGCGACGGCCCATGAAGCGCTTGATCGAGAATACCGTGTTGGTCGGGTTGGTGACGGCCTGGTTCTTGGCCGCCTTGCCGACGATGCGGTCGCCGTCGGCGCGGAAGCCGACGACGGACGGGGTGGTACGGTCGCCCTCGGCGTTGACGATGATCGTGGGCTCGCCGCCCTCGAGGACCGCCATCGCGGAGTTGGTGGTACCCAGGTCGATACCAAGAATCTTGCCCATAGTTGCTCTCCTTTGCTGTGCGCGGGCGGCGTGCGCCGACCCGCTCGCTTGTATCCGTGTGTACGGTTGAGTTTATCCCCTGTGCGTGACGATTCTATACATAATCTAAGTCTCTACACATGAGATTTTTTGAAGCGCACATTTTAGGGAGCGTTCAGGCCGGGGGCGCCGCGCTACAGCAGCCGATGCTCAAAGCGCCCGTCCTCGTAGACGCCATAGCTGGCCGAGCCGTCCTTGGGGATGCCCACCGAGCCGGGATTGAAGACCCACGCGTCATGCACCGCGTTCTTCTCGCTCACCTTGATGTGGGTGTGGCCGTAGACCAGAGCCGAGCTGGGCGGCAGTGCGGGCCAGGCGTCCACGCTGTTGTGGTAGCCGGGGCCCCAGACGTGGCCGTGGGTGAGGAAGAGCGTCGTGCCGGCGGCGGGGTCGAGCAGGACGTTGTGGTCCGCCATACAGGGGAAGCCGAGGACCATCTGGTCGACCTCGGCCTCGCAGTTGCCGCGGACGGCGATCACGCGATCGGCCACGGAGTTGAGCATCTCGATGACGCGCTTGGGGGCGTAATCGGCGGGAAGGTCGTTGCGCGGACCGTGGTAGAGCAGGTCACCAAGGAGGACGATTCGGTCGGGGGACTCCGCCTCGACGGCGGACATGAGGCGCGCGCAGGCGTCGGCGGCGCCGTGGATGTCGGAGGCGATGACGAGCTTCATGGGAGCTCCTTTCAATGATTCAAGAGGGGACAGTCCCCTTTTGAATCATTGTCACACAGGCATGGTCGACGACGAGGGCACGGACGGCGGGGAGCTCGGCGAGGGAGTGCGGCCAAGTCTGGGCAGAGAGGCGCTGGGCGAGCTCTTCCAGCACGTCATGGCGAGCGTGGTGGCCGAGCGACATGAGGAGCGGAGCGAGGAGGGTCTCGCGCTCGGGGCGGCAACGCAGGCGCGCGGGGAGGCGGCCCGGCGAGTCTACGAGGGCGTCGTTGCGACCGCGGGCACGCAACGCGCCCTCGAGCTGCGCGAACGCCGCCTCGCACTCCGGACCGCGATGGCCCGCGAACGCGACGGCGCAGTCAGGGCGCGCGGGCAGCGCCTCGTCGAGGGCAACGGCGACTGCGGCGAAGTCCTCCTCGCACGCCAGCAGCGGGGGCGCGAGCCGAATCTTCTCAAAGCCGGGGGCCGCCGCACGGACCGCTGCCGCAGCCTCGCGCTGAAGCCTTCCGTCAACGACGTGCGTCGTTGCGACAAGGACACGCCGTGCACCACGTGCCCGCAGATCGGCAAGCGCCTCCGGAAGCGACACGCCCATGGGGCGACCGCCCGTGCGGGCGCGCATCATGACGCTTGCGTCCACGGCGGCCGCGAGCTCGCGCACGAGCGCGGCGACGCCCGCGTCCCCCTCCTCGCCGGAGAGGCAGCCGGCTATGACCAGCGCGTCCATCTTCCGACCTCCGAAATGATTCAAAAGGGGTCTGTCCCCTTTTGAATCAGTGGTGGCAGGCGTGCTCTTCGCCCATGACGGGAAGCGTGCCGGCAGCGGCCATCTGCGCGACGTCACCGACGCCCGGGGTCTGGTTCTCAAAGTAGACGGTGATGCCCGCCTGGGCAAAGCCCATCATCGGGCGCATGCCCATGCCGGCGGCCACGATCGCGTCGATGCCGTTCTGGGCGAGCAGGGCCACGGGGCGCATGCAGCCGCCCTCCTCGTGGGGCGGGTTGTCGATGATGCTCACGGCGCCGACCTCGCCGTTCTCCACGTCGACGACGGTGAAGCAGTCACAGTGGCCAAAGTGGCCGGACCGCTCGCAGTCCAGTCCGCCCTTGCCCAGGGTCGGGATGGCAACCTTCATGAGCTCTCCTCTCGTCAGGCGCCGCGCGCCCGCGTTGCTAGACGCCGTCATTTTTGCACAAGGAGGCCCCTCCGGCCCGGCCTGAGTGCAAAAACGTCGCTCGTGATGGAAAACGCCGAACTTGTCTGCAAAAACTCGATTCGTGATAGAGAAAAATGAGCCCAAAGAAGCCGGACACAGACCGCCCCTCCGAAAACCCCAGTTGGGATTATAAGACTATTAACCTTCTCCTCGTAAAGGGCCAAATTTCTCCATCACGAGCGAGGCTTTTGTATTGGAAATTCGATTTTTCCATCACGAGCGACGTTTTTGCAGTCAGCAGGCCGTTCCTACGCGAGAAGGCCCAGATCCTTGAGCGCCCTCGCCACGCCGTCTTCGTCATTTGGGGGCGCAACGAGCCGCGCGCCGGCGAGCAGCTCCGCAGGCGCGTTACCCATGAGATAGCCTCGACCCACCGCCTCGAGCATGGGCAGGTCATTGTAGTTGTCACCAAACGCAATCACGTCGACGGGGTCCAAGCCCCAAAGGTCACAGAGGGTGCGCACGGCACTAGCCTTGCTCGAGCCGGCGGGCATGACCTCAATGAGCGTCTCGGACGAAACCGCGATGGCAAACTCGGGGAAGCGCTCCTTGAGGCGGCGCTCCACCTCGGCGGTCTCCCCCTTCGTGCAGAGGCAGAGAATCTTCTGCACCTCGTCGCGCTCAATCGAGTCGATGGTGCCCTCGCGCGCCCTGGCCATGACGATGCGCTCCTCCGCGACGAGGCGCGGGTCGCTCGCATCGGGCGCAACCCAGTCCTCGAAGGAGTAGGCGCTCCAGGTCATGGGCAGGCGCTCGGCCTCGGCAAAGTCAACGACCTCCCGCGCCTGGGCGCGCGTGAGACCGTGGTGGTGGATGACCTTGCGGTCCTCGTCGAGGATGACGCCGCCGCTGTAGGTGACCACCGTACAGGTGATGTTCTGCTGCTCGAGCAGGGGATACGTCCCGGAGATGCCCCGCGCCGTCACGATCACAAAGGGCACGCCGGCGCGCTGCACCGCCTCAATCGCCGCCCGTGTGCGCGGCGTGACCTGATGCGCGGAGTTGAGCAGCGTGCCGTCGATGTCGCTGAATACCGCCGTTTTAGGCATGAGACCCCCTCGTTCTTCTCGTCATATCCATGATAGGCCAGCAAAGGAATACTATGGATGCCAACAGGTGCCGCGCGAGACGGCACAGAGGAGAGGAACGCCATGAGGTACCTGATCGTCGGCGGCGTGGCCGCTGGAACCAAGGTCGCAGCCAAGCTCAAGCGGTGCGACCGCTCGGCCGAGGTCGTCGTTGTGACCAAGAGCGAGGACATCAGCTACGCCGGCTGCGGCCTGCCCTACTACATCGGCGGCGACATCCAGACGCGCGGCGAGCTCATCGTCAACACGCCGGCCGCCTACGAGGGCCTCACCGGCGTGGAGGTGCGCACAGGCGTGGAGGCCGTGGCGCTCAACGCGGCCGGCCACGAGGTCACGGTGTGCGAGAAGGACGGCTCGGAGCATGGCGAGAAGTACGACAAGCTGGTCATCGCTACCGGCGCGTCGCCGCTCGTGCCCGCAAGCATCCCCGGCACCGACCTGCCCGGCGTCTTCACTGTGCGCACGCCCGACGACGCCGAGGCCACCCGCAACCGCGTCGACGCCGGGGCGCGCCGCGCCGTGGTGGTGGGCGCTGGCTTCATCGGCCTGGAAGTCGCCGAGAACCTGCTCGCGCGTGGCCTCTCCGTCACCGTGATCGACGCGATGCCGCAGATCCTGCCCAACGTCTTTGACCCCGAGATGGCCGGCTTCGCGCAGCGCCAGCTCAAGGCCGCCGGCGTGCGCGTCATGACGTCGTGCCCGCTCGTGAGCATCAAGGGCGGCGCCCAGGTCGAGGGTGTGGAGACCGGCGCGGGGACGCTGCCGGCGGACCTCGTGATTCTCTCCATTGGCATTCGGCCCAACACGGCGTGGCTCGAGGGCTCCGGCGTGGAGCTGGACCGTGGCTGCGTGGTCGTGGACGAGCTCGGCGCCACCAACGTGCCGGACGTCTACGCCGCCGGCGACTGCGCCGAGGTCACGAACGCCATCACCGGCAAGCCGATGTGGAGTGCCATGGGCTCGACGGCCAACATCGCCGGCCGTGCGATCGCCCGCACGCTCACGGGCACGCCGACCCCCTACCCCGGCGCGCTCGGCACCGGCGTGGTGCGCCTGCTGCCCACGCTGAACGGCGGGCGCACCGGCCTCACCGAGACGGCGGCGCGCGAGGCAGGCTTTGACCCGGTGGGCGCGGTCTCCGTGGTGGACGACAAGGCCCACTACTACCCCGGGTCGTCGAGCTTCCTCGTGAAGCTCGTCGCGGACCGCAACTCGCACCGACTGCTCGGCGTGCAGGTGCTCGGCGCCGGAGCCGTGGACAAGGTCACCGACGTCGTGGTGACGGCTCTCTACCAGAAGGCGCGCGTGGAGGACCTGGACTTGATGGACCTCTCCTACGCACCGCCCTTCTCGACAGCCATTCACCCGCTGGTCACGACGGCCTACATCCTGGAGAACAAGCTTGCGGGCGAGCTCGAGAGCTTCACTCCGGCCGAGTACGCCGCCGGCGCCGCCGCAGACTACCACGTGATCGACGTGCTGCCCGCGCCCACGATTCCCGGCGCGGAGTGGGTCGACCTCACCAAGATCGGCCCGGACGGGCTGCCCGGTCACGAGAAGGACGAGAAGCTCCTGCTGGTGTGCGCCAAGGGCAAGCGCGGCTACTTCGCGCAGAATCGCCTCAAGGCCGCCGGCTACACGGCAACGCGCGTGCTCGAGGGCGGCGTGACGTTCAACGAGGTCCGCGTGCCGCGACCGACCGGCAAGAAGCTGCCCGCTGCCGAGGTCAAGCGCCTCAAGGGCCTGGGCTGCCTGCAGGACAAGCGCTATGACGACGTCTTCAACGTCCGAGTGATCACGCGCAACGGCAAGATCACGGTGGACGAGCAGCGCGCCGTGGCCGAGGCGGCCGAGCGCTTTGGCTCCGGCGAGGTCACGATGACCACGCGCCTCACGCTGGAGATCCAGGGCGTGCCGTACGACAACATCGACGCGTGCATCGGCTTTTTGCAGGACCACGGCCTGGATGCCGGCGGCACCGGCTCCAAGGTGCGCCCGGTCGTGAGCTGCAAGGGCACCACCTGCCAGTACGGCCTGATCGACACGTTTGACCTTTCCGAGAAGCTGCACGAGCGCTTCTACGTGGGCTACCACGGCGTGGACCTGCCGCACAAGTTCAAGATCGCCGTGGGCGGCTGCCCCAACATGTGCGTCAAGCCCGACCTCAACGACCTGGGCGTCGTTGGCCAGCGGGTGCCGCAGATCGACCTCGAGAAGTGTCGCGCGTGCAAGGTCTGCCAGGTCGTGAAGGCGTGCCCGATGGGCGACGCGCAGATCGGGCCGGACGGCAAGATCACCGTCGACGACTCCGCGTGCAACCACTGCGGGCGCTGCGTGGGCGCGTGCCCGTTCGGCGCCGTGACCGAGGGACTGGCCGGCTACAAGGTCTACATCGGCGGGCGCTGGGGCAAGAAGGTCGCGCATGGTCGGGCGCTGGACAAGATTTTCACCAGCGAGGACGAGGTCATGGACCTCGTGGAGCGCGCAATCCTCTTCTTCCGCGACGAGGGGCAGAGCGGCGAGCGCTTTGCCGACACCGTGGCGCGCCTCGGCTTTGACTACGTGCAGGAGAAGCTGCTGACGGCGCCCATCGACAGGGACGCCATCCTGGGCAAGACCGTCGTGGGCGGGGCAACCTGCTAGCGATGAAAAGGCTATCCCTTTTCATCGTGCTAGGACACTCGGCGGGGAGACTATATGGGCTATGATCTGGGCGCGCTGGCGGTTTTCTTCTTCGCGGCGCTCTTCTTTGACGTGGTGGTCATCGCGGTCATTCGACAGGGAAACCAGGGCGACCACCCGATCATCTTCGCGGGTGCCGTTACCGTGGCGATAGGGCTCACTCTTGCGTTCGCGCTCGCCGCGTTTGTCCCGGGGTCGGACAAGTACGTTGCCGCCTGCGTCCTGGTCGTCACGGGCAGCCTGTTTGGCTGCGTCGCCGCCAACAACGTCCGCGACCTCTTTGTGTGCCGGGTCAGGGTCGAGGCGGAGTATCGCGGCTGCGAGGAGATGCCGACCGGACAGGTCATGTCGCTGCGCTACCCCATCTGCGCGTACGAGTTCCAGGGGAGGGCCTACTGCGAAAAGTCGCTTCAAAGCATTGGGGCGAGAAGGGCCAGGCGGATGGCAAAGGCCGGGACGTGCCACGCCTACCTTGACCCGCGGCACCCCGCGACCTTCATCGTGCGCCGGAGCGCTAGCCTCATGACGTTCATCCTGGCCGCCATAGCCCTCTTCTGCTTTGGCGCGGCGCTGTACGTCCTCGTATTTGCGTGAGGTCCAGTCAAAAGGGGCTGTCCCCCTTTGACCTCCTATGCCTCCAGAATCCCAGTCTCATCCAGGCTGCGGTCCTCGAAGCTAATCCTGAGGACCTTCCCCATCCCCTGTGCGAGTTTGGACAGCGTCCGGACGGTCGTGTTGGTGTCGGCGGTCTCAATGAGGCTAATGGTCTTCTGAGGAACACCCGCCCTGTCGGAAAGCTCCCTCTGCGAGAGGCCCGACTCGATGCGCGCCAGGACAAGTGCGCGCATAGCCTGGTACTCGCCCTCTCCTTCGCGCCACGCTTCGGCGAACTCGGGGTTCTCGAGCTGTCGCTCGACGTACTCGTTAAGCGTCTTCACGGTGAACCACCTCCCAGTCCCTTTTGCGGCGAAGCGCCCGCTCTATCTCGCGGCGGGGCGTTTTCTGGCTCTTCTTTATGAACCCACCTGTCACAACGATCCTCTGTCCGGCAAAGAAAAAGTAGAAGATTCGGGTGATGTCGCTTCCAAACTTCGTTCTTAGCTCGAACAGGCCATCTCGAATATGCTCCGTCTCCTCACCGCGAAGCTGGGGACCAAGCTCCTGAAGAAGCATCAGACCCCTCAAAGTCTTCTCCCTCAACTTGATTGGCAGGCTATCCAAGAATTCTTGGACTGGGGCCTCGCCATTCGCGCTTTCGTAGAAGACCACTTCATACATTGCATCTCCTTTCGGATGATAACATATATGTAGTCGTTCGTCGGACAAGAAGTGCCTTTTTGTGGCAATCCGTCGGCCTCGCATTTTCTCGTTTCTCACGTTATACAGAACATATGTTCTGTTTTCAAGAGCTGGAGTCCTTCTGGATGCGCACTGCCGTCTGCGCTAACCGCACTTCCGCATATCTTTGCTACTTGTAGTAGCCCCTCGTGCCAAAGAAGATGCTCTCCACCATGCCGTCCGGGGCGTAATGCCAATGGATTCTTCGACGGAGACAAGGCCGTCGTCGTCCATATACGGCTTCATCACCTTGTTCACGATGACGATCTTCTTGAAGCTGTCACCAATGAGGCGCAGGGAGCGCTTCTCCTGCTCGCGCTTCTCGTCCGTGTCTAGGCTCAAAGCGGACTGGATGTAGTAGCGGCGATAGCCAAGGTTAGCGGCTTTCCGCAGTTTCGGATGCCCGCAATTACCTTGATTGCACCGTTGCCCATGCGGACGATAAGGCCGCTGGAACGCCTGTCGCGCCGGATTCTCATGAGCGCCTCCTCGCGGAGTTGGATGGTGACCCCATTTAGTCGGAAAAGTTGGTCATTGGGGCATTTTTTCCGACTATTAATTAAGGGCCTCCTCATTCCTCAATCTGCGAAGCTCTACTTCTTAAGCGCGTTATAGGAAGCGTCGGCATCCAGCGCGGTAATGAGAGAGGACTCGAGAACATCCAGCTTGGCCGGCTCGCAGGGATAAAGCAGAACGTACACATGCTGCTTGTACTTCACGTCAGCATAGACGTCCACGTTCCCGAGCCCAACAATGTCTGCGTGAATGCTAGAGCCCATGTTCTCGGAGCGGCCGATATAGATGTCCCTGAAAGAGCCGTAGTCGTCCTTCTTGACCACCGCAGGATAGGTCGCAATGGCATAGCAACCGCAATAAGCGAGATACCCACCGTTTACCTGATCGAGCTTCTCTTGCGTTTCCCAATTCTCCAGAAACTGGGAAACGGGCATGCGAATGCCCGCACCGTCCAGCAGAGCACGACGGGCCTCGCGACGCGCCCTCTCCTGTGCTCGGGCGTCAAATGACTTCTTGATTGCGTCTCCGGCCGCCTGGCCTTTCTCTCCAACTGCCGCAGCGGCGCCCCGAGCGACATCAAAGAGCTTCTCAGCTTGCCCACCCAGAGCGTCAGGAGCCTTCTCCTGAATCTTGCTAGCAACCTGTCCGGCAACAGGGGCGACATCGGGAAGGTGGTTGATGATAAGTCGTGCCTTGGGAGCATACTTGAGAGCCTTAGTTGCCACTGTTGCTGCGGCGCTTCCTCCGGGGATGAACGAGACAGCAATCTCGGCAATATCAATCACAGCATTGGCGGCATTCACGTAGTCTTCCGCAGAACGCTTGGACGGGACTTCAGGGCCGTTATCCATCACGTCATCGCTATTGTCAATCATGAGAAACCTTCCGCCCAATCATGATCATTGAAGCCGTCCGTCATACGACATGCAATGGCACCTTTATCGTAAAACTGCCGGCATCGCGAAACTCGCTATCCAAGCAGCCACCCGCCGAACGGCAACATTCTTTCTGCTGCTCACGCTATAAAGAGAGAGTCCAATTCGGAGCGTGCGTCACTCGCTATTCCTCCTAAATCTCCAGCAGAAGCGAAGCTTTACTCTTCCACCTCCATCGGCGCATCGCGCCAGACGTACGTGATGCTCACTTCGTCACCAAGCGCTGCGTAGAACAGCTGGGAGAGTTGAGCCTCTGCCTGAGCTTGTGCCTCCTCGAGCAGCCCGCCCTCAATTGCCTGGGACTCGCTCTGCTCAACGCACCAGCGCTGGAACTCGTCGACGTCGCCCACCTGAATGGGATTCAGTACGTTATTGTTCTCCTCAAGGACCCCCGAAGTATCCATATCGGGAGTGTTGGAGATGATGTACGCCGGATCCAGCGTGATCGTCACCGTGTCACCCTGATCATCGATTTCCGCAGTCTCGAGGTTGACGCCCGCCTTTATCGTCCCCGCGTAGCGATACCAGAAGCCGTTGCTCGTGAACGGCAGGTCAAACAGACCAAAGAACGAGCTTGAGTCAGACTGCTTGTCCACGATGTTGTAGTCCTGAGAAACCGAGACCAGCTCGTTCTGCTCGACGATGCGCCCAAAGACGACAGAAGCATTCTCGGGCACGTCCTTGTCGGGCGGGTTGTAATTGGCAAAAAACAGGGTGCCCACAATGCCAATAATCAGGCCGGCCGCAGCGCAGGCCCCTCCGACCTTGGCGAGCTTGATCTTTGCATCCGAAATCTTGATTGCCACGGAGAACCCCCTTGTTTGTCACTTACTCAACGTGCTCTCTATAGAGAGCACTTCTCGATGATAGCGCTCCTATTCTGGCGGCATGGACAACGCGAAAGAGAAGCAGTCTCTCGGGTCGCGAATCGTCGCCGAGCGGACCAAGCATGGCATCACGCAGCACCAGCTCGCGCTCATGACGAGCACGAGCCGCTCCTACCTCTGGAAGATCGAGATAGGAGCGGCCGATGTCGGAATCGACGTGCTCATCCGCATTGCCCACGCGCTCGACGTACCCGTGCGCGACCTTATCGAGTTCTAGGTCGGACAGGCGAAGCGACTAGTCCTCCTCTGGCTCGATTAGCTCCAGGTAGCCATCAAGCTCCCCCGCCTCGCTCCAGTAGAACAGGTCTATGTGGTGGGCGCCGTCTTCGTTGTCCGCGTAGTACGTTGTGTCAGTCTCCGCAACGTCGACGGTATAGCCCGCGTCCTTGCATGCGTCCACGTAGGCTTCGAAGTCGTCCTCCGTCATGCACATGATCTCGAACGTGAACCTGTCCCCGTCGTCGATATCCGTAACGAGCGCGCCCTCGGGCCGCGGAACCGCCTCGGCAAGCTCACTGTCACCCCACTGGTCGGCATCAATCACGTCAGAAGAGAGCGTGTAGGAACCGGTTTTGTAGTCGTAATACTCCTCATAAATCTGACCGTCATGCAGGAACTGAATCGTTAGCATGTCCGGCTCCATGAGCTCGTACTGCTCCAAGCTGGTGACGTAGACCATGCCATACGTTGCCGCGCGGTCCCCAGACGTCTGCCCGGGCTCGACGGCAAACGTGCTGTCGCAGCCCATCTTGATGTCATGAAGATCTTCGACCGTATAGTAGTCCTGCTCAATGAGATCGGAGAAGGCCGACTCGAGCTCCTCGTCCTCCACATCCTCCGGCATATCCATGAGCAGCTCGACGCTTACGACCGTATAGTCGCTGTTGTTCGTGTATCCAAACAGGACCCGTCGATACCCGTTCTCGACGCCGTCCTTCACCTCGTAATCGATCTGCTCGACTTTGATCGCATCGTTCGTGGGCGTGGCGCTCTCCTGAACCTGAGCGTCTCCCGCAGACCCGGGGGCAACAGCCTCTCCGGCGCCCCCAGTGGAACACGCTGCGAGCGCGAGGCCTAGCACCGAGGCGATTGCCAGCTGCCAAACTTTCCTCATGTCTCTCTCCAATCTGATTGTTCTTCTCGACCTTTATTGCTCCGGCGCCGGGGTGCGCGCCAGAATCGCCTGCCTCAGATGCACAAACGAGCCCTTGCCAAAGGCGAGCTCTATCGGAACGCCGTTCTCTACTTCGTTCAGGAAATGCGCGACCGCGCGGGCGAGAAGAGCCTGCTCGCCCGGCGCGCCTCCTGCGGCGCACGCCGCCGCCAGACACGACTCAAACTCGTTGGCATTGACGCCGGCGGCCTCACCCCGAATGGCGGCAACCAGGTCGCGGGCCATTCCCACGAGCCGCGCGCGAGCCCGCTCACATGCCAGGTCGGATGCCCGCAGCTCAGACGCAGCAGCGTCGATTGCGTGCTCCGCACTTGCCATGAGCTCCGCAGTCATGACGGCATAGAGGCGCTCCTCCGGCGCGCTGTCCGCAGCGGCCTCCTCGAAGCGCTCCAACGCGGACATCTGCATGTCAATCTTGGTTCGCCGGTCGGCCAAGACGTGGGCACGCGTCCGAAGCGCGCGCACGAACGCGTCGCCCTGCTCAGTCATTTCCAGAACGACCGGCCCAACCTCGGCCGGAGTGAACCCCACCTTTACGAGCTGACGAACCAGATAGAACGCGAGCAGGTCACCTTCGTCGAAACGCGAATAGTCCGGCTTCATCACGGCAGGCTCCCAGAAGCCAAGGCCGTCCCGACTCGTGTTCTGGTTGCACAAATCCTGTATCGTGTGTCGACCAAGCCCCGTGAGCTGCTCGACTTCCGATCGCTTCCACATTGGCGCCTCCCCTCTCCCCCATGCTGTACCGCCCGGAAGCCGGGCGGCAAGGCGAGGATTGCGGGGCCCGCAACGCCTCTCTCGCGCAAATGACCTGCCATTTGTTTCCCCTCTCAACCATGAGCTCCAACCAGTTTGGAGCCGTCCAAGAGAGGGGCTGTTTTTATCGCGTCTTCCTCCGCAGCACGAGCTGCCACACGGCGCACGCGACCACGGCCACGCCCGCGACCAGATACACCCAGCGTGCGATGCCCCAGTCGTACGTATCGCTGGGAATGACGCCACGATCCTCAAAGTCCCAGTTCAAAAGGAACGTCAGCGCCACGGTGAGCACGGAGAACACGATTGCGGGAATCGGCTTGCGCAACGCGGCAAACAGCAGCGTCAACACGCCGAGAACCGCAGGCGCCACCGTGAACGGCACATACACGGCAGCAAACGTCTCACCAATGCCAAGTTCGCCCGCCGCGCTGTAAATTCGCACGTACTCAAACAGGGAGACGTCGGCGAGGTCATCGTTCGACATCCCCAGCACCTCGGAGTACGGGTTGTCCGACATCTGCCCAAGGGCCTCGCGATACTCGTCGACGCCCGCCGCATACGGCAGGAAAAATGCCGCCACCAGCAGCGCCGCCGCGACAATCGTCACCACGACGGCAACCGTTTTCAGCTGCCCGTTCTTCTCGTCCACGCTTAACTCCTTTCAGAAGGGTGAGACCCATTCTGAAAAGGAGCCAAGGCCAATTCCTCAGTTGCCAACTGAATTACGTGAGCGGTCGCTAGGGTACGCCCAACCGCGCCCTACCACTCAAGCGCATACACCTCGTACGTCGCGTAGTCGGGCGCACTGAACAGGTAGGCCTCGAACGACGTGGAGGCGCCCTCAGCCGGTGCGCTCACAAAGGTAAAGGCGCCGCACGTGATTGCACCCGACTCGTCCCGCAGCACCACCACGACAGCCACCTGGTTACTCCCGAGCACCTGATCGCCCGCGAATTCGGTCGTGACGTCACCCAAGAAGCTCACGCCACCAAGATCGTCGGAGATTGCGCTTGTGCCCGAGATAGAGAACCGCGAGGGTTCGACGCCGCCAGACAGCTGATAGCTCTCCGGTTCGATGGTCGCGAAGTCAACCGTTGCCGGGGCGGTGCCATTACCCGCCTGACCAGCAAAGTAGGTAGTGTCCCCCGGTGCCACGACAGAGAGGTACTGCTCGTCGGAGAAGATGACGTGCCCGTCAGCGTTGCGTCCCGTAACCGTGTAGCCCGGCGTGACGACGGTTTCGCTGCCGTTGTTTCGCAACGCAACCGCATAGTGAACGTAGCCCTGCGCGTCCGCCCACCAGCCGGACTCGACGACCTCGAGGTCTGCCGCAGCGGCTGCGGGTGCGTCTCCTCCCACCGGTTCGTTGTCGGGCGCGCTTACGGCGGGCTCGCCCGCTGTCGTCACAGCGTTCACGTCCTTCTCGGCCGGTGTGCCCTTGCCAAACGTCTGGACCAGGATGATAGCCACTGCCGCGACAAACGCCACGGCCGCCATCACGGCGAGAAGGACCTTGACCCAGCTGCGCTTCCTCGGCGCGAGCTCAAACGTCGGCGGCGCGACGGACGACGCTGCGGGCGCCACGTCCTTCTCGCCCTGCAGTGCCGCCGCGAGGGCGGCCGCGCTCTGGTAACGGGCACTCGGCTCGAGCGCGCTCGCACGGCAGACAATCGCCCGTGCCTCCGGGCTCACCACGCTCTCGTCGGCGAGCGCGCGCTCGTACTCCGCCGTGTCCGGAGTCTCCGGGCGCACGCCCGTGAGCAGGTAGCCCAGGATGCGGCCAAGCGAGTAGACGTCCGAGCGGGCGTCGGTCTGCGCGTAGCCGCACTGCTCCGGCGACGCAAAGCCGCGCGTGCCGAGCTGCGTGGTGTCGTGCGTGACGTCCTCGCTGCGGAAGCGCGCGATGCCCAGGTCGATGAGGTGCGCGCCGTCCGCCGCCACGATGACGTTTGCCGGGGAGATGTCGCGGTGGACGATGCCGTGCGCGTGCAGCGCCTGCGCCGCCTCGCAGAGCTGCGAGACTATCCGGAAGGCGTCCTCCCGGGGCAGGTGTCCGCGCGCGGCCACCAGCTGCTCGAGGTTCTCGCCGGGCACGAAGTCGCACACCACGACGAACTCGTCGGGCATCTCGTAGGTTACCGCCACGTGGGGCAGGCGCGCGCAGTTGCACTCCGAGAGCGTGGCCCACACGCCGCGACGCGCAAGCTTGGTGGGAATTCGCTTGCGGATGAGGGGCGTCGAGCCGTCCAGAGTCACGAGCTCGGTCACGCCGCCGGGCCCGCTTGCGAGCGTCCGGTCGACCTTGTAGGCGTCATCGATGCCAAGTGCATGCATGACCTGCTCGTCGTTCAAGTTTGCGCCCCGTCCGTCCTGCGCCGTCCCATCAATGGTACAGGTTATATTCAGTTGATGACTGATTCCTCAGTTCGCAACTGAAAGAACGCCGCGAGCGCTATGCGAGCGGACTCGTTCCGAAGAGCGTCTTCTCGCCCAGACGATACAGCTCGTCATCGGTTTGCTGGCGGGTGTAGCCGTGGTTGACGCACCAGATGATCACGGCGTCGCGGCGCACCTTGGGCCAGAGCTCCGCCACGCCATCCAGACGCAGCAGGCGTTGGGTCTCGAGCAGCGTGCAGCCCATGCCGAGCGCGAGCATGATGGCGTTGTCGCGGCCGAGACGGCTCTTGCCCTTGAAGACGTCGTAGACGAAGGTGGCGTTGACGCCCGAGGCGCGGATGATCTCCGAGCGCTTGAGGTCCCGGGCGGCGCGGAGCTGCTCGAGGTAGTCGGGCAGCGTGCGGTCCAGCGTGAGGCCCTCGTCGAGGTAGGCCTCCGGCGTCGGAGCGTTGAGCAGCTGCTCGAGGAGCTCGCCCGTCAGGCGCTCGCGCGGCATCTCGCTCTTCTCGGCGTTCTTCTCGCCCATGCGTCTCTCCCCTAGAACTTGTCCACGTGGCCGGTGGCCGCCGTAGTCCGCGCACGCAGGTCGGCGACCGCGGCCGGAATCTCGTCCAGGTCGTACGGCGTCATCTGGTAGACCCAGTTGAGCCAGTTGCGGTAGAGCAGGTTAGCGTGCGCGCGCCAGGTGAAGAGCGGCTGCTGCTCGGGGTCGTCGTCGGGGAAGTAGTTCTCGGGCACGCGAATGGGCAGGCCCTTGTGGAAGTCGCGCCAGAACTCGTCGGCCAGGGTGTCGCGGCCGTACTCAAAGTGGCCGGTCACGTAGACCTCGTGGAAGTCGCGCGTGGCGAGAAGCGACGGGCCGCTCGTGAAGCCCTCGGAGAGCGTGCAGAGCTCGGGGTGCTTGGCCAGCTCGCCGGTGTCGATCGCGGCGTGGCGGCTGTGCGGCATGTAGTGCACCTCGTCAAAGCCGTTGGTGAGGAAGCTGTACTCGTCGCAGAGGCGCTGCTTGAACACGCCAAAGAGCTTGGCGCCGAGCTGGCGCTTGGGAATCTGGTAAAGGTGCCAGAGGGCGCCCAGCGCGCCCCAGCACAGGAACATGGTGGAGAACACGTGCTCCTGGCTCCATTCCACGATCTCGCAGAACTCGTCCCAGTAGTCCACGTCCTCGTACTCGAGGTGCTCCACGGGCGCGCCGGTGATGATGAGGCCGTCATAGTTCTTGTCGCGGAACGCATCGAACGTGTCGTAGAACTTGACCAGGTGGTCCTGAGAGACGTGCGTGGACTCGTGGGTGGAGACGCGCATGAAGTCGCAGCTCACCTGCAGCGGGGATTTGGAGATGAGGCGCAGGATCTGGGTCTCGGTCTCGATCTTGGTGGGCATGAGGTTCAAGATCGCCACGCGCAGGGGGCGGATCTCCTGGTGGCTGGCCACCTCCTCCTCCAGCGCGAAGATGCGCTCCTGCTGGAGGATGGTCTTTGCGGGCAGGCCGTCGGGGATGTTGATGGGCATGCTCTGGTCTCCGTTTCTGCGACTTAACCCGTCCAGTATACGGCGGAGAGGGCGCCGAGGCAGAAAAAAGGGTGCGCTGTGTCACTTTGGGCCTCATCTGAGGACTTGGTCTCATCTGGCCCTGTAAGACGTCAGAGTTTTCCCAGTTGGCGCAGAGCCAACAGAGAGGCCCTGGCGATCCGCGTTAATTTGAGGCCCTCAGATGAGGCCCAAAGTGACACATCGACCCCGTAATTCTGCCCCTCTGGATCAAGGAGGAATGCCAGGGCGTCCGCCGCGGCGCCCATGCTCTATACTTAGCCCCATGACTACTACATTTGCCGAGCTCGGGCTTAACGAGCAGATCCTCGCCGGGGTGGACGCCCTCGGCTTCACCACCCCGACCCCCGTCCAGGAGCAGGCCATCCCCGTGGTCCTCACGGGTCGCGACATCGTTGCCTCCGCGCAGACCGGCACGGGCAAGACCGCCGCGTTCGCGCTGCCCGCGCTGCAGCTCGTGGCCGACGCCAAGGGCAAGGGCCCGCACGCGCTCGTGGTCACGCCCACGCGCGAGCTCGCGGCGCAGATCGAGAAGGTCGTGAGCGTGGTCTGCGAGAAGACCGGCCAGCGCGCGGTCATCGTCATGGGCGGCACCAAGTTCGACCGCCAGATCAAGGAGCTTGAGCGCGGCTGCGACCTGCTCGTGGCAACCCCGGGCCGCCTGATCGACCTCATGGAGCACAATCACGTGAGCCTCGCGCAGGTCAAGGTGCTCGTGCTCGACGAGGCGGACCGCATGCTGGACATGGGCTTCTGGCCGAGCGTCCGCCGCATCATGCACGCGCTGCCGGCCAAGCACCAGACGCTGCTCTTCTCGGCCACCATCCCGCCGTCGATCAAGTCCACGATCGACGCGCTGCTCACTGACCCCGCCACCGTGGAGATCGCCCGCGTGGGCGAGACCGCGGACACCGTGGAGGAGCACCTCTGCCCCGTTACCCAGGGCCAGAAGACCGAGCTTCTGCGTGCGCTGCTGGACACCGGCGGCGCGGCGGGCGAGAAGCCCGAGCGCGTGCTGGTCTTCTGCCGCACCAAGCACCGTGTGGACGACGTCTCCAAGACGCTCAAGAACGCCGGCGTGCGCGTTGACGTGATGCACGCCGACCGCCCGCAGAAGGCACGCGAGCGCGCGCTCGAGCGGTTCCGTGACGGCAAAATCCAGGTTTTGGTGGCAACTGACGTCATGAGCCGAGGCATCGACGTCTCGGGCATTGACGCCGTGGTCAACTTTGACGTCCCCATGGACCCCGAGGACTACGTGCACCGCATCGGCCGCACCGGGCGCGCGGGCGCGACCGGCCACGCCTACACCTTCGTGGCGCCGGACGAGATCAGTCCCCTGCGCGAGATCGAGTACTTCACCAAGAAGCTCGTGCCCGTGTGGGACCTCGACGGCTTTTCCTACGACGCCGGGCGAATCGTGCCGCAGGAGGGGCGTCCCACCAAGCGCTCCACGCGTACCATGTTCGCCGGCTCACGTGGCCGTGGCCGCGGCTTTGGCGGCGGACGCTACGGCAGGCACTACTAAGCTCCCGGCGCAACAGCCAAACCTGACAGAGGGGACGGAGGGTTGACAGAACCCTCCGTCCCCTCCGTCACTGTCATCAATCAAGCTAGGCGCTTCGGCGTCTGAGTGCCGTTCCCACGACCAGCGCGGCAATGCCTCCTCCGCTGGCGAGAAGAACGCCGACGCACGAGGCGTCGCCGGTTTCCGGAATCACCGGGTCCTCTGAACCTGCCGGCGTGTCGGGCTCTTCGGGGTCTCCCGGATTGTCCGGCCCACCAGGCTCCTCGGGGTCTTCCGGGTCTTCCGGGTCTTCCGGGTCTTTCGGCACGTGTGCGTTCGTGAGGACAAAGCCCTCCGACGCGCTACCGCTCACGCTGAGCTCATAGCCCGCGGGCACGTCCTCAGCAACCGAATAGTCGCCACCAATGGGAAGGTTCTCGAACACGCCCGTCCAGTCGTTGTCCGCAGACAGCGTCATCGAGTCGATCTCGTTCTCGCCGTTGAAGAGATGCACTGTCACCGAGCTGGGACGAATGCCGTCCTTGTCTCCCTCGTCGTCCCAAACCTTGGACACGGCAATTTTCGTTTTGTCGTCCGTTCCGGAGACCACGCCGCCGTTTGAGCCGATGCCGCCGCCGCGAACGGCAGTATTGCCAGTGATGACGAGCTGCGCCTCCTTCTCGGCCTGCGCGGCGCTGCCCTCGCCCACGACTGCCTTAATCGCGTAGCAGTTCTTGAGGCCTGAGCTCAGCTCCTCTGCCGAGATGTCCACGGGGCTGCTCGCATCATATCTCGGCGCATCGGAAGTGGTCGGGTGAACGCTCAGCCCGGTGGAGGACAAATACACCCCTCCGTCCGTGACCCACCGAACGGCGCCACCACCCAACAGACGGGTGTCAAGCGTCAGCAGATAATCGTCATTTGCGCCCTTAGTGAACACGACGTCGTCACCAGCTGCATCCATGTCCGTCCCGTCCACAGCCGTGTTCCCATAGACGGCCATGCCGTCCGTGCTGCTGATGACGCCCGAGCCAGTAGCGCAGAAGTACAGTCCGCCACCCTGCTGCGCGGTGTTGCCCGTCACGAGGGCGTTCTTCACGCGAATGGTCCCGTAGTAGTCGCTGTTGCCCTCCGAGTACACGCCGCCGCCCGTCGAGAACGCGCGGTTGCCGGAGATCTCTCCCGCGTTGAGCTCGACGCCGTTGGTGTACGAGTAGATGCCGCCACCGTAGTTCGCGCTGTTGCCCGACACCACGCCGCCGTCCATGACAAACGCCGTTCCGTACTCGGCCTGGCCGCGCTGCAGGTTTCCGTCTACGGCCACCACACCGCCGCCGTTGCCCACGCCCATGCTGTTGTCACAGATTGCGCCGTCGACGAGGTGGTACTCCGCGTTGTCCTCAATGAACACGGTGCCGCCGGAATCAACGGTGCCAACCTTGGTGCACGTATTGCCGCTGATCGTGCCGCCGCTCTGCGTGAACGTGACACGGTTCTGCTCGCCGTCCTTCTCGCCGCGGAGAAACACGGCCGGGCCGCGATGCCCCTTGTTCTCAGAGATGTTTCCGCCCGACAGCTCACCCGAGGCGCCGTCTGCCAGATAGACGCCCGCGCTGCCCGTGAGCGTGTTGGCGTCGCTTGCGTCGTTGTTGCTGATGCTTCCCGAGCTCATCGAGAAGTGCGCGCCGTCATCCACATAGACGGAGCCCGTGTACGCCGCGTTCGAGATGATCTTGTTGTCGCTGATCGAGCCGCCCGCAATGGTGACGCTGGCCTTCTCTCCGCGCCCCGCCACGATGCCGGAGCCGCTGTTCCCAAAGTAAGCCCTCGTTACGAGCGAGCCGGCACCGAGCGTCACTGCGCCCTCGCTCGTGATGGCGCTGCCGGTGATGTCCTTGCAGAGAAGAACGAGCTGCGCCTCACCCGAGCCCTCAAGGCTCACCGATGCGCCCTCCTCAACCTTCACGAGGTCGCGCAGGTTGCTCGCGTCCATCGTGAAGAGGTAGCGGCTCTCGTCCGTTGCCCGGATGGTGACGTCCTTACCCGCAGGGATGACGAGCGTCGCACTGAGCTCGACGTTCTTCTCGAGCTCAATCACCGCGCCGGGAGCAGCCTGGTTCACGGCTTCCTGCAGCGAGGGGCCGCCCTCGGAGATCGAGTCGCCCGCCGCGGCGAGCGAGGGCAGCTCGTAGACTAGTTCCGTGCCGACGGGAAGCTCACCCGTGAACCTGACGTTGTCCGCGCTGTTGTCGATCACGACCTTTTCAACGTCCCCGGGGAAGACCGAGGCGTCAAGCTCCGTGATGCCAGAGCCGATGTGGAACTCCTTGACATCGGTGCTGCCGAACGCGCCCTTGCCGATTGAGGTCACGGAGTCGGGAATCTCAAGCGGGTCGGGAAGGTCCGCGCTGTAGCAGGCGTAGGAACCAATGGTCGTAAGGCTGTCAGGGAGCTCAACGTCCGAGAGGTCCGCCCAGACAAACGCCCAAGTGCCGATGCTTGTAAGCTCGGGGTTGAGCGCCGTCACGTGAACGCGCGTGTAGACGAAGGCGTGATCGGGAATGGTCGTGAGGCCAGAGAGGTCCACGTCTCCCTCAAGCGCGCGACACTCGTTGAAGGCATAGGAGCCGAGCGAGGTCACGCTCGAGAGATCAACAGGGCCCACAAGGGACTCGCACTTGTTGAAGGCATAGCTGTCAATCTGGGTGACAGAACCAAGGTCAGGAATGGTCGTAAGCACGGTGCAACCAGAGAAGGCGCTAGAGCCAATCTTGGTAATCGGCGAGGACGCCGTGACCGTGGTGAGCGAGGTGCAGTCGGAGAACATACCCTGCGGAATCTGGGTCATGCCCGCGGGCAGCGTCACGCTCGTGAGCGACGAGCAGTCCGAGAAGTGGCTCAGGGTGTTGGAGCCAAACTGCAGACCGTTCGGCAGGTTAATCGCAGTGAGCGCAGTTGCGCCGGAGAAGCAGGCGTTTGCGCTGATCAGCTTGAGGGTGCTCGGGAGGTTGATCGTGGTGAGGCTGTCGCAGCCGCTCACCATGCTTCCCGCGCTCTGGCCAATCTCTTCTACGCCCTCGGAAAGCGTTAGCGTCTCGAGGTTGTCCATGAACTGGAACGAAGCCTCAAAGACCTTCACCGAGCTGGGAATGGTGATCTCTGAGACGCCGGAGAAGCACCGAAAGCTGCCCTGGATGCTCGTGAGCGTGTCCGGCAGCTCGAGCGAGGTGATGTTCGGAAGGCTGTCGCCGAAAGAAGAGAAGTACATTGACGTCACCGTGTAGGTCACGCCATCAACCTCAACGGTTCCCGGAACGCTCACGGCAGTGGACGCGGCAGGGTTCTCGATGCCGTACAGCTCTGCGGTCAGCACGTCCGTGTCAATCTCAAACGTATACGTGATGCCATCGACCTCAACGTTCTTCTCGACCGTCTCTGCATACGCATCCGAAGGAGCGCCGAGAAGCACAACCAGCAGCAGCGTCAGAAGCGCCGGGAGGATTCTGGCTATACCCCCTCCCATCATCTTTTCTTGAGAGAGCGTGAGAGCGTTGGACATGGCTACCTCCTGTGCCGTGTCATGGTGCGGTTCAGCTTTGTTTTGGCACCTGAACACTATATAACAAGCTGTGGGAGGGGTAGGTCTCAACGCATGACAGAGGGGACGGAGGGTTCTGTCAAGCCTCCGTCCCCTCTGTCAGGTTTTCGACCGCGCTACTCCGCGGAGAGCTCGCTCAGGATGCTCACGCCCGCCGACGTGCCGAGGCGCGTGGCCCCCGCCTCAATCATGGCTAGCGCGCCGGCGAGGTCACGGATTCCACCGGATGCCTTGACCTGCACGTCATTGCCCACCGTCTGCTTCATGAGGCGAACGTGCTCGACGGTCGCGCCGCCGCTGCCAAAGCCCGTCGACGTCTTGACGAAGTCCGGGCGCACGCGGCGCGCGACCTCGCAGACGCGCTCGATCTGCTCGTTCGTGAGGTAGCACGTCTCCAGAATCACCTTGCAGCCGGCACCCGCCTCGCGGGCAACGGCAACGAGCTGGCGCATCTCGTCCTCGATGTAGGCGTAGTCACCCTCACGAACGCGCCCGACGTTCAGCACGTAGTCAAACTCGCCGCAGCCGCCCTCGAGGACCTCGCGGGCCTCTGCCACCTTCATGGCAACGCTCGTCTGGCCAAGAGGGAAGCCAACGGTGGCATCCATCTGCACCTCCGAGCCGGCAAGGAGCTCGCGGCAGACCGGCACCTGGCAGCCGTTGATCGCAACGGACTTGAAGCCGCACGCGCGCGCCTCCTCGCAGAGCTTGCGCATGTCGTCGCGCGTCGCGAACGCCTTGAGGTTGGTGTGGTCGATCATCGCTGCCAGCTGCTCTTTTGTGACGTCCATGGCCTCTCCCCTCATTGGGCTGAAGAGTTGGCGCGTTCTTTTGGCCCGCCGCCAACTACGGTTAAGTCTGGCACATAATGGCAGGCGAGAAGAACGAGAAGCGCGCGCCCCGCGCCCTACGCAAGGAGACCCCATGAAGCAGGCCAGACCGTACCCGCGCCTCATCGTCACGCGCAAGGCGGCCCGTGCGCTCTCCGCCGGACATCCCTGGGTCTTCGAGGGCGAGGTCCTGCGCGCCGAGCCTGCGCCAGACGGGTGCGACGCCACAAACGGCGACGTCGTCGACGTCTTCGAGGATAACGGCACGTGGCAGGGGGCGGGCCTTCTCTCCGAGCAGAGCAAGATTCGCGTCCGGATCGTCACCCGCAACGCAAACGACCGCGTGGATGCAGCGTTCTGGGAGCGTCGCGTCCGCTGGGCGTGGCAGCACCGCGTCACGTGCATGGCCGGCCGCTCGCTTCCGGGCACCGAGCCTGACACCACCTGCTGCCGCATGGTCTTCTCGGAAGCCGACGGCATGCCCGGCCTCGTGGTTGACCGCTACGAAAACGTGCTCGTCTCGCAGGTGGGAACCGTGGGCATGGAGCGCCTGCGCGAGACGATCTACCCCCTGCTGCTCAAGGTCCTCGCTGAGGACGGCCAGGAGGTCAGCGCCATCTACGAGCGCAACGACTCCCCTGCCCGCACCAAGGAGGGCCTGCCGCTCTACAAGGGCTGGTGGGAGGGCGCGCCCGCTCCGAGCACGCCAAACGTGATGATTCGCGAGAACGGCCTCGCGTTTGCGGTGGACATCGAGAACAGCCAGAAGACCGGCTTCTTCCTCGACCAGAAGTACAACCGCCGCGCCGTGCGAGAGCTCGCGCGCGGGGGGCGCGTGCTCGACTGCTTCTGCCACGTGGGCCCCTTCGGCCTGAACGCCGCCGCTGGCGGGGCGGAGTTCGTTCGCTGCGTCGACGTCAGCCAGACCGCCATTGACCTTGCCGAGAAGAACGCGCGCCTGAACGGGCTTTCCGAGCGCATGGGCTTCTCGTGCGCCAACGTCCTTGACTACCTGCCTGAGCTGCGGCGCGACCGCGCTCGCCTGCGCGAGGAGGGCGGGCCCTTTGACCTCATCGTGCTCGATCCGCCCGCCTTCACCAAGAGCCGCGGCACCGTGGCCCACGCCGCGCGCGGGTACCGCGAGATCAACTGCGAGGCCCTGAGGCTCCTGCCCCGCGGCGGCTACCTCGCCACGTGCAGCTGCTCCCACTTCATGACGCGCGACCTTCTCGCCAAGGCCGTCGCTGACGCCGCCCACGTTGCGAACGTCCAGCTCAAGCAGGTCGAGGAGCGCCAGCAGGCCCCTGACCATCCCATCCTCTGGGGCTTCCCCGAGAGCCACTACCTGGACTTCTTCATCTTCCAGGTGGTCTAGCGCGTCTAGCCAGCGCGTTTGGGACGTGTTATTTCGCGCAGCTCGTTTGGGACAGGCCCCCAACACCGAGGGGCCGGGGCGCCGTCCGCAGACCTGTCCCTTTTCAGCTGCACGAAATAACACGTCCCAAATTTCCAAATTTGCTTACCGAGTGCTAGATTTAGTGCTTGATTGACCGCACGACCACGGGAGTCACCTTATGCTTGAGCTCTTTGGCATGTTCGTCCTCGCCCTTGCCCCCATCATCTGGCTCGTCATCGCCCTCTGCGGCCTGCACATGGAGGCCTACCTCGCCAGCCTCGGCGCGCTCGTCGTGGCCGCCGTCTGCGCGGCGCTCGGCTGGGCGATGACGCCCGTCAACATGGCCACCGCCGCACTTGAGGGCTTTGCGATGGCGCTCTGGCCCATCGTGATCGTGATTATCGCCGCCGTCTTCACCTACAACCTCACGGTGCACACCGGCGCCATGGAGACCATCAAGCGCATGCTCTGCTCGGTCTCGGCCGACCGCCGCGTGCTCACGCTGCTCATCGGCTGGTGCTTCGGCGGCTTCCTCGAGGGCATGGCCGGCTTTGGCACCGCCGTCGCCATCCCCGCGAGCATGCTCATGGCGCTCGGCATCAGCCCCGTGACGGCGATCCTGGCCTGCCTCATCGCCAACGGCGTGCCCACGATGTTTGGCTCGATCGGCATCCCCACCACCACGCTCGCCTCCATCACGGGCATCGACGTGGTGCAGCTCTCCACGGTCCAGGCCATCCAGGTCTTCCCGTTCGTGATCGCCTGCCCGATCCTCATGGTCGCGCTCGTGGGCCACGGCCGCGAGGCGCTCAAGGGCATGCTGCCCATCGCGCTCGTCTCCGGCGTGTCGTTTGCCGCCTGCCTGCTGCTCGCCGGCCACTTCATCGGCGGCGAGCTGCCCGACGTGGTGGCCTCCGTGGTCTCGCTCGTCCTCACCTTCGCCTACGCGCTGCGCATGCACAAAAGCGGCGTCGAGGTGCCCGAGAAGTACCGTCTCGTCGCAGGCGCGAGCGACGACGCGCCCGATGAGTCCGTGGCCGACAAGCTGCGCGCATGGGCGCCGTTTGCCCTGATCTTTGTGGTTCTTCTTGCCACGAGCAAGCTCGTGCCGTTTGTGAACGGGCCGCTCTCCGCGATCAAGAGCACGGTCAACATCTACGCCGGCGACCCAACCGCCACGCTGACCTTCTCGTGGGTGAACACGCCCGGCGTGCTGATCTTTGTCTGCGGCATCGTGGGCGGCCTCATCCAGCACTGCCCGCCACACGAGATGCTCGGCGTGCTGGGCGCCACCGTGAAGCAGATGAGCAAGACCATCGTCACGATGCTCGGCGTGCTGGCCTGCGCCAAGATCATGGGCTACTCCGGCATGATCGCGAGCATCTCCGCCTTCTTCGTGGCGGCGCTCGGCGGCTTCTACCCGTTGGTGGCGCCGCTTTTGGGCGCGCTCGGCACCTTCGTCACGGGTTCCGGCACCTCCAGCGAGGTGCTCTTTGGCAACGTCCAGCTCCACGCCGCCCAGTCCATCGGCGTCAACGAGACCTGGCTCGTGGCGTCCAACTCGCTCGGCGTCTCCGCGGGCAAGATGCTCAGCCCGCAGAACATCGCCATCGGGTGCGCCGCCTGCGGCCTCGTGGGCAAGGATGGCGAGATCCTCGGAAAGATCGCCAAGTACGCGTTTGCGTTTGCCGTGGTGATGGCGGTCATCGTCTACGCGGGCTCGCTCGTGCTGTAGATGATACGAAGGGACTGTCCCTTCGTATCATCGGCGACGGGCGCGAAAGAAGGAGCGGAGAAGTTCGGCAGACTCGTTAGCCATGACCCCCGACGTGACAGAGAACTCGTGGTTGAGCCTCGGATCGTGGCTCACGTCAAAGAGCGTGCCCACCGCGCCGCCCTTGGGGTCGGCCGCGCCGTACACGCAGCGGTCCACGCGCGCATTGACCATGAGGCCCGCGCACATGAGGCACGGCTCCAGCGTCACGTAGACCGTGCAGCCCGTGAGCCGCCAGCGTCCCAGCGCGCGCGACGCGGCCACCATGGCGGTGAACTCCGCGTGCGCCGACGGGTCGGCGTCGCCCTCGCGTCGGTTGTGGGCGCGCGCCACCACGCGGCCGTCGCAGACGACCACCGCGCCGATCGGCACCTCGCCCTCCGCGGCGGCCGCCTCGGCCTCCTCGAGCGCCTGCCGCATGTACTCCTCGTCCGACGAGACCGTCGGCCCGTCGTTCTTCTCGGCCACACGCCCTCCCGCGCTCGACAACGACTCACATGGGGTAGGATACTAGTGTTCGCGCACTCGGAGGAGTGGCAGAGCGGTTGAATGCAGCGGTCTTGAAAACCGTCGAGCGGGCAACCCCCGTTCCGAGGGTTCGAATCCCTCCTCCTCCGCCATCGCGCGCGCCGTGGCCCCTGGGATTGGAGCGAGCATGGACCCGATCATCGTCCTCGTTGTGGTTGGCATCGTCGCGGTCGTCCTTGTCGCGGTCTACATAAGCATCTACAACGGCATCGTCACGGCGGACAACAAGTGCGACAACGCCTGGCAGACGATCGACGCGCAGCTCCAGCGCCGCAACGACCTCATCCCCAACCTCGTGGAGACGGTCAAGGGCTACGCCGCGCACGAGTCCGGCACGCTCGAGGCCGTCACCGCCGCGCGCTCCGCCGTCGCGAGCGCCCCCACGCCCGAGGCCAAGATGCAGGCGTCCAACGTGCTCACCGACACGCTGAAGTCTCTCTTTGCCGTTGCCGAGGCCTACCCCGACCTCAAGGCAAACGCCAACTTCCAGCAGCTCCAGACCGACCTCGCCGACACCGAGGACCGCATCAGCTACGCGCGCATGAGCTTCAACGACATGGTCCTCGAGTACAACAACGCCATCGAGACCTTCCCCGGCAGCCTGGTCGCCGGCAGCCGCTTCCGCCCGCGCGAGGGCTTTGAGGCGGCCGAGACCGCGCGCGAGGCCCCGCAGGTCAGGTTCTAGCGCGGCTCAGACGCCATGGACCCCATCGTCATCATCCTCTTTGTCGGGCTCGCGCTGATCGCGCTGGTCATGGTGTACACCCGCACCTACCTCAACATCATGGGCGCGGACGAGAAGTGCCGCGCCACGTGGAAGGTCCTCGAGGCCTCCCTCGTGCGTCGCGGCGAGCTCGTGGCCTCGCTCGAGGAGACCATGACCGGGCGCGGCGAGTACGGGCGCGAGGTGCCGGATGCGCTCTCGAGGGGGCGCGCCGCCGTAGACGCGGCAGAGCAGCCGGCCGACAAGATCGTTGCCTCGCAGGCCCTCACCCAGACGCTGCGCGAGCTCTTCGCCGTGGCCGAGCGCTCGACGGCGCTCATGACCAATCCTGTCCTGGTGGCCCTCATGGGCCAGATTGCCCAGGCCGAGAAGGACCTCGAGCAGGCGCGGCGCGCCTACGACGAGGAGGTCCGCAGCTACAACGCCCTCGTCACCAGCTTTCCCGGCAACAAGATCGGCGGGATGCGCTATCGCCCGCGCATGAGCGTGCGCGCGAGACGGGGCGGCAACGGGGCCGGCCGCGAGCTGCCCTGGACCAGGTTCTAGAAGGCCGCAGCAACAGAGGGGTGCGCCGTGACAAGGGACGAGTTTCTTGCCCGACTCCGCGAGGACGACGAGTACGCCCCGGGCTGGCAGGCCATCGACGATGCCTTCGAGAGGCTCTACCCAGGGCAGCTCCCCGAGCACTACGGGACGAACCTGCACGCCAGGGCGATGTTCGGCGGCAACGAGTATCTGGACGGCTTCTCCTTCTACACCTCCCCGAAGGGCTACAAGCACCTGGTCACCTACGGGATGACCGTGCTCTACGGCAACGAGGACGCCTTCGGGGGCACGCGCAACGGCTGGGGCTACGAGATGACGATGAAGCTCGCCGAGAAGGACGTCGAGGAGTGCCTCTGGGCGGTCAGCACGATGTCCAACCTGGCGAGATACACGTACACGACCGGTCGCCCCACCCTTCCGGGGACGTGCATCAGGGGCGACGGGAGCCCCCTTCGCATCGGCTCGGACTCCTTGATCACGGCGCTCCTCCTGGTGGACGACACGGAGGCCGAGCCCCAGACGTCCGTGTACGGAGAGACCAGGTTCGTCCAGCTCGTCGGGATAACCGCCGCCGAGGCGCAGGCGATCGCCGACGACCATGACAACGCCGGCAGGCTGGTCGAGCTCATGAGGGCCGATGGCAACGTGGACCTGGTCACCGACATGCGCAGGACCGCGTCGTACCTTTGATTCCCCATACCCGGCGCCGCGCGGGGCGCGCTTGGTCTACAATACACACGGCAAATCCACCTAGGAGAAAGGTCCGCATGAAACCTCGACCTCACAGTCGATGACCTGCGGCGTGCCCTGCGGCGCGCCGGTGAGCGACGCGCGTAAGGAGCACGAATGATCTACCTGTCCCAACTCCTGGGCAACCCCGTACTTGACGCCGACGGTGAGAAGGTCGGCACGGTCTCCGACCTTGGCATCGCCACGGGCGAGGTCTTCCCCCGCATCACGAGCCTGGCCTTCATGGGCCCCGGTCGCACGCCCATCATGATCTCCTGGCGCAAGTACGTGGACACCTACGACGAGCACGAGGTCCACCTCAAGGTCATCGCCACGGACCTGCGCTTCTCGTACCTGCAGCCGGACGAGGTCCTTCTCGCCCGCGACATCCTCAACAAGCAGATCGTGGACACGCACGGCATGCGCGTCGTGCGCGTGAACGACCTCAAGCTCTCCGACACGAGCTCCACCCAGCTGCGCCTGCTGGGCGCGGAGGTGGGCGCGCGCGGCCTGCTGAGGAGCCTCCACCCGGCGCTCGAGCGCGTGGCGCTGCGCGCGTGCCGCACCTTTGGCCACCCCCTGCCCGAGAAGATCATCGCGTGGAGCTACATGGACCTGGTGGAGCGCGACCTCTCCAACGTCAAACTCTCCGTCTCCCACAAGACGCTCGACGACATGCACCCCGCCGACATCGCCGACATCATCGAGCGGCTGGACCCGCGCCTGCGCGGCCAGGTCTTTGCCCAGCTGGACGACGAGCAGCGCGCCGGCGCGATGGCCGAGTTCGACGACGACGCGATGGCCGCCGAGCTCATGGACAACCTCACCGAGACCGACGCCTCGCGCATCCTCTCCGAGATGGACCCCGACGACGCGGCCGAGCTGGTCAGCGAGCTGGACTACGACAAGGCCGAGAAGCTCCTGCGCCTGATGGGCGTCCAGGAGCAGCGCGCGATCCGCCAGCTGCTGGGATATCGCGAGAACACCGCCGGCCGCATCATGACCTCCGAGGTGGCCACCGTGTCTGACGGCGCCACCGTGTCCGACGCCGTGGAGATGCTGCGCGGGCTGGACGAGGACTTTGAGTCCGTGCGCTACGTCTACCTCGTGGACGAGGAGCACAAGCTCACGGGCGTCGTGACGCTGAACGCGCTGATCGTGGCCGCGCCGGAGACGCGCCTCGCCGAGCTGGCGACCGCCGACCTCGTGACCGCAAGCCCCGAGGACGACCAGGAGGACGTGGCCGAGGACATCGCCAAGTACAACCTGCTGGCCATGCCCGTCGTGAACGACGAGGGACGCCTCCTGGGCATCGTCACCGTCGACGACGCGCTCGACGTCCTGGAGGAGGAGCACGCCGAGGACCTGCGCGTTGCGGGCGGCTCGGCGGACGGCGAGGACTCCAGCCACGCGAGCACGCTCATCTGGCTCGTGCGCCGCAACGTGTGGGTGGTCCTCTGGGCGCTCGGCGTAGTGGCGCTCGCGTTTGCCGTGGGCGGGCATCTCACGCTGGCCGAGGTGCTCACCATGGCCATCCCGCTCGCCGTGGCGCTCGTGCTCGCGGACGACTCCATATCCTACGTCACCAACTTCTTCCTGGAGAACGACCCCGACGACGAGGACTCGCCGTCGCTTCTGGGCTTCACGTTCAGGGGCATCGGCATCGGCGCCGCGCTCGGCGTCCTTCTTGCCCTTATCGTGGTCGCGCTCATGAACGTCCTGCTGTCGCCGGCCGTCCCCACGGCGGGGCTCTTTGAGGGCAGCCTTGGTGACGCGCTTGTGACCGGCGGTTTTGCGGCTGCGGCGTCCACGTTCGCCTCGTTCGCCGTAACGCCCGTCTACCTGCGCGTCCTCCGCGCGCGAGACGACGCCAACAAGGAGACCTCGGGCTTTACGCTCTCGCTCGTGGCCATGCTTCTGGCCGCAGCGGTCTTTGTGGTCGCGGCGCTGGCGCTCGCCGGCTCCGGCGGCATGGTGGGGGCGGGATTCTAGATGCCGCTGGGCAGGAAGAGCCGCGCGGGCGAGAAGGTCGTGCGCACGCGGCTGGCGCCGCGCCGCATCCTCGCGGCGATGGGCCCCGGCATGGTTGCCGCGCTCGCGGGCGCGGACGCCGGCGGCGTGGCCACCTACTCCAACGCAGGCGCGCTCTTTGGCTTCATGCAGCTCTGGACCGTGCCGGTGATGTGCTTCCTGCTGATCGTGGCACAGGAGACCGCGGCGCGCATGGGCTGCGTCACGGGCAAGGGTCTGGCCTCGCTCATCCGCGAGCAGTTTGGCGTGCGGCTCTCTGCCCTCGCCATGCTCGCGCTTCTCGTCTCCAACACCACGGTCACGCTCTCGGAGTTCGCGGGCATCGCGTCCGCGCTCGCGCTCTTTGGCGTGCCGGTCTACGTGAGCGTGCCCGTTGCGGCGCTGGCAATCTGGCTGCTCACGATGAGCGGGTCGTACCGCCGCATCGAGAAGGTCCTTCTCGCCATCGCGTGCGTCTTTGTGACCTACATCGTGGCCGGCGTCATGGTGGGGCCCAACTGGGGCGATGCTCTTTTGCACACCGTGGTCCCGCACGTGGAGGCCACGCCTCGCTACCTGTCGCTGCTGGTGGCGAGCGTGGGCACGGCCATCGCGCCGTGGATGCTCTTTTTGGCGCAGTCCAACGTGGTCGAGAAGAACGCGCACGCGGAGGACCTCCCCTACCAGCGCGTCGATACCGTGACGGGCGCCGTGGCGGCGAGCGTCATCTCGTGGTTCATCATCCTCACCACAGGCGCCGTGCTGCACCCCGCCGGCATTGAGGTGAGCGGCGCCGAGGACGCGGCCGCCGCGCTGGCGCCGCTCGTGGGCGACTACGCCGAACTGCTCTTTGGCGCGGGCCTCACCGGGGCGTCGTTCTTGGCGGCGTGCGTGCTGCCGGGCATCACGTCGAGCGCGGTGTGCGAGGCCTTTGGCTGGGAGCGCGGCGCCGACCGCAGCTGGGCCGAGGCGCCCACGTACCGGGGCATCATCACCGCCGTCATCGCGGTGTCCGCCGTGGTGGTCATGCTGCCCAACGTCAATCTCTTTGGCATCATGATGATCGCTCAGGTGATCAACGGCGTGCTGCTGCCGGTGCTGCTGGTCTTCATGGTGCTCATCGCGAGCGACAAGCACGTGATGGGCCGCTATGCCAACGGCCGCGTCTGGAACGCGCTCACCTGGTTCACGATCGTAGCCGTGACCGTCCTCACCATCATCATGTTCGTCCTGTAATTTGGGGACGTGCTTATCGCTGCAGCTCTTTTGGGACAGGTTTGCGCACGCGCGACGGCGGCGACCTGTCCCAAAAGAGCGGCTAGAATAAACACGTCCCGTTTTGCGGAGGGCGGATGGGCGAGAAGATCAGGCGGTGGCTGCGCGAGCGACGTGCCCAACTCGTGGGTACGCTGCCTGTCATTGTGTTTTTCATCGTGCTGTTCTGGGTCGTGCAGCTGGGCTTTGGGGACCAGTACCTCCTCGCGGTCTCGCCCTTCACCACGCTCTTTGAGACTCGTCTCAAAAAGTACAACCCACCGTCGCAGTACCTGCGCTTCTTCCTGGTGAGCGCGCTCGCGCTCGCAGGGGCGCGCGTCGCCGTGAGCAGCCTCGCGCTCTGCGTGGCCGTGAACCTGGCGATGCCGTTTGCGCTGGTGTTCATGCGCTCGTCGCAGCTCAACCCGCGCCGCTACTTCCCCTACACCATGCTCTTTGCGTTTCTGCAGCTGCGGCCGGTCAACCTCGTGGACAGCCTCGCGACGCAAGCGGCCGTCCTCGCCGCCTGCTGCGTCACGCTGAGCGCAGGCCTGCTCGTGGCCGGCGCCGTCCGCCACCGGGCCCGCGAGGCCCGCTCGCGCCTGCACGACTGCGTGCGCCGCCTCGCGGGCGACCTCGCCCACGCCGCCGAGAGCGGCATCGACGAGCCGCTGCGCGCCGAGCTGCTCGCCCTCCGCCGCGAGACGGCGGCCCTCGCCTACTCCGCTCGCGAGGACTCCTCGGCGCCCCCGCGCACCGTGAACCTGCTCGACATGCTCGCGACGCTCGCCCAGCGCACCGCCTACCTGGCCGGCAACTATGACTGGAACGACCGCCACCGCACCGAGCACGCCGCCCTTCTCGCCCAGCTCGCAAAGCTCACGCGGGAGCTGGACGCCGTCGTGGACGCCAACGCCGACGCGGCCCGTCGCGCCGAGCTCGCCGGGCGGGCGGGCGCCCTTCTCGCCAGCCTCAGCGTGGACGAGCCGCGCTTCAGAATCTTCTGTCGCAGCTACCTCAACCTCCTGCTGCTGATCCTGCGCACCACCGACGACCCACGGCAACGCGTCTGGCACATGTCCACGGCGCACGCCGCGCGCACGACGCTCTTTCGCAAGCGGCCCACGCTGGACTCCTTTGAGATGCGCTTCTCGGTGCGCTGCGGCATCGTGCTGGCCGTGAGCTGCAGCGTCAACCTGCTGCTTCCCGTAGACCACCTCTACTGGTATGTGCTGCACGCCTACCTGCTGCTGCAGCCCTTCCCCAACGAGAGCTCGCGCCGCATGCGCACCCGCATGGCGGGCACGGCGCTGGGCTGCGTCTTTGTGCACGCGGTGGCGCTGCTCAACTTGGACTGGGTCGGGGTCATGGTGCTGGGCATGGTGCTCGTGGCGCCGCTCTACGCGGCTACGCCGGGCACGGTGACCTCGGCGTTCTTTGCAACGGCCTACGCGGTCACCATGGCCTCGGTCTCAATCGACGACGGCTACGCCATGGTCATGCGCCTGGCCTCGCTCGCGCTCGCGGTGGTCACGGTGGCGCTGGTCAACCGGCTCGTGCTGCCCACCTCCGACCGGCGGCTCTTTGCGGCGGACGTGCGCCAGCTCTTTGCGATGGTGCGTAGCGGGTGGGGCCTCGTGCGCACCACGCTCGACGAGCGCGTGGACACCGTGGTCTCCTCGGAGCGACTGCTGCACTTTCAGATGCTGCACACGCAGGCCAACGCCCTGCTGGACGCCATCTCGGAGGCGGGCGAGAAGAACGCTGAGATCGCGGAGGTGGCGCGCTACCGCGACGCCGCGGACCGGATGCTCTTCTGCCTGTGGGAGATAGCCTGCGAGTTGGAGCAGCTCGAGCTGCTGGTGCGACTGGGCGCCGTGGGAGAGGACGAGCGCGACGCGTTCGACGCGATCGCGGACCTGGCCGAGTCCCACTGCGACCCCGAGCGCTTTGGCACGGGCGTGATCATAGCCGTGCCGATGATCGGGGGGCTCGGGAGCGAGGACGTGCGCTATGTGCTGCAACAGTACGTCGAACGCGCGGGGGAGCTGCGCCGGGCCGTGGACGACGCCCGGGGCGCCCTCGTGGAGCGCCCGAGCTACCTCGACGAGGTCCGCCGCTAGCCAGGGTGAGCGGGCCCCGACGTGGACTCGCCGGGGCCCGTAGAGGGGAAGTTGGCGCTTTGGCGCGTCAGCGCAGCCCCTGCCGCCAGGCGGGGATGCCGGCCTCGCGGTACAGGGCGGCCTTCCCCATGGACGAGAAGAGCCGCATCTTGCCCTTCACGACCTCCTTCCCCGCCTCGATGCAGGGCGGGAAGATCGCGTTGGGCTCCCAGCCGGAGTCCGGCCGGGCCAGGATCTCCCGCGCCTTTGAGAAGAACGCGCTCTTGTAGTCGGAGGAGATGTTGACCTTCTGGATGCCGATCCTGACGGCCTCGGCCACCTCCTCGTCAGGGTTGCCCGAGCCGCCGTGGAGCACGAGCGGCACGTCGACGACCCCCTTGATCGCGGAGAGCACGTCCATGCGCAGCCGCGGCGTGACGCCCTTGGGATAGAGGCCGTGGCACGTCCCGATCGCCACCGCCAGCGTGTCCACGCCCGTCCGCTCCACGAACTCGACCGCGTCGGCGGGGTCGGTGTAGCGAACCTCGGTCATGCCGCCCTCGAAGGAGGACCCCGTGTTGCCGATCGTGCCCAGCTCGCCCTCCACGGACACGTCCACCATGTGGCAGTAGCGCACGACCTCGGCCGTCTTCGCAACGTTGTCCTCAAAGGGCAGCGCGGAGCCGTCGATCATCACCGAGCTGAAGCCCGCGCGCACCGCGCGCATGACGCTCTCGACCGAGTCCCCGTGGTCGAGGTGCACCACGAAGGGCACAGAGCTGTTGGACACCCGTGCGATGACGTAGCGCAGGAAGTCGTCCTTGCAGTACGCGAGCTCCTCGGGGTGGATCTCGACGATCGCGGGGGAGTCGGTCTCCTCGGCGGCCTCGACGACCGTCCTGAGGAGGTTGGACTCCGTGACGTTGAACGCCCCGACCGCAAAGTGATGCTCCTTGGCAACGGCGAGCATCTGGCTCATGTTCAGCAGCATCTCTACGCTCCCGCAACCTCGGTCTGGACCTTGCTCTTCTTCACCACGCCGAGCAGGATCGCGCCGGCCACGGTGCCGCAGGCGATGGCGAGGACCCACTGGATCGGGTTGTCAAAGACGTTGGGGATGAGGGTCGCCCACAGGCCGCCGTGCGGGACGCGGCAGGCGCAGTCAAAGACCAGGGAGAGCGTGGAGGAGACGGCGCTGCCGGCCATGATGCAGGGGATGACGCGCAGCGGGTCGCCCACGGCAAACGGGATGGCACCCTCGGTGATGTTGGAGGCGCCCAGGATCCAGGCCGCCTTGCCCGCCTCGCGCTCCTCCTCGGTGTACTTGTTCCTGAAGATGATGGTGGAGAGGGCGAGCGCAAGCGGAGGAGTCACGCCGCCGGCCATGACCGCGGCAAACGGCACGTAGTTGCCAGCCTCGAAGGCGATCATGGAGAAAGCGAAGATGGACTTGTTGAGCGGGCCGCCCATGTCAAAGGCCATCATGCATCCGGTGATGACGCCGAGCAGGATCTTGTTCTCGGTGTTGAGGCCGGAGAGCCAGCCCTCGAGCGCGCTCAGCAGCATCGTGATGGGCGTGCCGATGACGAACCACATGATCAGGCCGGAGATGCCCACGGAGAGGACCGGGACCAGCAGCACCGCCTTGATCGACTCGATGCTCTTGGGGACCTTGATGTAGCGGACGAGAAGGACGGTGACGTAGCCGGCGAGGAAGCCGCCGATCATGCCGCCCAGGAAGCCGGCGCCGATGTCCTTGGCGATCCAGCCGCACATGAGGCCGGCCGTGATGCCCGCCCGGTCGGCAATGGAGAAGGCGATGCCCGCGCCGATGACCGGAA
>DXBZ01000088.1 GCA_019116265.1 Candidatus Olsenella stercoravium | reverse complement strand
GGGGCTGGCTGCTCGAGTTTGCGCTCATCGTTGGCGTCAGCGTTGCCTCGTACTTCCTTGTCGAGAAGGGCGTGGGCAGCCCGTGGTTCTTCGGGCAGACGACGGCGCGCATGGCGCTCTACGCCGTCACGGCCCTGGCCCTGCTCGTGCTCGCCGTGGTTCCCGTTGATGCCGCGCAGGTCGGCGTGCCCGTTGACCAGCAGGCGCAGAGCTCCCAGGGCGAGGCGCCCAAAGAGGAGGAAGGGGTCGTCGAGGTTAAGGAAGAGGAGGCCCCGGCGGTGCCCGAGCCCGAGGACTATGCCGTGGACCCGGAGACCGGCGTCACCGACGCCAAGGTTCTTCTCATCGGCGACTCGGTCTCGCTCGGCGCCCAGGACCGCTTCTACGAGATATTCCCCGACGGGTGGATGGACTCGGCGATCAGCAGGCAGCTCTCCGTCGGGGTGGACGTGTATCGCAGCTACGCGGGGGGCGAGCACGACGCTCCGGTCGTGATCTACGCGCTCGGCAGCAACGGGCCCGCGACCGAGGACGGCGTGCGCGCGCTCATAGACGCGTGCGGGGAGGGCCACCGCGTGCTGCTCGTCAACACGCGCGTCCCCGGGGCGCAGCAGGATCGCAACAACGCCCTGTTCGAGCAGATTGCCGGCGAGTACGACAACGTCGAGGTCGTCGACTGGTACGCCGCGAGCACCGGCCACGACGAGTACTTCTGGGACGACGGCACGCACCTGCGACCCGAGGGTGCCGTCGCGTATGTGGACATGCTGCGCCGCGCCGTCACGGGTCGGTAGCGCTTGACAGAAGACGAGAAGGGGCCGTCGGACTGAGTTCCGACGGCCCCTGAGCATGTGGTGGAGATAAGGGGGTTCGAACCCCTGACCTCGTGACTGCCAGTCACGCGCTCTCCCAACTGAGCTATATCCCCGCTGGTGGGCGATGCTGGATTCGAACCAGCGACCCCTTCCGTGTGAAGGAAGTGCTCTACCCCTGAGCCAATCGCCCGCGCTTTTGCGCAAGGGGTATATTACCAAAACTTCGCGTGCGGAGCACGAGAATTTGAGGGAAGCGGCAATTCTGTGAGAGAGTAGAGGAGATGCCAGCTCAGGGGCTCAATCCGCCAGAAAAAAGCCCGGGATGCGGTCCCGGGCGGATCGTGTGGTGGGCCCTGAGGGATTCGAACCCCCAACCCAGGGATTATGAGTCCCCTGCGCTAACCGTTGCGCCAAGAGCCCAGATGAAAAAGGCGGCGACCGAAGCCGCCGCCCTCGTTTACGTGGTGGAGATAAGGGGGTTCGAACCCCTGACCTCGTGACTGCCAGTCACGCGCTCTCCCAACTGAGCTATATCCCCGCGTTGGTGCGAAAGCAACTATACCAGACTCGCCGTTGGGGTCAAGCGAGAATTTTACCCGGGTGGGTCAGCCTTCGATCTGGGGCGCGCTGGAAACTCGCCCAACTACGATGGACCCGATTTTCTGCAGAGAAAAGCTCTCAATATACGGACGAGAAGAACCTGCGCCCCGGGCTTGATTGGAAAGAGGACGTTTTTCTCGACATGTGACTGTAGATACAGCCGATTCCTACGCATCGACGAGGAGGTAAAACGACCCCCTCGTATCTTGAGCGAATTCTTGAGCGCAATTTCCGCCCAATCGTATCTACGCCGAATTCCTGAGCATGGCACGGATCGGTCGGCCGGCTACGACCAGAGCGCCTCCCGCGTGATGTCCGCGACCGTCGGCGTCCCGCACATCTCCATGGCGTCGGAGAGCTCGTCGCGCAGCTGGGCGAGGTAGGAGCGCACCCCGTCCGCTCCCCCACCAAACGCGGCGACCACGAAGGGTCGGCACACGAGACAGGCGTGGGCCCCGAGCGCAAGCACGCGGAAGACGTCCAGGCCGCTGCGCACGCCGCCGTCAACGAGGACCTCGACCCGGTCGCCGGCCGCCTCGACGATGCGGGGCAGGACCTCGGCGGTCGAGGGCGTCCCGTCCAGGACGCGCCCGCCGTGGTTGGAGACCACGATCGCGTCGACGCCCGCCTCGGCAGCCCTGAGGGCGGCAGCGGGCGTCATGACCCCCTTGAGGACAAAGGGCACGCGTGCCTCGTGGCAGCGCTCGACGATGCGCGCAACCTGAACTGCGGACTTGGCGCCGGCGGGAGGCTCCTGCCCGCGCAGGAACGGCAGGCCTGCCGCGTCGATGTCCATGGCGAGCGCCGCAGGACGCGCGGCGAGCGCCTGGTTGAGCTTGGCGTCGAGGGTCTTCTCGTCCCAGGGCTTGACCGTGGGGACCCCGCGACCGCCGAGGCTCGCGATGAGCCCGCAGGCCTCGGCCATGATGGAGGCGTCCAGGCCGTCCCCCGTCCAGGCGAGCGTGCCCTCCCCCGCCGCCGCCTCGAGCACGCAGCGGTTGTAGCCGACCGTGTCGTACTTCTCGCCATAGTGACGCTGGACGTCGCCGACGGGGCCGATCATCACGGGCAGCGAGAGCTCGCGCCCCAGCACCGTGGTGCGCGTATCCGCAGAGAAGGACGCGTGCAGGGTGTCCATGTTGACGTGAAGTCCCTGCCAGGCCTCCCAGTTGCGGTGTGCCACGTGCCCGACGCCCTTGTCGCCGGGCCCGGGCATCACGCCCGCGCACGCGCGCCCGTCGCAGACGGCACACGCCCGGCAGTGGGGCCCGATGTTGCCGCGTGCGGCGGCCGCAAGCTCGGCGTAGGTCATGATGCTCCTTCCCAAGTGATTCAAAAGGGGTCTGTCCCCTTTTGCATCAGGCGCGGGCGGGGACGACGCGCTCGGTGAGCCAGGAGACGAGCTCGCCCATCGGCACGTCAAGGCGCTCGCCGGTCTCACGGACCTTGACCTCGGCCATGCCGTTCGCGACGCCGCGCTTGCCCAGGATCACCTGGTACGGGATGCCGATGAGGTCGGCGTCGGCAAACTTGACGCCCGGGCGCTCCTTGCGGTCGTCGAGAAGGACCTCGAGGTCGGCGGCGGCCAGCTCGTCCACGACCTTCTCCGCGACCGGTGTGACCACGTCGTCGTTCACGGCGAGCGGCACGACCTCGACCTCGTAGGGCGCCACGCAGACGGGCCAGGAGATGCCGTGCTCGTCGTTGTGCTGCTCCACGACGGCGGCCAGCGTGCGGGAGACGCCGATGCCGTAGCAGCCCATGAGGAAGGGACGCTCGACGCCGTCCTCGTCCGCGAAGGTGGCGCCCATGGACTCGGAGTACTTGGTGCCGAGCTGGAAGACCTGGGAGACCTCGATGCCGCGGGCGCTCTTGAGGGCCGCCCCGCAGTGCGGGCAGGGGTCGCCGGCCTTCACGCTCACGAGATCGGCCCACTCGTCGACCGTGAAGTCGCGGCCGGGGCGCGCGCCCGTGAAGTGGTAGTCCACCTCGTTGGCGCCGCAGGTCCAGCTCTGGCTCTCGCGCAGGGACTCGTCGCAGACCAGACGGATGCCCTCGGGCAGCCCCACGGGCCCGATGAAGCCCTTGTGCAGGCCGGCGAGCTCGAGCTCCTCGTCCGTCATGAGGTGATAGGCGCCGAAGAGCTTGCCCGCCTTGATCTCGTTGAGCTCGTGGTCGCCGGGGACGATGGCCACGACGTTCGTGCCGTCCTCGGCGACGAGGGCGAGGGACTTGCGCGTGCCGTTCTCCGGGAAGCCAAAGAAGTCGGCCACGGCCTCGATGGTGCCGAGGCCGGGGGTATGGACCTTCGTGAGCGTGCCGTCGCCGGGGCCCTCGGTCACGGGCACCTTGGTAGCGGCCGCCTCGACGTCGGCGGCAAAGCCGCAGTCGCAGTAGACGAGCTCGGCCTCTCCGGAGTCGGCGAGCGCCATGAACTCCACGGAGGTGTCGCCGCCGATCTGGCCGGAGTCGGCCACGACGGGCAGCGCGTAGAGGCCGCAGCGCTCGGCGATGCGGGCGTAGGCAGCCTTCTGCTGCTCGTAGCACTCCTGCAGCGACTCCTGCGTGGCGGAGAAGCTGTAGGCGTCCTTCATGATGAACTCACGGCCGCGCATGAGGCCAAAGCGCGGGCGCATCTCGTCGCGGAACTTGTCCTGGATCTGGTAGAGGGTGCACGGCAGCTGCTTGTAGGAGCGCAGCTCGTTCTTCACGAGGTCCGTGAAGGTCTCCTCGTGCGTGGGGCCCAGGGCAAAGTCGCGGCCGTGACGGTCGGAGATGCGCATGAGCTCGGGGCCGTACGCGTCCCAGCGACCCGACTCGTGCCAGAGCTCGGCCGGCGTGAGGATGGGAACCATCATCTCCTGGGCGCCGATCGCCTCCATCTCGTCGCGGATGACGGCCTCGATCTTGCGGATCGAGCGCCACGCGAGCGGCAGATAGCTGTAGAGGCCGGCCGCGGTCTTGCGGATCATGCCGGCGCGCAGCAGCAGGCGGTGGCTCGCGAGCTCGGCCTCCGCCGGGTCCTCCTTGAGCGTGGGGGCGTAGAGCTGGGACATCTTCTGATAGCGCTTCACGTGCGGTTCCCTTCTGTCCAAGATGCAACGCCCACGATTCTACGACATACGGGCGAGGAGAACGGGCGAGGTCGCAACTCAACCTCCGCCTCCCCGGCGAGGCTGACCTCCGGCACCACGCAGAACGAACCGTTGACTTTCAAAACAGACGCTCGTCTCAGCCTTTCAGCGGCATCCTTTTCAAAATAGCCGCTCGTCTCAGCCTAGTCGTCCGGAAAAGCTGAGACGAGCCCAGATTTTGAAAGCGAGAAGCCCGACAGGCTGAGACGAGCCAAGATTTTGAAATGCCCGGGCCGCCGCGGGGCCGGACGACTTAGGTGAAGCGGCACTCGATCTCGGCGAAGAGCTCGTCGACGGCGTCGGCCTCGTCGACGGTGCGGATCTTCTCGCCCGAGGCGAAGAGGACGGCCTTGCCGCGCCCGCCTGCCAGGCCGATGTCGGCGCCCTTGGCCTCGCCGGGGCCGTTCACCGCGCAGCCCATGACGGCGACGGTGATCGGCGCACGGACGCCGGCGAGCCGACGCTCGACCTCGGCGGCGACGCCCATGAGATCCCACTGGCAGCGCCCGCAGGTGGGGCAGCTCACGAGCTCGGGGCGCAGACGGCGCAGGCCCACGGCGGAGAGCAGGTCCCAGGCGACGTTGACCTCCTCGACGGGGTCGGCCGTGAGGGAGAGGCGAATCGTGTCGCCGATGCCCTCCATGAGCAGGGCGCCAATCGCAGCGGCGTTCTTGACGGTGCCCTGGCGCAGGGTGCCCGCCTCGGTCACGCCGATGTGAAGCGGCACCTCGGGAAGCTCGCGCGAGAGGGAGCGGTTCACCTCAACGGTTGTCGGCACGCCATGGGCCTTCGCGGACAGGACGATGTCGGCAAAGCCGCGCTCGCGGAAGTGCTCGACGAAGGAGGTGGCGGATCCCACGAGCTTCTCGACATGAGTGAGGTCCTCGCGCTCGGCGAAGGTCGGGTCGAGCGAGCCGGCGTTCACGCCGATGCGGATGGGGATGCCCGCCTCCCCCGCCGCGTCGATGACGGCGTCGACGCGCTCCCAGCTTCCGATGTTGCCGGGGTTGACGCGAAGCGCGGAGGCGCCCCGACGGCACGCCTCGATCGCGAGGTTGTGGTCAAAGTGAATGTCGGCGACGACGGGGAGTGGCGAGGATGCGCACACGGCCCCAAACCCGTCGAGCGCCCCGAC
>DXBZ01000087.1 GCA_019116265.1 Candidatus Olsenella stercoravium | reverse complement strand
CGCGGATATGCTGCTCGGATAGTTGGGGCGGCTCCCTCCCGCGGGGCCCGCGAGCGGACCCCGCACCCACCATCGCCCGCAAGCCCGCCGCCTGCGGGCGGGCATGACAGAGCAGCAGCCCATACATGGCTCTCGTGCCCGGCGGCGCAGCGTCGTCAGCACCGCGCCTAAAAGCGGGACCGGTGAACCATTGCCCCGTTGGTCGGACCGCCCGTCGAGCAACAGATCGTTGCACGGCTACTCGCCGGTTATCTCCTGCCGCACGCGCTTGGGCAGCTTGGCAAAGACGAGCTCATAGCTCATGTCGCACAGGTCGAGCACGAGCCCCTCGGGCAAATCGGATCCCAGGTCGATGGAGACCCACGTGCGCCCGTCGGAGTAGTAGCCGGGAAGCACCTCACCCGGATGCTCGGTGCGCAGCTCCAGGATGCGGTCGGGGTCGCACTTGAGCGAGAGCAGGTGGCGCCCCGCGTAGGGCGGTTTCGCTTCGGGTGAGGCGGTAAACTCGCAGGCGAACTGCCTGCCGCCGACCCAGTAGACCATCCAGCCCCACTTCTCGTGGAGGGCCTTCGTGGCGCCGGGACGCGAGAGCAGGCGGGCGTCTATGCGCAAGAGGTCCATGGCATGCCTCCTCAGACCGAGCCAACGCCCCGATTCTACAGGGCATGCCTCCGGTCCCGCCACACCCATGGGATAATGCGTGCTATCGGAACCCGGACGACGGGACACCGTCACGGCCTTCCTGTCGTCGCTGAAGTTCTCCTGGAGACCTCGTCGCTCACCCCCCGGCGCCTCCGCCCGATCGCCCAGAACGCGAGCAGCACGACCGCAGCGGCGGTAATGGCGACCGCCAGCTTGCGGAACGACGCGGGATCGAGAAGGACGTCGCCTGTCACGAGCACGCCGATACCACCGCGAAAGTCTTCGTCCTCCTCTTGTCCTTCTCGACCATCTCGCACGTCTCGTCCACTCCCCCTCTCACCAGCTCGTCGACCGTGGTGCCAAAGAGGTTCGTGAGAAGGAGCATGCTCTGGACGTCGGGCGGGTCCTCGACGTCTCCCAGTGGCTCACCGCAACTCGGCTCACATAGAGCCTCCACGCGAGCTCCTCCTGGGAAAGCCCGAGTGCCCGCCTCGCCCCCCATGAGCGCAATAGGTTCCTTGCGGTGAATTCTCTGGATGCGTCACAAGGGCAAGAGAGGGCGCCCGCAGGCACCCAATCTCCTACAGTCTCACGTTTGCCGGAGCTGGATGCTCCCCGCAGAACAGCTCGACTGGCGTTTTGTCGCAGTCTCCGTACAGCCGCTCCGCCGCCTCGGGGCAGAGGGCCCACAGTGCCCGGATGATGCTCGCGTCCGCTCGCGCCGGAGAGAGCGCCTCCGTCAAGGGGTCGAACAACCGCTCGTTGTGGGCGACGCGGTTCCTCACCCGGTTGATGGCAGCAAGGGAGTTATTTAGGTCGTTGCGATCGGTGCCCTTCGGCCATGCGGCGTTGAGATAGGGGATCCATAGGTCGCGTTCGCGGCTGCGATCGGTCAGATGTGCCCAGAACCCCAGCATGAGGTTGGCAACCACCTGGTTGGGGTCGTCTTTGTCATGAGCGTTGCGGCGCGCCTGAGCCACCGCACGGCGGTTCACGAGGTTCACGTCTCGCGGGTTCCCGTTCTTGCTCATGCGCACGATGGGGCACAGCACCGGCGATTCATCGTCGAGCAGCCAGTGGGCGCCGCGCCAACGCTCGCCCATCACGCGATCGTAGGCGTTGCGCAGCGCGACCTCGAAGTGGGCGACGTCCCTCATGAGCACCTGTCCGAGCGATATGTTCCACTCGTAGAGATCAAGTGCCTGTTCCACGTTGCCCCCGCATGCGGCGAGGTACGGAGCGAGGCACTTTTGCGAGAGCCAACGCTCCGCCCATGCCCTCGTGGCACCCGCCTCGCCTTCCTTGGATTGTGACGAGGGGTTCGACGTCGGCTCTTCGAGCATTGCTCCTCCAGATATAATTTTAGACCCGGTGACATGCAAGCAGCGGTCATCCCGGGTCCATCGATTTGTATCTTACCCACTTTCGCGGAATATAACAAGGCGTTTACGTCGGCATCAAGTTGTTGTTGGCTGGCCCTTCCTCAGCTCGTCCAGAACCGCATCTCAGCCAAAGCGCCAACAAGGGAGGGGCCGCCGGAGAGACCTCTTGTGACGGCCCCTCCCGCCTGGCGTCACTCGCCCCAGCCGGGGCCTGGCAGCCCGCGGCGGGCGACCGCACGGAGGAACGCGAGCCCGCCGAGCGCGCAGGCGGCCGGGGCGGCGAGGTTGACTGCGGCAGACGCCGCGGGCCCGAGGGCGCCGGCGGCCATCACCGAGAGGAAGGCGAGGCCGAACGACGCGAGCACCCCTCCGATCGACCCCACCATGACCGGCAGGCCGCGCTTGACGACCTCGGAGGGGGACGTCCAGGAGAGGTTGGGCCGCGAGGCGTCGATCGCGAGCGAAAGGGAGGCAAAGCCCGTGAGCATGCCGACGGCCGCCACGACGCACTGGAGCACCAGGAACGGCGCCGTCCCGCCGGCGAGCAGTGCCACGGCACAGACCGCCGCCGCGACCCCGCCCAGCGCGACGTTGGCGAGGAGCTTGGAGCCGAGCACGGTCCCGACGCCAACCGGCGCCGTGAGCATGAGCCAGCTCGCGCGCGCCTCGAGCGAAACCGAGGGTCCCGCCGTGAGCGACATCGCCCCGCAGAACCCGAAGACCCACGGCAGGGCCGCGTCGACCTGGGCACGCATCGCCGCGACGGTCCGCACGTCAAGCTGCGCACCGTTGATGACCCCGGAGGCAAGGAGCGCATCCACGCCGAAGAGGGCGATCGCACCCGCAGCCACGACCATGAGGATGAGCCCCGCGCAGTCGTTCAGCGCGTAGAAAGGCATGGAGCCGATGCGGCGGAGCTCCTTGATCGTGAGGGCGCGAAGCGGGCTCGCGGCGGCGCGGGAGGTCGCGACGGGGCGCGCACGGCGGCGGGGGCCGGAGGTCGCCACGGCGTTCACCGACGGGTAGCAGGCCGCGAGGGCCAGCGTCACGAGCGCAGGGAGCGCAAGCGAGAGCGCCGCGAAGGCGAGGAGGCCCGCAGCCGACCCCTCGCGGACTGCCGCAGCCGCCCATGCCGCGGGCGGGTAGACGGACGAGGCCGCAGCGGAGAGCGCGCCCGCCGCGTCGCCCATCGCGGCGAGGGCGGCCGCGTCGTCGACTCCCGACGAGGCACGGCCGAGGGCGAGCGACCCGGCGACCACGCCCGCGACGAGCAGCGCCGAGAGGGCGAGCTGGACCGCGCCCGCATGACGGAACCTCACGGCCACCGACGCGAGCGCGAGGGAGGCGAGCGTGGCCACCGCCGCGGGCGCGAGCGGCGCCAGCACGGAGAGGGCGAGCGAGGTCGCGACCTCCGCCGGTCCCGAGGGCGTCGCGCTGAAGTACGCAGCATAGAGCGGCGTCGACATCAGCGCTGAGAGCGCAGCGGCGAAGCCGTAGAGCGGCGCCGTCCGCGCGACCACCACCACGTGCGTCGGCACCGGCAGCGCCGCCACGAGGTCGTAGTCACGACAGCCGAAGACCGTACCCGGGGCCTTTACGAACACGAGCGCCACTGCGGCAAGCGAGCCCGCGAGCGCGGCGAGCGCGGGGATGACGCCCGCGGTGCCGGCGGCGACCATGCCCGACCCGAGCGCCCACAGGTAGCCGGCGGCCACGACGACGAGGAGGGCGACGAGCGCCGCGGCGCCCAGCAGCCGCGCGCGGCCCCTCCCGCGCTGCACGCCGAGCCCATAGAGAAGCGAGCGCACCTGGAGGGAGAGCAGCGGGCGGAGCGCGCGGGCGGAGTCGAGATCGGACATCGCCATCACCTCGCCCTTCTCGCCACGGCGATGCCGTCCTTCTGGTCCACGAGCTCGAGGAACACATCCTCGAGCGACTCCGAGCCGCGCACCTCGTCGGTGGGGCCCGAGGCCACGAGCTCGCCGCGCCGGATCACCGCCACGGTGTCGCAGAGCCGCTCCACGACCTCGAGCACGTGGGACGAGAAGAACACCGCGCCCCCGACCTCCGCGCGCTCGCGCAGGATGGCCTTGAGCTCGTGGGAGGCCGAGGGGTCGAGCCCCACGAAGGGCTCGTCGAGCACGAGGAGCGCCGGGTCGTGCAGGAGCGCCCCCACGAGCACGAGCTTCTGCCGCATGCCGTGGGAGTACGCGGAGACGGGATCGCCGAGCGCATCAGAGAGCTCCAGGCGCCCCGCGAGCTCGTCCGCGCGCCGCCGGCGCTCCTCCGTGCCCACGCCGAAGACGTCGGCGATGAGGTCCAGATACTGAGCGCCGGTGAGGAAGTCGTAGACGTCGGGGTTGTCCGACACGTAGGCCATGCGGCGCTTTGCGGCAACGGGCTCCCGCCAGACATCGATTCCGCAGACGCGAACCTCGCCCGATGTGGGCGGCTGCGCGCCCACCACCGAGCGGATGAGCGTGGTCTTGCCGGCTCCGTTGTGGCCGATGAAGCCACAGATCTCCCCGGGAGCCACCGAGAGCGAGAGGTCGCGCACCGCGACCTTGCCCCGGTAGGACTTCCGGAAGTGACGCACCTCGAGCACGTTTTCCATCTCTCCTCCTTCGGATGTGCAAAAGGGACTGTCCCCTTTGCACGCCTCTGCTATAGTTGCTCTATAACAGTTGGCGGGTACTATACCCCTTTGGCACGCACTCTGCTATAGTTCAGATAGAACACAATTCCTTCACGCACGGAAGGCAACAACCACGGTCATCACGGTCGACAAGCTCTCGGAGACCCCACTCTATCTGCAGCTGCGCGACTCCGTCATCGCTGGCATCGCCTCGGGCGAGCTACGCCCCGGCGACGCCCTGCCCTCCGTTCGCTCGCTCGCCGAGGACCTAGGCATCAACCTGCACACCGTCAACAAGGCCTATGCCACGCTGCGCGACGAGGGTTACGTCATCATGCTCGGCCGACGCGGGGCCTACGTCGCCGACGCGCCTGCCGACCCAGCGGCCGGCATGGGGGCGGCGGACCTCGAGGCCGTACTCGAGAAGCTCGCGGTGGAGTTCAAGGCGAGCGGCGGCACGCGCGAGGCGTTTGTCGAGGCAGCCGGGCGCGTTGCCGCCAGCCTGCCGGAGGAGGAGGCCGACCATGCCCGCTGAGCTCGTCTCCCAGGTCACGGGCGTCACGATGGCGCTCGTCACCCTGCTCGCCGGATCCCTGCTCGCGGTGGTGCCCTGGCTCACGCGTCGCCGTGAGGCCTTTGCCGTCACGGTTCCCGAGTCCGCCCAGGCGGACCCGCGCATTGCTCGGATGCGGCGCGTCTACCTCGTGGTCCTTCTCGCCGTCTCGTTCGCGTGCGCCGCGGGCACCTACGCGCTCTCGCTCGCCGCCGACCCGCTCGTCCTGTCCGCCCTGGCCTGTGTGCCCGTGCTCGCCGGGTTTCTCCTCATGCTCGTCTTTCGCTCGCGCGTGCGGGCGATCAAGCGCGACGAGGGATGGGAGGCGCGCGGCATGCGCACCGCCGCCGTGGCGGGCGCGGCCGAGAAGAACGTGCCTAGGCCGCTCCCCCTCACCTGGAACCTCCTCTACCTGCCCGTCATCCTGGCCACGCTCGCCGTGACCGTGGCACTCTACCCCGCCATGCCGGACCCCGTGCCCGTGCACTTTGACGCCGCCGGCGTACCGGACAACTACCTGGCAAAGGGCTGGCAGGTCATCGTGCTACCGGTGGCGGTGCAGGCGTTTCTCGCCCTCTCCTTTGCCGCGGCGCACTGGCAGATGCTGCGCAGCCGCCGACCGGTCGCACCGGAGAGCCCCACGGCGTCCGCGCTCGCCTACGGGATGTTCGTGCGCGCACAGAGCCTGACCCTGCTCGTCACCGGTCTCGTGATCGTGACGGCCATCGCGCTCATGCCGCTCTCGTTTGCCGGCGTGGTGACGCCGGGGCAGTCAATCGTCGCGCTGCTCGTGATCTGCGTGGCGGCCATCGTGCCCAACGTGGGCGTCTCGCTGGTGTACGGCCAGGCGGGCTCGCGCCTCCTGCGCCGCATGGGGGCTGCCGGCGAGCTGGACTTTGACGACGACGCGCGGTGGCGCCTCGGCGTCTTCTACCTCAATCGAGAGGACCCCTCCGTCGTGGTGCCCCGACGCTTTGGCGTGGGCTGGGCGATGAACTGGGGCAATCCGCGCTCGTGGGGCCTCGTCGCCCTCTTCGTGGCGGCGATTGCCGTGTTTGTCGTCGTCATCGAGCTGCTCGTCTGAGCGCGCCCGTGCTACCGCTCCCGCACCGGGTGCCGAATCACCGTCCTGAGCCTCTCCGGGCTGGTCCTGCGCGGGTCCCCGAGGTAGATCTCGTGGTGGAGGCGAATAGGCGGCACCGCGCCGTCGGCGCAGAGCGTGGCGAGAAGGGCCTCGGGGTCAAAGGCTCGCGTCGCTGCATGCCCCTCGGGCGACTCCCCTCCCTCGGCGATGTCCGTCACGAGGTCCTTCTCGGCAATGAACGAGGAGAGGGCGGCGATCGTGGCAGGCTCGTCGTCATAGGGGCCGACGTGCATGACCTGTGCGCAGGGGCCCTCGGCAAAGCAAACGAGGCGCAGGTCACCGGATGCGAGCGCCCCGGCGAGCACGGGCCTCTTCTCGGCAACCGTCTCACAGACCCGCGAGAACACGTCTGGCGTCACGAAGTCGGGCTGGCGGATGAGCGAGACCCACGAGAGGGCGCTCTTGTCGCTGATAGACGCCCCGTCGAAGGCGCCCTCGCCGCCCCACCACAACCCCTCAAGCGGCGGCACCACATAGTCGAAGTAGCCCTCGGGCCGCCAGCTTCCCTTCTTGGACATCTTCACGGCGTAGGAGAACGCGTAGAGCAGCTCCATGGCGCGTGCGTACGCGCCGCCCTCCTCGTTTGGGTCGCCCGTCCCCGCGACGGCGACGAAGGTCATTGCCGGCACGTCCACGAGCGAGGGATACGCCTTGGGCTGGTACAGGTCACGGAACTCGCGCTTGAAGTCGTACGCCATCCTGGCCTCCGCTCCTCAGGGTGTGATAGCATCAGTGTAGAGGAACATTTGTTCGTATACAAGAGGGAGATGACCCATGAGACGAGAGCTGGGAATCGCGCGCTGTGGGCTTGCCTGCTGCCTGTGCTCGGAGAGCGAGGGGTGCGACGGCTGCGACTCTGGGTCGTGCCCGGACGCCGCCACCTGCGAGGTGCGGGCGTGCTCCGCGGCAAAGGGGCTCTCCCACTGCTATGAGTGCGCCGAGCCCTGTCGCAGGGGGATTCTCGCCAAGATCAAGCCCCGTGCGTTCACCGAGTTCGCCCGGAGGTTCGGCGAGGGACGTCTTCTGGACTGCCTCGAGCGCAACGAGGCAGCCGGCGTCTCCTACCACCGCGAGGGCGTCGTCGGCGACTACGACGACTTCGACGACCTCGAGGAGCTGATCGCGTTCATCGAGAGCGGACAACAGTCAAAGGGATGAACAGGTCGTGGGCACAGACGCGGGGATTCCCCCGAACATCAGGTGAGTGCCCGAAAGCGCGAAATGTTTGCTCTGTACGTAATGTGACTCCTCATGTTCCACCCAAGGCATCGAAGCCGAGAAGAGCGTGACGAGGTCTACGAGCGCCTCATTCCCCGTGCGCCACGCAGTCGATGCGCATGGACGCGTACGCGGCCGCGACGCGGGCACAGCGCTCGGGGTCACACCCCATGCGATCGATCTCGGCAACGTCGCGCGCGTCCCTCTCGCGCCCGCTCGCCGTCTTGGCGGCGCGGACGGACTCGAGCGTGGCGCAGCCGATGGAGAGGTTTCCCGGCAGCACGCGCACCTCGAATCGGTCGCTCTCCGCGACGCCGGGGACGACCGCCTCGAGTAGGGCGTCGAAGCCATCGGTCGCCTCCAGCGCGGCGTTGCGCTGGTGAAGCTCATCGCCCTCGAAGAAGTAGGGGCAGAAGCTCACGAGCACGCCGTCGACGAGCGCGTGGGTTCCGAAATCGGCACGGCTCTCGTTGCATGACAGGTTGAGCGAGTCGAGCGCAGGGTCGTACAGCCCCTCGGCGCCGAGCCACGCTCGAACGACGGGCATGTCCGCCAGGCGGACCGAGACGTCAACGTCGCCATGGAGTCGTCCCGATTCTCGCCCGGAGATGACCCACGGAACGAGCCCTCCCTCGAGAAAGGCCCTTCCGGCAAGCTCGGGGGCAGTGAGCACCCGCACCGCGACGCTGCGGGCCTGTGAGAACGGGACGGGAAGATACGTCGTGGCAGAAGCTTCGCTCTTGGCCATGGGGCCACCTCTCTCCGATTGCGGGCCACACGAGACCGTCCCGGCGATGCCAGGGCGTGGCCCGCGCTGCTGTCAGGCTGATCGGCTAGAGGGAAGTCGTCATGCTCGCCTCCTCGGAGAGGTCGTTTCCGTCATTGTACCCAGCCCGCGAATGAGGAGCGGGGTCGCGGCGGCGCGAATGACGCAGAACGAGACCTCTGTCCCTACCGCAAGAGCTCCGCGAGGTTGCGCGAGAACCGCTCGCGGTCCTCGTCCGTGAAGGCCGCCGGACCGCGCGTGCGCCCACCGGCGCGACGGACCTTCTTCTCCTCGTGACGGATGAAGAGGTCCATGTCAATCGTCGCCCTCGAGTACACGCGGCCGCGCACGCCTATGGCCGCCGCGCCGCGCCCCAGCACCATGCTGGCGAGGCCTATGTCCTGCGTGACCACCACGTCGTCCGGTTGCAGACGCTCCACGATGGCAAAGTCCGCGCTGTCGGCGCCAACGGAGACGTCGAGCACGTCCACCCAGAACCCGGGGTGCGTCGCGTCACCGCCGCGGGCGTGTGCGGCGTCGCGCGGGTCGTCGCGCCGGACGTGGCGCTCGAGGTTCTGCGTGGTGTTGCCCACGATGACGACGGGGACCCGAGCCCGGCGGGCGCAGGCGAGCGCCTCACGCGTGACCGGGCAGGCGTCGGCGTCCAGGTAGAGCGTGCGCATGCGGCGGCGACCTCCTCGGCGTTCTTCTCGACATGCCCCGACCCCACGCAGTATACGGCGAGTCGCCGCAGGCGCGGGGCCGGGACGAGGGCGTCCTCGTTCGTCCGCCTACGCCACCTGGTGCCGCCTGAAGGAGAGCGCCGCCAGCGGTGTCGACACAAGCGAGACCAGGACGTAGACCGCGACAACCATGCCAATCAGATCGAGCACCACGGGCCCCAGCGGGTAGGACTCGAGCGCCGAGAAGGGCACGCTGAAGTTGGCAAAGTTGAGCGGGAAGAGCGCCAGCACGCGCTCGAGGACCCCGATGCCGCCCGAGGGCACGAGCCCCGTGAGCAGGACGAGCACCACGTCCGTCAGGAAGACCGAGAGGGTCGAGCTCGTGCGCGAGGACAGGGCGAGCGTGAGGCACGCAAAGCCCATGCACGCGACGTACATGAGGCCCACCAAGACGAGCGCCGCCTGCCCCGCCGTGAGCGGGTAGGGAGAGGAGAGCGCCATGCTCTGCATGGAGAGCCAGAATCCGTCCGCTCCGTAGAACACGAGCGAGAACCCCACGACGACCGCCGCGCAGAGTGCGAAGTAGCCGGTGGCGTACACGAGCGCCGCCGCAACCTTGGCGCCGACGAGCGCGGAGCGCCCCCGCCTCGTGGCGAGCACCACCGCGTCGGCGCCGGACTGGTACTCAAAGGAGAACGTGGACGCGAGCGTCACGCACACCGCCAGGATCGCAAAGACGAGAAACGCCGCGCAGCTGATGATGTTCTCCCATCCACCCACGTAGCCGTACTCGATCGGCTCGGCGACGCTGGCCTGCTTGTCCGTCCAGTAGGCGCGCTCGGCCTGGCCGTACTCCCACATGCCCGCCTGTCCGTCGTCGAGGGCGTCCTGGGTCAGCCCGGCAACGGCACCGTACCAGTCCGCCGCCATCTCGGGCGTCACGCGCGCCGCCGTCTGGGCCGGCTCCTCACCCGAGAGGCGCCACGGCCTCAGCAGCCAGCTCCAGTACGGGTTGTAGAGCTCGTAGACCTCCTCGTCGGAGAAGCTCTGGAACATGAGGTCGTAGACGGCCGAGCCCGTCATCTGGGTCACCTCGTCGCGGTCGATCCGCGAGAAGAGCCGCTCCTGGTAGGCGGCTATGTCGGCGACAGCGCGCTCGGGGGTGATGGCGCCGGCGTGCGCGCCGGCCTCCAGGCGGGTCTGCGCGATGGCGTCCATGCCCGAGAGGATCGCGCCCGAGGCGTCCGTGGTCCTCGCCTGCACCACGTTGAGCGTCATTATCCCCACGAGAAACGCGACGACGCCGACGTTGGCCACGAGCGCCACGCGGCGCGTAAGCATCTTCTTGAGCTCGAACAGCATGAGCCTAGGCATGGTGCACCTCCTTCAGGTGGGCGCCGCGACGCTCGCGCGGGCGGGCGGCGGGCGCGGCGTCGCGGAACACGTACAGGTAGAGGTCCTCGAGAGTGGGGTCAGCCGGCGAGGAGCCCGCGACCTGCGGCTCGTCTGCGACGTAGCGCACGAGGGCGCGGTCGGGGCCGAGGTAGTGCACGTTGCTCGCGCAGAGCCTGGCCTCGAGCGCCTCGGCCTGCCCGGCGGGAACGACGGCCTCCCACACCCTTCCCCTCGCCTCGGCAACGAGCTCGGAGGGCGCGCCCGAGAGGACAACGGAGCCCGCGCGCATCATGAGGATCTCGTCGGCGATGTACTCCACGTCCGAGACGATGTGTGTGGAGAGCAGGACGATCTTGTCCTGCGCGAAGCCGGCAATGAGGTTTCTGAAGCGCACGCGCTCCTTGGGGTCGAGCCCTGCCGTGGGCTCGTCGAGCACGAGCACCTCGGGGTCGTTGAGAACCGCCTGTGCGATGCCCAGGCGCTGGCGCATGCCCCCGGAGAAGGTGCGGATGCGCCTGCGCTCCTCACCGGCGAGTCCCACGCGGTCGAGCAGCGCGAGCGAGCGATCTCGCGCGTCCCCTCGCGCCAGCCCCTTGAGGGCGGCCATGTACTCCATGAAGTCGAGCGCCGTGAACTCGGGGTAGTAGCCAAAGTCCTGCGGCAGGTAGCCGAGAAGCGCGCGGTAGGCGTCGCCCATGCGCTCGACGGGCGCGCCGTCGTAGCGCACCTCGCCGGAGGTGGGGCGCAGCACGCCGCACACCATCCGCATGAGCGTGGTCTTGCCTGCGCCGTTGGCCCCGAGCAGGCCATAGACGCCGGGCGCGAGCGTCGCGCTCACGCGGTCCACGGCGATCTTGGGCCCGAACTCGCGGGTCAGCCGGTCGAGCGTCAGTTCCATGGTTCTTCTCCCTTCGTTCCTGGGTCAGAGCGATGCCGCGCCGAGGGGCGCGTCGGCGAAGGCGGACTCGGCGGCACGGAGCCAGGAGCGCGCCTCGAGGGTGGCGAAGGCGAGCGCGAGGGTGGCGGCGAGCCACCAGGCAAGCGCCGATGCCGGGACAAAGGCCGCCGGGCAGAGCCCCCGCAGGGCAACGCAGGAGGCGCAGACCCCCACCGCCGCCACGACGGCGGCCGTGGTCGCGTCCGCGGACGCGACCCTCCGCGCGGCGAGGAGCCCGGCACCGAACGCCACGAGGTAGGGAGCGAGGGCCTGGGCGAGGACCGTCCAGGCACCCGACCCGCCTGCGGAGGCGAGGGCGAGCGCGAGCAGGGCGAGGGCGTCCGCGCAACCCAGCACGAGCGCACGGGCGCATGCGACGGCCTGGGCGTTGACCGCGCACGCGGCCTCGAGCTCCGCCATCCCGCTGGAGCGCGAGCGCGTCACCTCCAAGAGCGAGGCGAGCGCGAGGGCCGCCCCCACCGCGCCCGCCGCGGAGGAGACGGGAGCCCCCGAGAGCGCGAGCGCGGCGACGACAAGGACGAGCGCCCCGTGGAGCACCCACGCCGCAGCCCCGATGCGACGCACCTGGGCGGCGGCGACCTCGAGCGGCCCTGGCCGCGCGGGACGCGCCAGCTCGCGCGCGACCGCCTCGACGAGCGCTCGCGGCGCGGCTGCGGCCGCCTCTCCCGCTCGGTAGTGGTCCCGCAGCGCCCCCTCCAGGGCGTGCCTCTCCCGTGCCCTCATCTCAGCTCTCCCCTCTCTCGCCGGAAGGATCCAGGCTCTCCCTCAGCGCCCCGAGCGCCGAGGAGATGGCCCTCGACGCCGCGAACCTGCTCACGCCCAGAGCTAGGGCGACCTCGCCCACCCTGAGGCCCTGGCCGTAGCGGAGCTCCAGCGCCTCTCGCTGGGCCCGGGGCAGGAGCGCGAGCGCGTGCGCGAGGTCGCGGGCATCGTCGGCGTCTCCCGGCTCTCCCTCGCCAGCGAGCGACTCGGGCAGCTCCTCCCACGCCACGGCTCGGCTGCGCGCCATGTCGGCGCAGACGTTGCGTGCGATGGTAACGAGATACGCCCGCGCGCTGCCACGCTCCCGATAGCGAGCCCGGGCGCGAACGAAGCGCAGGAACGTCTCCTGGGCGGCGTCCTCGGCGAGCCCCGACGGGGCGTGTCTGCGGCAGTAGCGCAGCACATCGGCGTAGTGCTCCCCCACCAGGCGCTCCGCCTCGTCGGCGCCCCCTCGGGACCAGTCCATGCGCGTCACCCCCCTCTATCCCTATTAACGCTCCCCCGCACGAGAATGAGCGGTCGCCCCGGAAAAATCTCAGAGCACGTCCCGGCGCGAGGCGACGGGCACTACCATGGGCAGAAGGGCAGACGCGCAAGGAGGCGTCAATGAACGAGGCATCAGAGCGGATTCGCCGCGAGCTCGAGGCGCTTGCGGACTCCGCATACCGCGACTTCCAGGGACGGCTCGTGCCCACCGTCGATACGGGGCGCATCCTCGGCGTGCGCACGCCGGACCTGCGCGCCCTCGCCAGGAGGCTCGTTCGCGGGCGCCCGGACGACGTCCGCGCGTTTCTCGCCACGCCCGCCCACGAGACCTACGACGAGATGAACCTCCACGGCGAGCTCATCGGTCGCGTGGCGGGGACGCCCGAGGAGGCGTTCGACCTGCTCGACGCGTTTCTCCCGCACGTTGACAACTGGGCGACCTGCGATCTCATACGCGTGCCCGCCTTCCGGCGTGACCTGCCAGGAGTGCTCGAGCGCATCCGGGGCTGGGTCGCCTCGGAGCCGGAATACGCGGTGCGCTTTGGGGTGGTACAGCTCATGACGCTCTTCCTGGACGACGCCTTCGAGCCCGAGCAGCTCATGCTCGTCGCCGGCATCGACCGCCCCGAGTACTACATCAACATGGCGCGCGCCTGGTACTTCTCGTTCGCGCTCGTCAAGCAGCCCGCGGCGACGCTTCCCCTCTTCGAGCGGCGGCCGATCGCCCTTGACTCCTGGACGCACAACAAGGCGCTCCAGAAGGCACGGGAGAGCAGGCGCGTGGCGGCGGAGCAGAGGACCTACCTCCAGTCGCTCAAGGTGTGACGGAGGCTTCGCCGCTCGAGGCACCCGACGCGGCGGCGGGCAGACAGGACCAGGCTCCCCGCGGGGAGCCTGTCCATATCAAAGGGTCCAGTCGAGGCTCTGCTGCTGAATGCGCACGAGCCGCGAGTAGAGGCCGTCAGCTGCCATGAGTTCGGAGTGGGTACCCCGCTCTGCCACGCGGCCGCCGTCGAGCACCACAATCTGGTCGGCTCCCGCCACGGTGCGCAGCCGGTGCGCGATCACGAGCACCGTCTTTCCGGCGCACAGGCGACTCACGGCGTCCTGCACGAGCGTCTCGTTCTCGGGGTCGAGCGAGCTCGTGGCCTCGTCCAAAAGCACGATCGGCGCGTCCTTGAGAAGCGCGCGGGCGATGGAGATGCGCTGTCGCTCCCCGCCC
>DXBZ01000086.1 GCA_019116265.1 Candidatus Olsenella stercoravium | reverse complement strand
AGCGCCTCATGACGTTCTTTGGCACGCGCCCGATGCGCCTTCTGGGCTTCAAGCCCGAGGACATCTCCAGCGCCGTGGACTGGTTCGACCGCAAGGGCCAGATCACGGTCCTCATCTGCCGCTGCATCTCCGTCGTGCGCAGCCTGATCTCCATCCCCGCCGGCACCGCCAAGATGAACGTCGTGCGCTTCTCGCTCTACACGCTCCTCGGCTCCGCCGTGTGGAACACGATCCTCTGCTCGCTCGGCGCGGCCGCCGGAAGCGCCTGGGAGACGGTCACCGAGCAGGCCGAGTGGGTCTCCGACGTGGTCAAGTACGTCATCATCGCCATCGTGGTCGTCGCGGTGGTCTTCTGGGTCGTCAAGCGCATCCTCCCCGCGATCCGCGAGCGCCACGAGCAGGAGCAGTAGCCGCCCGGCTTTCCCCGTTCGCCCTTCTCGCCCGTTCGGTTGGTACCGTGGGCGCGCAGGAAATTGGGCCAGATACGATTGCGGCCAAAACGCGCTTAGAAAAGCGCTCTGTTTACGGAGAAACGCGCCATCAGGGGCGAGAAGGACGACGTTTCCGCAGGATTCGTTGGGTCAGACCGCTCCGTGAGCGTGCCTCGCCCGTAAACGGAGCGCTTTTCTGTGCGCAAATCCGTGCGGTCCGTATTGCGGCTGAATTCTTGCGCAGCAATCGTCGTCGTTCTTGTCGCCCGTTCGTACTATACTTTGAGCCCCCACGGGTTGCGAACGTTTCTGGGCGAGACCACAATATGTTGTGGCATCTCAACTTTTCAGCCCAAGCTAACTTTTGTCGCCCACACGGGAGCCCAACTCTGGTAGGTTGGGGTGTGCCGTTACCCGGCGGCAGCACAACGACCGTTCTCGAAAAAGGAGCGTGAGCAGTGAGTCAGCAGGAGGCATGGGCCGGCTTTGTCGGCGGAAACTGGGAGCACGAGATTGACGTCCGTGACTTCATCCAGAGGAACTACACCCCCTACGACGGCGACGAGTCCTTCCTCGCCGGCCCCACGGAAAGCACCGTCAAGCTCTGGGACGAGGTCATGGACCTCTTCCAGCAGGAGCGCGAGCACAACGGCGTCCTCGACATGGACACCGACCTCGTCTCCACGATCATCTCCCACCCTGCGGGCTACATCGACCAGCCGCTCGAGAAGATCGTGGGCCTGCAGACCGAGAAGCCCCTCAAGCGCGCCCTCATGGTCAACGGCGGCATTCGCATGGCCGTGGCCGCCTGCAAGCAGAACGGCTACGAGGTCGACCCGGAGATCGTGAACATCTACACGAACTACCGCAAGACCCACAACGCCGGCGTCTTTGACTGCTACACGCCCGAGATGCGCGCCTGCCGTCACAGCCACATCATCACCGGCCTGCCCGACGCCTACGGCCGCGGCCGCATCATCGGCGACTACCGCCGCGTGGCCCTCTACGGCGTCGATCGCCTCATCGAGGAGAAGAAGGCCGAGCACGCCGGCACCCAGAAGACCATGAACGAGGCCACGATCCGTCACCGCGAGGAGCTCGCGGAGCAGATTCGTGCCCTGCAGGAGCTCAACCAGCTCGGCAAGATCTACGGCTTTGACATCTCCAAGCCCGCCGCCTCCTTCCAGGAGGCCGTGCAGTGGCTGTACTTTGGCTACCTCGCTGCGGTCAAGGAGCAGAACGGCGCCGCCATGTCCATCGGCCGCAACTCCACGTTCCTGGACATCTACGCCGAGCGCGACCTCAAGAACGGCGTCATCACCGAGGCCGAGGCGCAGGAGATCATCGACCACCTCGTCATGAAGCTCCGCATGGTCAAGTTTGCCCGCACCCCCGAGTACAACGAGCTCTTCTCCGGCGACCCGCAGTGGGTCACCGAGTCCCTCGGCGGCATGGGCGTCGACGGCCGCTCCATGGTCACCAAGACCGCCTTCCGCTACCTGCACACCCTGGAGAACATGGGCACCAGCCCCGAGCCCAACCTCACGGTGCTCTGGTCCACGCGCCTGCCCGAGGGCTTCAAGCGCTACTGCGCCAAGATCTCCATCACCACGAGCTCCATCCAGTACGAGAACGACGACCTCATGCGCGTCTACCACGGCGACGACTACGCGATCGCCTGCTGCGTGTCCTCGATGCGCATCGGCAAGGAGATGCAGTTCTTCGGCGCCCGCGCCAACCTCGCCAAGTGCCTCCTCTACGCCATCAACGGCGGCCGTGACGAGAAGACCGGCGAGCAGGTCGGCCCGAAGTTCCGTCCGGTGGAGGGCGACTACCTCGACTACGACGACGTCGTGTCCAAGTACCGCGACATGATGCAGTGGCTCGCCGAGGTCTACGTCAACTCGCTGAACATCATCCACTACATGCACGACAAGTACTGCTACGAGCGCCTGCAGATGGCCCTGCACGACGAGCACGTGCACCGCTGGTTCGCCACGGGCATCGCCGGCCTCTCCGTCGTGGCCGACTCCCTCTCCGCGATCAAGTACGCCAAGGTCAAGGTCATCCGCGACGAGACCGGCCTGGTCACCGACTACGAGGTCGAGGGCGACTTCCCCAAGTACGGCAACGACGACGACCGCGTGGACCAGATCGCCCACGACGTGGTCGAGGTCTTCATGAAGTACGTCCGCGAGACCGACACCTACCGCAACTCCGTCCCGACGACCTCGATCCTCACGATTACCTCGAACGTCGTCTACGGCAACGCCACCGGCAACACGCCCGACGGCCGTCGCGCCGGCGAGCCCTTCGCCCCGGGCGCCAACCCGATGCACCGTCGTGACACCCACGGCGCCGTCGCTTCGCTGGCCTCCGTCGCCAAGCTGCCGTTCAAGGACGCCCAGGACGGCATCTCCAACACGTTCTCGATCGTCCCGAACGCCCTCGGCAAGGACGGCGAGGTCATGTTCGGCGAGCTCGACCTCGACGCCCTCGGCGTTGACGTGGACATCCAGATCGAGAACCCCGCCCCCGACTGCGGCTGCTGCTAGTCCGTTCGGAGGATTCGATAAATGACAGTTGTTTAGTGTCATTTATCGGATACACTGTGAGAGACAGGAAGGGTCGCCCCGGAGGGGGCGACCCACACGAGAAGGGAACTCACATGAGCGCTACCGTTGCTCCCGAGCAGGTCGACAACCTCGTCAACATGATCGACGGCTACGTCGAGGAGGGTGGTCACCACCTCAACGTCAACGTCTTCACCAAGGAGACCCTGCTTGACGCCCAGGCCCACCCCGAGAAGTACCCGCAGCTGACCATTCGCGTCTCCGGCTACGCGGTGAAGTTCAACTCCCTCACCAAGAAGCAGCAGGACGACGTCATCTCCCGTACCTTCCACGAGGCGATGTAAGGTCCACCTGACCTGTTAGGGAGCGGGCCGGGATGTTGCGCAGCAGAGTTCCTGAGCGCTGTAAGCGTTAAGCACTCTGCGGAGCAACTTCCCGGCCCGCTCTGTCTATCATGGTGCTGTGACAGGTGCGGGTGGAAGGTGCGGATGTGACTGTGGATGCCGAGGGACGCGCTCGTGACGTTGACGTGGTCGGGAGGGTGCACTCCACCGAGAGCTTTGGGACGGTGGACGGCCCCGGCACGCGGTTCGTCGTGTTCTGCCAGGGCTGCCCGATGCGCTGCCAGTACTGCCACAACCCTGACACCTGGGAGTTTGGCAAGGGGACCGAGAAGAGCGTCAGGGAGCTGCTCGAGATGTTCGAGCGCAACCGCCCCTTCTACAAGCGCGGCGGCATCACGGTGACGGGCGGCGAGCCGATGGCGCAGCCTGACTTCGTGGCCGCCCTCTTCCGTGCCGCCCACGCCGCGCCCGCCGGCCGCATCCACACCTGCCTCGACACCTCGGCGGCGACGTTCTCGGCCGAGCGGGCCGAGCGCTTCTCCGCGCTGCTCGATGACACCGACATGGTCCTTCTCGACATCAAGACCTCTGATCCCGCGCTGCACGAGACGCTCTGCGGCCTGCCCGCGAGCCACGCCCTCGAACTGGGCGACGAGCTCGCGCGGCGCGGCATCCCCACGCTCGTGCGCCACGTGGTGGTCCCCGGCCTCACCGACTCCGAGGAGGAGTGCGCCGAGGTCGGGCGCATCATCGGCAACTGGGACAACGTCGTCGGACTGGACTTTCTCCCCTACCACACGATGGGCAAGGTCAAGTACGACAAGCTCGGCATCGACTACCCGCTCAAGGGTGTCAAGGCCATGGATGCCACCCGTGCCAGGGAGCTGCGGCAGGTGGCGCTTCTCGCCCGCGCCCGGCGTCGGGCCGAGCGCGGGAGGTAGGTCGAGGCGGCCTACGCGCGCTCGGCGATCTCCTTCACGAGGCGCTCGGTCTTGTCCCAGCCGAGGCAGGCGTCGGTGATGGACTGGCCGTAGGTGGTGCCGCCCACAGGCTGGTTGCCATCCACGAGGTAGGACTCCACCATGAAGCCGCGCACGAGGCCGCGGATCGTGTCCGAGCGGCTCATGGAGTCGAGCACCTCGTGGCAGATGCGGATCTGCTGGAACGGGCGCTTGCCCGAGTTGTCGTGGTTGCAGTCGATGATCGCGGCGGGGTTCTCGAAGCTCGACGCGGTGTACTTCTCGGCCAGGCGCTCGAGGTACTCGTAGTGGTAGTTGGGGTAGTTGATGCCGTCGAGCCCCACGTAGCCGCGCAGCACGGCGTGGGCGAGCGGGTTACCGGTGGTGGAGACCTCCCAGTTGCGGAAGATGAAGGTCTGGGGCTGCTGGGCGGCGTAGATGGAGTTGAGCATCACGTCGGTGGAGCCGCCCGTGGGGTTCTTCATGCCCACGGGCATGGGGACGCCGGAGGCCACGAGGCGGTGCTCCTGGTTCTCCACGGAGCGCGCGCCCACCGCGATGTAGGCGAGCACGTCGATGAGGTACTGGTAGTTCGTGGGATAGAGCATCTCGTCGGCCGTGAAGAGGCCGGTCTCCTCCACCACGCGCAGGTGCATGCGGCGAATGGCCTTGACGCCCTCGAGCAGGTCGTCGGCAGCCTCCGGGTTGGGGTTGTGGAGCAGGCCCTTGTAGCCGGTGCCCTTGGTGCGCGGCTTGTTGGTGTAGACGCGCGGGATCACGACGAGGCGGTCGCGCACGGTCTCGGCGAGCTTGGCCAGACGGGCTGCGTAGTCGAGCACGGAGTCCTCGCGGTCGGCCGAGCAGGGGCCGATGATGAGCAGCAGACGGTCGTCCTCGCCGCGCAGGACGCGGGTGACATCGGCATCGAAGGAGGCCTTGCGCTCGGCCATCTCGGCGGAGAGCGGCATCTCGGCACGGATGTCCTTGGGGATGGGCAGGAGACGCTTGAACTTCATCGACATGTGGGGCAGCCTCTCTATACGTTGGAAACCCGTCTATTATTGCGCATCCGCGCTACTATGTTGGCGAGCAAAACTGCGGACGTCGCGTCAAAGAAGGAGGCACCATGCCCTGTACCACCATCCTTGTTGGCAAGAAGGCCAGCTACGACGGTTCCACCATAGTCGCCCGCAACGAGGACTCCCCCGGCGGGCAGTTTGAGGCCAAGCGCTTTGTCGCGCGCGAGGCCCCCGAGGCCGGCTTCGTCTACAAGAGCGTGCTCTCGCACCTGGAGATCGAGCTGCCCGAGGGCGGCACCCGCTACACCGCGATGCCCAACGCCGACCTGCGCGAGGGGCTCTGGGAGGCCGCCGGCTTCAACGCCCGCAACGTGGGCATGAGCGCCACTGAGACCCTGACCTCCAACGAGCGCGTACTCGCCGCCGACCCGCTCGTGGAGTATCGCGCCGCCCGCGGAACGGAGGGCGAGGAGGGCTTTGAGCCCGAGCGCCTCGGCGGCATCGGCGAGGAGGACATGGTCACGCTCGTGCTGCCCTTCGCCAAGAGCGCCCGCGACGGCGTGTTCCGCCTCGGCGAGCTGCTCGAGCGCTACGGAACCTACGAGATGAACGGGATCGCCTTCTCCGACGCCGACGAGATCTGGTGGCTGGAGACCGTGGGCGGCCACCACTGGATCGCGCGCCGCGTCCCGGACGACTCCTACGTCACGATGCCCAACCAGCTCGGCATCGACGACTTTGACCTTGCCGACGCGTTTGGGGAGCAGCGCGAGCACCTCTGCTCCGCCGACCTGCGCGAGTGGATGGCCGCCAACCACCTCGACCTCACGCTCGGCGTTTCCGGCGACCACTTCAACCCACGCGACGCCTTCGGCAGCCGCTCCGACGCCGACCACGTCTACAACACGCCGCGGGCCTGGGACATGCAGCGCTTCCTCAGCCCCCACGCCGGCCCCTGGGAGAGCGCCGAGCCGGGCGCCGACTTTGGCCCCGAGAGCAACTGCATCCAGTGGTGCCGCGAGCCGGAGCGCAAGATCACGATCGAGGACGTGAAGTATGTGCTCTCCCTGCACTACCAGGGCACGCCTTACGACCCCTACGGCAACGGCCCCGCCTCGACGCGCGGCATCTACCGTCCGATCGGCATCAACCGCAACTGCCAGCTCGCCGTGCTGCAGCTGCGTCCGTACGTGGACGCGAGCCGCGCCGCCCTGCAGTGGGTCTCGCTCGGCAGCAATGTCTTCAACGCGCTCGTGCCCTTCTACGCCGGCGTGACCGAGACGCCCGGCTACCTCGCCGACACCACGACCCGGGTCACCACGGACAGCTTCTACTGGGCCAACCGCCTCGTGGCGGCGCTCGCGGACGCGGCGTACGCCGCATGCCTGCCGCACGTCGAGCGCTACCAGGAGCGCCTCACGAGCCGCTGCGCCGCCCTGGTGCGGGAGTGCGACGTCGAGAACGGCGACCTCGAGGCCTGCAACCAGAGCATCGCCGACGAGTGCCGTCGCGAGACGGATGACCTGCTCGGCAAGGTCCTCTACGAGGCCAGCATGAGGATGCGCAACGGCTTCTCCCGCAGCGACAACTAGCCCAGGCGCGCAAGGACGCCCGCAAAACGACCAGCCCAGACCAGCTCGAACCACCCGTTTTCCGAACCCCTCGCAACCCGGCGCGCCGGCGGCCGCAACGCGACCGCCGGCCGACAAAACTTGGAACCAAATCCCTGCGGCAACGCGCTGACCTGACCCTGCAGACTCGTGACAGCCTGAGGCAGATTCGTGGAAGGGTCCGCATGCTAGGCTCTCCGCCCACCCACGAGACGAGGAGGGCACATGGAGCACGCAAGGGACGCCGCGCGCGGGCGCGGCAGCACGAGCAATCACGCAAGGGCAGGGAGAGGGAGGTCGCGCGCGGGGCGTCGGCGGCGCATGCGACCGCTTCTCGCGCTGCTCCTGACCGCCGCGCTGCTGCTGCAGACGGCGCTGGGCCTCGGCGGCGGCACCGCCTCTGCCGCAGAGACGCAAAACGGCGACCTGCTCTACCTGGCGGTGGGAAACCCCATCTGGTATGGCGGCCTCGGCACCATGAACACGGCCCGCATGAGCGTGAACGGGGAGGTCGCCTACTGCGCCGACCCCGAGAACGAGCCGCCCAAGGCGGGCTACTACCGCCGGCAGAGCGTCGAGACGCACGAGCACGACGGCTGGCGCTGGCCCGTCTCCAGCGTCGAGCGCATCCTGTTCCACGGCTACGGCGGACCGGAGTTTGACGCGGAGTTCTGGCGCAGCCACATCGGGGGGACGGACGGCGACGGACGGCGCTTCGAGACGGGCAAAGACTGGGACGGGAGCGAGATCACCGACGACGAGTTCTACGCCTACACGCACATACTCGTCTCGGACCGCATCACGAGCGACGGCAGCGTCGCGCTCAGGAACACCTCGGCCCGGTTCAAGGCGTGGTTCTGCTGGAACATACTCGGCTACACCTACGGGAGCACGGGGGCCGTCGAGAACGAGCGCGCCGTCGGGGTGGCGATTGACGACCTTGACGTGCCCGCCGGATTCGAGATCTTCCAGTTTGACACCGGAAACAACTCGATGTGGCACGAGGGCCGCCGGTCGCAGACCGTCGTGACCTTTGAGTACAACCCCTACGTCGAGGTCCGCTTCACCAAGGTCTCCGCCAACGCAACGCTCACGGACGGCAACGAGGAGTACTCCTGCGCCGGCGCCACCTACGACATCTTTGAGGCGGACGGCGACGCCAAGGTGGCAACCGTGACCACCGACGAGGACGGCACCGCCAGCTGCGAGCTCAGGCCCAACACGCGCTACTACGCCGTGGAGGCCTCCGCCCCGCAGGGCTACGTTCTGAGCGAGAAGCGCGTCGAGTTCACGACGAGCTCGGGAGACGCGGCCGTCGAGCTCGCCGACGAGCCCGGCACGCTCGAGCTCACGGTCCAAAAGCGCGACTCCGCGACCCTCGGCGCGGCCCAGGCGGGCGCCACGCTGGAGGGCGCCGAGTACACGGTCGTGGACGCCAACGGCAACGCGCACACGGCGACGACCGACGCCGAAGGGCGGGCGTACTTCTCGACGCTTCCCTTTGGCGCGGTGAGCGTCACGGAGACGCGCGCGCCCGAGGGCTACCGCCTCGACCCCACCGTGCACGAGTATCACGTCGGCTCCGAGGGCATGCCGGCAGGCGGCGTCATGGAGCTCGAGCCCGTGGGGGACTTCGACGAGCACGTCATAGCGTTTGACCTGGACCTCGTGAAGTACCGCGACACCGGGGCCGAGGGCTCGGGCCTGCAGGACCCGGCCGCCGGGGTGCAGTTCCAGATCGTGTCGGGCACCACCGGCGAGGTCGTGGCGACCCTCACCACGGACGAGAAGGGCTTTGCGACCACGGCGGGCGGCTGGTTTGGCGCGGGCGAGCGACCCGACGGCGTGCTCGGCGCGCTTCCCTACGACCGGGGCGGCTACGTGGTGCGCGAGGTGGGCTCGACCACGCCGGAGGGCTACCAGCCGGCGCCGGAGTGGTCCGTGACCCCCGAGCAGATGGTCAACGGCGCCACGCTGCACTACATCGTGGACAACGACTTCGTGGCGACCCGCATCCAGCTGGTCAAGACCGATGCCGCGAGCGGCCAGCCGGTGCCCCTGGCGGGCTTCACGTTCCAGCTGCTCGACGAGGCGGGAAACGCGCTCTCCCAGGACGTGTGGTACCCCAACCACCAGGAGATCAGCGAGTTCACCACCGATGACTCGGGGCGCGTCACCTTCCCCGGGCGACTCAAGCCGGGAACCTACCTCATCCGCGAGGTCGCGGCCGCAGCGCCCTACCTCGTTGCCGGCCAGGACCTCACCGTCACCATAGAGAACTCCCCCGACGTGGCACCGATCAGCGTGGTCGCCTTTGCCGACGACCAGGCCACCGGCTCGGCGACGATCACCAAGCGCTGCGCGACGGGCGCGTGGGAGACCGGGGTCGGCACCTGCGACGAGGGCTGTCCCGAGACGCTCGCGGGAGCGGAGTTTGACGTCGTGGCGCGCCAGGACATAGTCTCCCCCGACGGCACCGCGCAGGCGGTCGCGGGCGAGGTCGTGGCGCACGTGACCACGGGTGAGGACGGCACGGCCACCGCAGAGGGGCTGCCGCTCGGGTCGGGCAGCGCCACGTACGCCTTCGTGGAGACCGCGCCTGCGGCGGGGCATGCGCTCGATGCCACGCCGCACGAGTTCACACTCACCTACGAGAGCGACCGCACCGCCATGGTCACCGCGTCCGTCGACGCCGTCAACCAGCCGACGACCGTGACGCTCGACAAGACGGTCCTCGTAACCGGTGAGCCGCTCCCGGGCGCCACCTTTGCGCTCTGGAGGGACGAGGCGGGCGAGAAGGACGGCGGGGTCCCGGCCGAGGGCGAGAGGACGCTCGTCACCACCGACGAGAGCGGCGCGATCGCGCTGCGTCATCTCGTCCCCGGCACCTACCACCTGGCGGAGGTCGAGGCCCCCGGCGGCTACCTCGTGAGCGGCGAGGCGCTTACCTTCACCGTCGACGAGTTGGGCACAATCGAGGGCGCGGACACGCTGGGGCTTGCCGTGGAGGACGACTTCACCAAGGTCATGCTCTCGAAGCGTGACATCACGACCGAGGAGGAGGTGCCGGGCGCGCACCTCAGCGTGCTCGACGCCGAGGGCGACGTGGTGGAGAGCTGGGTCTCGACGGAGGAGCCCCACCTCATGGAGGCGCTGCCCGCCGGTACCTACACGCTGGTGGAGGAGATGGCCCCGCACGCCTATGACGAGGCGAGCGCCGTTGAGTTCTCCGTCGCCGCGACCGGCGAGGTCCAGACCGTGATCATGTACGACGAGCCGATCGAGGTCGGCGGCGGCGTCGACAAGCGCCAGGAGGTCGCTGACCCGGAGGTCGGAGGCTACGACTACTCCGTCAACGCACGAAGCACCAGCTCGACCTGGGTCGACGAGTTCACCGTGACCGACGACCTCGCGGCGGCGTCCGACGGCCTCGCCGAGCTCACCGGCATAACCACGCCGGTGGCGAGCGGGGACTACGACGGGCTCCTCAACGTCTGGTACCAGACCAACCTCACCGACGCTGGCTTCGTCGACGGGAGCGGGGCCAACGCCACGCTCTCCGACGGGCATGCGAACCCCTGGCTCTTCTCGGAGGACAACCGTGAGGCGCTCGGCGACGACGGACGGGCGCTCTCCTACGAGGGCTGGCAGCTCTGGGCGGCCGACGTGAGCGCCACGGAGGCGACCGAGCTTCTCGTGGATGGCCTCGACCTGGCCGCAGGCGAGCGGGTGACGGCAATCCGCCTCGAGTACGGGCGCGTGGAGGCAGGCTTCACGACGCGCGGCGACGGATGGGACCGCGACGACCTGAAGGACGTCCGCGACGACGTCGCCGACGTGGCGCCGACCCATGCGGGGGACCTGACCGAGAGCGGCGCCGAGCGCGCCCCGCTCGTGGTCCACATGCGTCTCACGGATGCCTACCGCGCCGGCACGACGCTCGGCAACGACGCCCGCGTCGACCTCTACAGAAACGGCGGGGGCGCAGAGGGGCTCGAGGGGCACGACGAGGACCGCGTGGAGCAGGCACGCGAGGAGGCGCCGCTCGCCAGGACCGGTGACGTCACGCTGCCCGTGACGGGTGTGGCCGCGCTCGGCATCGTCGCCGTCCTTCTCAGCCTCCGCCGCCGTCACTGACGATCTGGAACGGGACCTTGCCTAAAAGGGGTCTGACCCCTTTTAGGCAAGGTTTCTAGAAGGCAGCCTGGACGGAGTCGCCAAAGGTCTCCTCGAGGTAGGCCTTGAAGTCATCGGTCGTGAGCGCGGCCACGAGCGCCGCGATCTTCTCGTCCTCGGCCTTGTCGGGCGTGGTCACGATGACGTTGGCGTACTCGTTCTTGATGACGTCGGAGTCGGCGCTCTCCTGGGCCACGGCGTCGGCGAGGGTGAGGCCGGCGTCGATCGCGTAGTTGCCGTTGATGACCGAGAAGTCCGCGTCGGCGAGGGTGGAGGGCAGCATGGCCGCCTCCTGCTCGATGAAGTTCACGTTGTGCGGGTTGTCCACGATGTCGTTGGGGGTGGCGGTGATGCCGGCGTCCTCGGAGAGCGTGATCAGGCCCTGGTCCTGGAGGAGCAGCAGTGCACGGCCCTCGTTGGTGGCGTCGTTGGGGATCGTGATCGTGGCGCCGTCGGCGATGGCGGCAAGGTCGCTCGACTTGCCGGCAAAGACGCCCATCGGCTCAAAGTGGATCTTGCCCACGCTCACGAGGTCGGTCCCGTTCTCCTCGTTGTAGTTGTTGAGGTAGTTGAGGTGCTGGAAGTAGTTGCAGTCGACCTCGCCGGAGGTGGTGTCCTGGTTGGGCAGGATGTAGTCGGTGTACTCCTTGACCTCGAGCGTGACGCCCTGCTCGGCCAGGATCGGCGCGGCAAAGTCGTTCAGGATCTCGGCGTGGGGGCTGGGGCTCGCGGCCACGGTGAGCGTGGCGGAGGCCTCCTCGGAGGCGGCGTCGTCGGAGGCACCGGAGCCGCCGCACGCGGCGAGCGCGCCGGTGGCGAGAAGGGCGGTGGCGGAGAGCAGGGAGCGACGGGTGATGCTGTGGGACATGGCGGTTCTCCTTTGGGAGTCGGAAGACGGGGGGCGAGGGGTTCTTCTCGCCCGCTAGTTCTGGGTGCGGTGGTCCACGCGGCGCGCCGCGAGGTCGCAGACGCTCTGGATCACCTGGACGATCACGACGAGCACGATCACGGCCACGACCATGACCTCGTCGACGCGACGATAGTAGCCGTAGCGCACGGCG
>DXBZ01000085.1 GCA_019116265.1 Candidatus Olsenella stercoravium | reverse complement strand
CATTAACCGTTTACAAGAATAGATATAGCGTTCACCTTATTTGTACTTAGCCGATGTGAAGCAACTCGTACACTCAGCGTGTGAGGGGCGCGCGGCGAGCGCGTGGGGGAACACGGCGAGAAGGACGGGCGCGGCATGGAAGCGGTCATCTGCGACGCATCGGCGTTTGCGGTCTGGCGAACCCCGCCGCTCGTGCGCCTGCTCGCAAACCCGCTGTTTATGGGAACGCGGTTCGGCATCCCGCCGGAGCGCCTCATCGGGTTTCGCGGTGACCTCATGCAGGAGCGGAGCCTCTGGCTTCTGGGCCCTGCGGAGCACGTGCCGGGGCCGGCCGTCTCCCTCGAGGTCGGCGGGGGAGTCCTGCTCAGCCTGAGGACGCTGATCGCAAGCCTTGAGGCCCCGGTCGACGTTCTTGTGGACTCGCGCTCCGAACGCCGCCCCTCCGGACTCCTTCGTCCCCACGTCATGGCGCCGTCCCTCGTCGAGGGGGAGCTTCGGTCGCTCGACGGCAACCTCGCGCTGACCTCACCGGCGCTCACCCTTCTCCAGCTTGCGCGGACGCTCTCCCTCCCGCGCCTGGTCGCCGCCGCCTCGGAGCTCTGCGGAACGTTTGCCACCTATCGCGCCCCGGCGTCAGTCGCGAAGCTCATCGAGGAGCTGAACGTCGGCTCGGGCGTTCCGATCGTCGATGGGTGGGTGCCGGCGTTTGACGATGACGGGCGCCTCACCGACGTGTGGTCGCGCCCCGCCCCGACGACGCCGGCGGAGATTGGTGCGCTGGCCCGCCGCGCGACGCGCCGAAAGGGGTGCAGGACGCTCGCCCGCGCCGCAGAGCTTGTGGTGCCGAGCGCTGCCTCGCCCTTTGAGGCGCAGGTCGGCATGCTGCTTGGATTGCCGCCCGAGCTGGGCGGCGAGGGACTCGGCGGCTTCGCGCACAACGAGCCGCTTGCCCTGACCGGTCGGGCGCGGGAGATCGCGCGCCAGGGCAGCTGCCGATGCGATCTCTTCTGGGCGGGGGAGGCCGACCGCCGACCGCTTGACGTTGAGTGCCACAGCCGCACGTTTCATCTCGGGGAGCCCCGGCGCCTCTCGGACGCGGATCGGGCGCTGGCGCTGCAGAGCATGGGCGTGGAGGTCCTGTTTGTGACCTACGCCCAGATTGCCGGAGCGCGGCGTGCGGACGCGCTCGCGCGCACGGTGGCGGAGAAGCTGGGCCGCGAGGTGGTGCCGAGGACGGCCGAGTTCCTGTCCGCGCGGGCGGCGCTTCGCCGCGAGGTCCTTGTCGACTTCGCCGATCTACTCGCCTGACGCACGCGCTCTCGTTGAGTGTACGAGTTAGGGCATAGTTTGGAGTTTTAGGCAGGGGCCTGCTTTGCGTTTTCCCAGTTGGCAGGCTCCTCCTTAGAAGTTGAACGGCTGTAACTCGTACACTCAATGAGGGAGGGACCGGCAGGGCGAGAGGGGCGCGGGCGGCAGGGCGAGAAGGACCTCGGGTTGCGGGCGCATGTGACAAGCAGGTGACGGCTTCTTGACTGCGTCCCGGGCGCGTGCCATTTTGGGCGTGTGACCACAACGGGGGAGGTAGACGCAATGGAGCGCGTGCGGGCATGCGTTGTTGGGGCGACGGGCTATGCGGGGATTGAGGTGTGCCGCCTCGTCCTTGGGCATCCGGCGCTCGAGCTCGCCATGGCGACCGACCGCAAGGAGGCCGGAACGCGCCTCGACGCCGTGTACCCCTCGCTCGCCGGCTGCTGCGACGTGGTGCTGTCGCTGCCCGAGCCGGAGGCCATCGCCGCTGTCGCCGACGTCGCCTTCCTTGCCGTGCCGCACACCGCGAGCCTGGCGCTCACGCCGGAGCTGCTCGCGCGTGGCGTGCACGTGATCGACCTCTCCGCCGACTACCGCCTGCACGACCCGGCCGTCTACGAGGCATGGTACGCCACCCCGCACACGAGCCCGGAGCTCCTGTCGAGCACCGTCTACGGCCTGCCCGAGCTCTTCCGCGCCGGCGTGACCGCGCTCGCCGCGCGCCGTGCCGCCGGCGAGGCCGTGCTCGTTGCCGTGCCGGGCTGCTACCCCACGGCGACGGCCCTCGCCGCCGCGCCCGCGCTCGCCGCCGGCATCGCGACCGGCGACCTCGTGATCGCCGACGCCATCTCGGGCGTCTCCGGCGCCGGGCGCGGCTGCAACGCGCGCACCCACTTCTGCCACGCCAACGAGTCCGTCGAGGCCTACGGCGTGGCCAAGCACCGCCACACGCCGGAGATCGAGCAGACGCTCTCCGAGGTCGCGGGCCGCAAGATGTCCGTGGTCTTCACGCCGCACCTGGCCCCGCTCACGCGGGGGCTCCTCTCCACGGTCTACCTGGAGGCGGCGCCCGACGTGACGGCCGAGGACGTCCAAGCCGCCTACGAGCGCGCCTATGCGAGCGAGCCGCTGGTCACGACGCTGCCGGCGGGACAGATGCCCGCCACCGCCTCCGTCGCCGCCACGGCGCGCGCCCAGGTGGGCGTGGCGCTCGACGCGCGCCGACGACGCACGATCGTCGCGTCCTGCGCGATCGACAACCTCGGGAAGGGCGCGGCCGCCCAGGCCGTCCAGTGCGCCAACATCGTGCTGGGGCTTCCCGAGACCGCAGGGCTTCTCGCCCCGGCGCCCCTCATCTGACACCCCTATCACGGAGAAGAACCTCATGACCGATCTCTCACCGCTTGCGGTCCCCGTGGCGCCCGACGCGCCCGAGGCCTGCGGCTTCGTCCCCTGCGAGGGCGGCATCTGCGCCGCAGCCGGCGTGCGCGCCGCCGGCGTCTCGGCCGGCTTTCGCAGAAACCCCGAGCGTCTCGACCTCGCCCTCGTGGCCGCCGACGAGCCCTGCGCGGTCGCGGCGACCTTCACGACCAACCGTTTCTGCGCCGCTCCCGTCACGGTGAGCCGCGCGCACGCGGCGGACGGGTGCGCCCGCGCCGTGGTGCTCAACTCCGGCAACGCCAACGCCGCCACCGGCGAGCCGGGGCTGGCCTGCGCCGAGCGCGCCTGCGAGCGCGTGGCCGCCGAGCTGGGCTGCGATGCCGACGACGTGCTCGTGTGCTCGACGGGCGTGATCGGCGTGCCGCTGCCCTGGGAGCCCTACGAGACCGGCGTGCCGGCCGCCGTCGCCGCGCTCGCCCCGAGCGCTGCGGCCGCTCACGACGCCGCCTGTGCCGTCATGACCACGGACACCCGGCCCAAGGAGGTCGCGCTCGCGGGCGAGGTCCCGCAGGTCGCCGACGGCCCCGTGACCGTCCACGTGGGCGGCTTCGTCAAGGGCTCGGGCATGATCCAGCCCAACATGGCCACGATGCTCGCGGTGCTCGCCACCGACGCCCCGCTCACGGCCGAGGCGGCCCAGGCGGCCCTCACCGCCGCCGTGGGCAAGAGCTTCAACAAGGTGACCGTGGACTCGGACACCTCGACCAACGACACCTGCATCCTGCTCGCCACGGGTGCGGCCGGGGGCGAGAAGATCGACCTCGCGCACCTCGCCTACCCGGTCGTGGCGGCCGCCGTGCGCGCCGCGTGCGTGGACCTCGCCCGCAAGATCGCCGCCGACGGCGAGGGCGCCTCCAAGCTCGTCACCGTCACGGTCACCGGCGCCGCCACGGACGCCGACGCGGACGCCGTGGCCCGCTCGATCGCCAACTCGCCGCTCGTGAAGACGGCCATCTTCGGCCACGACGCCAACTGGGGGCGCGTGGCGATGGCGGCCGGCAAGTGCGGCGTCGCCTTCGACCAGAGCCACGTGGACATCGACTTCCTCGGCGTGCCGGTCTGCCGCGCCGGCCTCACCGTCCCCATGGACGAGGAGGACATGCTGCGCCGCTTTGAGGCGTCCGAGATCCCCATCACCGTAAGCCTGGGTATGGGGGAGGCGTCCACCCGCGTCTGGACCTGCGACCTCACCCACGACTACGTCACCATCAACGGCGACTACCGAACCTGACCCGACGGGACGGGCGAGAAGGTCCGGCGCTCGGACAGCTTCGGCGCAAGGAGCGCGCCTGCAGAACTCGCGGCGGACCTTCTCGCCCGTCCCTGCGAAAAAACGGTGCCGCAGGGCCGGGACGGGGAGGCCCCGCCGCGAGTTCTTGGCGCGTCCTGGGCGCCAAGCTGTTTGAGCGCCGGGACCTCCCCGCCCCGGCCCGGACGACCCGCCCGTTCTTCTCGCCAGCGTATCTAAGGAGCAGACATGAAGCAGCGTGACCGGCAGCAGAGGGAGGCGGCCGCCTCGAAGGTCGACGTCCTGAACGAGGCCCTCCCGTGGATCCACCGGATGGCCGGCAAGACTTTTGTTATCAAGTACGGTGGCTCGGCCATGGAGGACCCCGAGCTCTGCCGTCAGGTGGTGGCCGACATCGAGATGCTCAAGCTGCTGGGCATCCGCATCGTGCTCGTGCACGGCGGCGGCAAGGCCATCAGCGCGCACGTCCGTGCCCTCGACCTGCCCGTGCAGTTCAAAGGTGGCCTGCGCGTGACCGACGACGCCACGATGGAGGCCGTGCGCGAGGTGCTCGTGGGCAAGGTCAACCAGGACCTGGTCTGGGCGCTCAACGAGTACGGGCACAACGCCGTGGGCATCTCCGGAGCCGACGGCAAGACCCTCAAGGCCGAGCAGATCGACCCCGAGCTCGGCCGCGTGGGCCGCATCCGCGAGGTGGACCCGAGCCTCATCGAGACCATCCTCGAGGACGGCTACATCCCCGTGGTCGCCACGGTGGGCTGTGCTGCGGACGGCTTCTACAACATCAACGCGGACGTGGCCGCCGGCAAGATCGCCGAGGCCATGGGTGCCGACAAGCTCATCTATCTCACGGACGTGGACGGGCTGCTCGCCGACGTCAACGACGAGGACTCCCTGATCCAGACCCTCACGCGCGCGGAGACGCACATGCTGCTGGAGTCCGGCGAGCTCGACGGCGGCATGCTGCCCAAGATCCGCTCGATTGCCGAGGCGCTCGACGGCGGCGTGTCCGAGGTGGTCATCCTCAACGGAACCTACCCGCATTCGCTGCTTCTGGAGATCTTCACGGACGCCGGCTGCGGTACCATGTTCACCAGAGACTAGCCGCAGGCGAAGGGAGCGCGCTCATGTCCGCAGACGAGAAGAACGACCAGCTTTCTGCCGTCACGCCCGAGGAGCGGGAGCTTGACGACGCCTTTGTGATGCACACCTACGGCCGCCTGCCGGTCGAGTTTGTGAGCGGGCACGGCGCCGTGCTCGTGGACGCCGCCGGCCGCGAGTACCTCGACCTTCTCGGCGGGATCGGCTGCTCGAGCCTGGGCCACTGCCACCCTGCGGTCGTTGAGGCCCTGCGCGAGCAGGCCGGGCGCGTCTGGCAGACGAGCAACTACTTCTACGCCGAGAACCGCGGCGAGCTGGCCGCAGCCCTCTCCGAGCTGCTCTCCACCACGACTGACGAGGGCGGCCACGAGATGGGCTCCACCGGCACGCACTGGAAGACCTTCTTTGCCAACTCCGGTGCCGAGGCCAACGAGGGTGCGATCAAGCTGGCCCGTCGCTGGGGCGAGACCCACCTCGACGGCGCGAGCACGATCGTGACCGCGCGCAAGAGCTTCCACGGCCGCACGCTGGCCACGCTCGCCGCCACCGGTCAGGACAAGTTCCACAAGAGCTTCCGCCCGCTGCCCGAGGGCTTTGTCTCGGTGCCGCTGAACGACATCTACACCCTGCGCGAGCGCGTGGAGCGCGGCGGCGTCTGCGCCATCATGCTCGAGTGCGTCCAGGGCGAGGGCGGCGTCTGGAACGCCAATTACGACTATCTGCGCGACGTCCGCGAGCTCTGCACCGAGAAGGGCCTCCTGCTCATCGTCGACGAGGTTCAGACGGGCTTCTACCGTTGCGGCTCGCCGTTCTGCTACCAGCGCTCCGGCATCGAGCCGGACGTGGTGTCCATGGCCAAGGGCATCGCCGACGGCTTCCCGATGGGCGCCGTTGCCGCGCGCCGCGAGGTGGCCGACCTGCTGCAGCCCGGCGACCACGGCTCCACCTTCGGCGGCAGCCCGCTCGCCTGCGCGGTGGGCCTGGCCTGCGTGAACGCCCTCGCCGACGGCGAGATGGGCGAGCACGTCCTCTCCGTCGGTCGTCATCTGCGCCACCGTCTCACCGCCCTGCCGCACGTGAGCGAGGTTCGCGGCCACGGCCTCATGCGCGGCGCCCAGCTCGACGTGCCGATCGCGGCTCGCGTGGTGGAGGAGGGCCTGGCCGAGG
>DXBZ01000084.1 GCA_019116265.1 Candidatus Olsenella stercoravium | reverse complement strand
TTGTAGGAAAATCCAAAAGTTTAGATTTTCTCAAAATGCTTATCTTTTGGTCTTTGGTTCGGAATAGTGTAGTGCTGGCGGTCTATCTATTGTTTTCGGTTGCTTGCTTCTTTACCGTACATGAGCATTGTCCCAGGGGATGGCGTCCTTGCCACCGCCGTCGTAGAGGTCGGTGTGCGTAGCACCCGGGACGAGCACGAGCTCCTTGTTGTCTCCCTTGAGCTGTGCGAAGGCGTCCTTGCCCATGTAGCAGGAGTGCGCCGCGTCGCCGTGAAGCACCATGACGGCACTCTCTATCTCGCCTGCGTAGGCAAGGAGCGGCTGGTTGAGGAAGCTCTGGGTGCCGATGACGTTCCAACCCTCGTTGGAGTTGAGGGAACGGGGGTGATAGCCACGCGGGGTCTTGTAGTAGTCGTGATAGTCGCGCACGAACCACGGCGCGTCCTCGGGGAGCGGATCCACGACGCCGCCGGCACGGTCGTAGCCTCCGGCTGCGTAGTCCCTCGTTCGCTGCACGGCGAGGGCGCGGCGCTGGGCCTGGCGCTCTTCGGCGCTGTCGTTCTCGTCGAAGTAGCCCTTGGCGGCAATGCGGCTCATGTCGTACATGGTGGAGGCGACGGTCGCCTTTATGCGTGGGTCGAGCGCCGCCGCGTTTATCGCTAGCCCTCCCCAGCCGCAGATGCCGACGACGCCCACGCGCTCTGCATCAACGTCATCGCGGCAGCTGAGGTAATCCACCGAAGCAAGAAAGTCCTCGGTGTTTATATCGGGGCTTGCCATATAACGGGGCGTGCCACCCGATTCTCCGGTGTACGAGGGGTCGAAGGCGATCGTGAGGAACCCACGCTCGGCGAGCGTCTGCGCATAGAGGCCCGAGCACTGCTCCTTCACAGCGCCGAAGGGGCCGCAGACAGCGATCGTGGGCAGAGGCGCCGTCGCGCCGCGCGGCCGGTACAGGTCCGCGGCCAGCGTGATGCCGTAGCGGTTGTGGAACGTTACCTTCTCGTGGTCGACAGCGTCGGACTTGGGAAACGTCTTGTCCCATTCTGTGGTGAGAGCGAGCTTCTCCTCGGTCATGATTTCTCCTTTCGGCGCGTGGGCATCTCTGAGGAAACGCGGGTGAGCAGGTGGTCTATGGCATCGATGCCACGCTGGCTGGCGCGCATCTCTTCAACGAGTCGCGAGCGCTCCTCAAGCAATGCGCGCTTGGTCTCGCGCACCCGACCCTCCTCGCAGCAGCTTCGTGCGCGAAGAGCCGTTGCCTCGTCACAGGCACAGGCGCCGAGGCAGCGCTCGATGTCACTCGTCAGGTCTCCCATCAGGTCCTCCCTGCGCTCAGTTTAGCGACGTCGCGTCAACATGTATAATTCCTATATTGAATGTAATTGCATGCAGATTACGCATAGAAAGGCGAGAAGAACGTGGAGCTGAGACACCTCAGGTACTTCCTCATGATCGCGCGCGAGGGTACGATCTCCGGCGCCGCGGCCGCGCTGCACGTCTCGCAGCCCTCGCTCTCGCGCCAGATGCAGGAGCTCGAGCGCGACCTGGGCGTGCGCCTCTTCGACCGGGGCAGCCGGCGCGTCACGCTCACCGAGCCCGGCATGCGCCTGCGCCGCCGCGCCGAGGAGATCGTCGATCTTGTGGGACGCACCGAGGACGAGTTTCGTCTCACGGCGGACACCCTCGCTGGCGAGGTGCGTATTGGCGGCGGCGAAACGCCCGCGATGGGCCTTCTCGCCGACGTCATGTCGGGGTTCGTCGACGCCTACCCGCTGGTGCGCTTCTCGCTCTTCAGCGGCAACGCCGAGAGCGTGAGCGAGCGGCTGGACAGCGGGCGACTCGACTTTGGCGTGTTCGTCGGTCACGCGGACCTGTCGCGCTATGAGTTTCTCCAGCTGCCCGCGCATGACCGCTGGGGCGCCTTCATGCGCGAGGACGACCCACTCGCGGAGCTTGCCTGCGTGACCCCGGCTGACCTGGCAGGTCGCTCGCTCATTCTCTCCGAGCAGGCCGGCCGGGAGATGGGCGCCTGGTTCCATCGAGACCTCGAGGACCTCGATGTCGTGGCTACCTATAACCTTCTCTACAACGCGGCACTTCTCGCCCGACGCGGAATCGGGGTGGTGGTCAGCCTCGAGGGCATCGTCGACACGAGCGCGGGCTCGGGCCTGGCGTTCAGACCCCTCGAGCCTGCGGTCTCGGCGGACGTGTTCATCGCCTGGAAGCGCTACCAGTCCTTCTCCCCCGCCGCCGAGGCGTTTCTCGGAGCCGTGCGCGAGCACTGGGGCGCGTGAGCCACACAGACAGCGCGCAGGAATCGCGCCGGTTTACGATCGGGCGAGAAAAGCGCACAGAAAACGGCTCGGTTTACGGCAACGCGGCCGTCCGACGTTCTTCTCGACAGCGTTTCCGCAGGTCGCGGATTGCCGAGAATGACGTGGAGAGCCCCAGAACCGTAAACCGAGCCGTTTTCTGAGCACAGTTCTGCGGCGGCTGTAAACCGGCGCGATTCCTGCGCGCCACACCCCGACCGGGCAGGCCGCCTACGCCAGCGCGGCCTCCAGTTCGGCGACGGTCACGAGCTTGGAGCCGTAGCACTTCTCGCAGTGCTCGAGCGCGCCCTCCTGCGTGCCGCAGAGGAAGGTCATCGTGGCGTCGGTCACCACGACGGAGGCGTAGTTGTTGAAGTAGGCGTCGGCCAGGGTGTGGAGCACGCAGATGTTGGTGTCCGCGCCCACGGCGATGACGGTCGTGACGCCCAGCTCGCGCAGGGTGAGGTCGAGGTCGGTCTGGAAGAAGCCGGAGTAGCGGCGCTTGGGGACGGTGATGTCACCGGGAGCCTGCTCGATCTCGGGGAACACGCGGACCTCGCCGGCGATGCCGTGCTCGCCCCAGAGGTCGAGCTCGCGGTCCATGCCGCGAACGTGCGCGTCGTTGCAGTAGATCACCGGGATGCCGGCGGCGTGGCAGGCGGCCACGGAGCGCGCGACGGCGGCACGGTAGGCCGCGGTCGCGGCGTCGGGGTCGTAGAGCGAGTCGTCGCCCACGGCCTCGATGGCGTCGATGACGAGCAGTGCGGTAGTGTTCTTGTCGAGCTCCATGATGCTCCCTCCGATTGACGTCATGAGGACGTTACCACGACTGCGGTTCAAACAGGGCGCACGCAGCAAAATGGAAACCTCATGGCCTCAAGGCAGAATACCTTACCCACCTGTGTCACTTTAGGCCTCTGCTGAGGAGACTGTCCGGACGGGTCCCCTGGAGGCCGGACTGACGGACTCGTTTTTCCTGCGAAGATTCCACTGTCATTGTTCGGTTTCATGAAGTCGCGGAGAGAATCACCTCATATGACGCCTAAAGTGACACAGGGGGGTCCGAATTCTGCCTCTGAGTCCCTCCAAGAAGTATGAGAGGTGGATGCCGCATGGTGCAGAGGTTCTTCGAGCGCGCCTGGGACGTGGTGCGCCAGATCCCCGAGGGGCGCGTGGCCAGCTACGGACAGGTGGCACGCCTCATGGGCGCGTCTCGCTGCGCGCGGCAGGTGGGCTACGCCATGCACGGCAGCCCCGGCGTCGCCGGCGGCGTTCCGTGCCATCGCGTGGTCTTCGCGAACGGCTCGCTGGCTCCGGGATTTGCGTTTGGCGGGCCCGGCGAGCAGCGCCGCATGCTCGAGGCGGAGGGCGTGCGCTTCCTGCCGGACGGTCGCGTGGACATGAAGAAGTCAGCCTGGGAGGTCTAGCGCTCGGCAAACGGGTACAAGAACGCCAGTCGACCAAGGAGGCCCCATGTCATACGCCATCATCTGTAGCTCAAAGACCGGCAACACAAAGAAGCTCGCGCAGCGCGCACGCGAGGTCCTGGGCGAGAAGAACGAGTGCTCGACGGCCGACGCCGACCTCGTGCTGCTCGGTTCCTGGACCGACAAGGGAGGCCTGGACCCGGCGCTCGAAGACGCGCTCCCCCAGCTTGCGGCCAAACGCGTCTTCCTCTTCGGCACCTGCGGGTTCGGCGGCAGCCAGGCGTACTACGACCGCGTGCTCGACCGGTTCCAGTCCGCGCTTCCCGAGGGTGCGCAGGTCGTCGGCCGCTTCATGTGCCAGGGGCAGATGCCGCCCGCCGTCCGCGCGCGCTACGTCACGATGGCCGAGCAGGACCCAAAGAGGTTCGAGCCCATGATCGAGAACTTCGACCGTGCGCTGGGACACCCCGACGCCGCCGACCTTACCGCCTTCGAGGTCGCCCTCCGCGCCGCGCTATGATTCAAAAGGGGACTGTCCCCTTTTGAACCCGTTTGAATCATTCGATGCCAAGGCGATCGGAGAGCTCGAGCCACTCGTCCTCGAGGGCCTCGCGTTCGGCGAGGCACGCGTCCAGCGCCTCCTGCGCGGCCATGAGCGCGGCGTAGTCGCTCGCGTCCACAGCGGCCATCTCGGCGCGCAGCCGATCTGGATCCCCCGCCGTCTTCTCCAGCTTTCGACTCACCGCGTCGAAGCGCTTCTTGAGCTCGCGGCGCTCCTGGTTGGAGAGGCCGGAATTGGTCGGGCGAGAAGAGCCCTCCTTCTGCTCGGTCTCCTCGACCCGCGTCTCATCGCCCTTCTCGCTGAGCAGCCGCAGGTACTCGTCAACGCCGCCGGGAACGTGGCGCACGTGGCCGTCGAGAAGCGCGAACTGGTCGTCGGTCACGCGCTCCATGAGATAGCGGTCGTGCGAGACCACCAGCAGCGTTCCCGGCCAGCTGTCGAGCAGGTCCTCCATCACGGCGAGCATGTCCGTGTCAAGGTCGTTGCCCGGCTCGTCGAGCACCAGCACGTTGGGCTCCTCCAGGATGACGCAGAGCAGCGCCAGACGACGGCGCTGCCCGCCGGAGAGGTCCTTGATGAAGTTGGTGAGCTCGCGCTGCTCAAAGCCCAGGCGCTCGATGAGCTGGGTGGGGCTCTGCATCTTGCCGCCCACGAGGTAGCTGCGCTTGTAGCGGCCGAGAACCTCGAGCACGCGCCAGTCGTCCTTCTCGCCGAGCGCGTCGAGGTGCTGGCTCATGAATCCAAAGCGCACCGATGCGCCGATCTTCACGGTGCCGGACGTGGGCGCGAGCGCGCCCGTCATGAGCGCGAGCAGCGTCGACTTGCCCGCCCCGTTGGCACCGAGGATGCCGTAGCGGTCGCCGGGCCCGATGAGCCACGAGACGTCGTCGATCACGCGCGGGCCGTGCGAGTAGGCAAAGCTCACGTCCTTCATCTCGATGACCTGCTTGCCCAGACGGCTCACGGCGAGGCGCTTGAGCTCGAGCGGGTTTCTGAGCGGCGGGTCGTCGGCGATGAGGGCGCGCGCCGCCTCCACGCGAAACTTCGGCTTGCTCGTGCGCGCCTTGGCCCCGTGCGCGAGCCAGTTGAGCTCCTTGCGCAGCGTGTTCTGGCGACGCTCCTCCATGACGGCGGCCTGGCGCTCGCGCTCCACGCGCTGCTGGATGTAGGCGGAGTAACCGCCCTCGAAGGGCTCGATGCGCCGGTCGTGGACCTCCCACATGTGCTCGCAGACCTCGTCGAGGAACCACCGGTCGTGCGTGACCACGAGCAGCGCCCCCTCCCCCGCCGGCCAACGGCGCTTGAGGTGGTCTGCCAGCCACTCGATGGCCGCGAGGTCCAGATGGTTGGTGGGCTCGTCCATGAGGATGACGTCCCAGGTGTGGCAGAGCACGCGACAGAGGTCCACGCGGCGGCGCTGGCCGCCGGAGAGCTCGCCGACGAGGCCGTCCAGGTCGAGGTCGCCCACCAGCTCGTCCAGGATCGCGCGAATGCGCGCGTCAGAGGCCCAGGTGTACTCGGGCACGTCGCCAAAGATCGCGCGTCGCACGGGGTCCTTGTCGCCAAGCTCGTCCGCCTGTCCGAGGTAGCCCACGCTGATGCCGCGACGCCAGGTCACGGTGCCCGCGTCCGGCTCCAGCACGTGGCCCACGATCTCCAGCAGCGTGGACTTGCCGTCGCCGTTGCGGCCGACGATGCCGATACGCTCGCCCTCGTTGATGCCTATGGTCTGGTCGTCGAGGACGCGCTTGCCGGGCCATTCGTGCCCCACGCGCTCAAGTCCGATGAGAATCCCCATTACGACGCGGCTCCCTCCGCGGCGAGCGACCGAAGCAGCGCGATCTCTGCCGCCCAGCCCTCGAGGCCGTCCTGCGGGGTCTCCAGGACCATCGGCAGGCCCGCGAGGCGGGCATTCGTGACCACGGCACGGAAGGTCCCCAGGCCAAGCGTGCCCTCCCCTATCCGCTCGTGGCGGTCCTTGTGCGACCCGAGCGGGTTCTTGGAGTCGTTGAGGTGCAGGGCGCGCAGGCGCGTGAGGCCGATCACGCGGTCAAACTCGTCGAGCACGCCGTCGAGGTCATGGACGATGTCGTAGCCGGCGTCCGACACGTGACAGGTGTCCAGGCACACGCCGAGAAGCTCGTCGTGCTTCACGCCGTCGATGATGCGGGCCAGCTCCTCAAAGCTGCGCCCGACCTCGGTGCCCTTGCCCGCCATGGTCTCCAGCAGCACCGTCGTGCGCTGTCCGGGCTCCAGCACCTCGTTCAGACCCTCGCAGATGAGGCGAACGCCAACGTCCGCGCCCTGCTTGACGTGGGCGCCGGGATGGAAGTTGTAGAGGTGGCCGGGCATGCGCTCCATGCGCGCCAGGTCCTCGCGCATCGCGCGCCGGGCAAACTCGACGGTCTCCGGCTTGGCGGAGCAGAGGTTGTACGTGTAGGGCGCGTGTGCCACGAGCGGGCCGATGCCGCGCTCGCCGAGCGTGGCGAGAAAAGCCTCGAGGTCGCGCCCGTCCAGCTCGCGCGCGTTGCCGCCGCGCGGGTTGCGCGTGAAGAACGCGAACGTGGTGGCGCCGATGGAGACGGCGTCGGCCGCCATGGCCGCGTAGCCGTTTGCCGTCGAGAGGTGGCAGCCTACGAGCAGCCCGCTCATCGCGTGACCATCCTCAGCACGGGGTCGAGGATCGCGTTTGCCACGTCCGCAAGCGGCATGGTCTCGAGCTGCTCCACGCCGTCTGCGCTCACGAGCGCCACGCGGTTGGTGTCGGCCCCGAAGGTGGACTCGGGGCGGCTCACGTCGTTGGCCACGATGAGGTCGGCCCCCTTGTGAGCGAGCTTCTCCCGCGCGTGGGCGAGAAGATCGTCCGTCTCGGCGGCAAAGCCCACGACGGTGCGCTCCCCCTTCGCCGCGCAGAGGTCGGCCAGGATGTCGGCCGTCTCCGTGAGCGCGATGGCGTCCAGGTGCTCGCGCGACTTCTTGAGCTTGTGGTCCGCAGGCGCCGCGGGCGCGTAGTCGGCCACGGCCGCGCTGCAGATCGCAGCGTCGGCGGCCGCAAACTCCGCGAGCATCGCGTCGTGCATCTGAGCGGCGCTCTCAACGTCCACGCGGCGCACGCCCGCAGGCGTGGGCAGCGACGTGGGCCCGGAGACGAGCGTCACCTCGGCCCCGCGACGCGCGGCGGCCTCGGCGATGGCGTAGCCCATCTTGCCGGTCGAGCGGTTGGCGATGTAGCGCACCGGGTCGATGGCCTCGTGCGTGGGCCCGGCGTTCACGAGCACGCGCAGCCCGGCAAGGTCGCGCGGGGCGAGAAGCGCGAGCGCCGTCGCGACGATCTCCCCCACGTCGGCGAGCTTGCCCTCGCCTACGTCGCCGC
>DXBZ01000083.1 GCA_019116265.1 Candidatus Olsenella stercoravium | reverse complement strand
GCTCGGCTTCTCCGCCTTTGGCTCGGCTGGCATGGACGGCTCGTCCGACTGGCGCTTCAAGACCCACCTCGCCAACCTGCCGATCTACTACGAGTACCAGGCCGACGGCATCGACACCACCGATGCCATCAAGGGCACCTACCTGGACAACTACCGTCAGATCTGGGACCTCTACATCAACAACGCCACCTGCGACCCCACGCAGCTCTCCACCAAGACGGCCGACGACGCCACCGCCGAGTTCGTGACCGGCCAGTGCGTCTTCTATCAGAACGGCACCTGGGAGTATGCCAACGTCGCCGAGGTGGGCGATGAGAACCTCGCGCTCGTCCCGATCTACATCGGCGTTGACGGCGAGGAGAACCAGGGCATCTGCACCGGCTCCGAGAACTACTGGTGCGTGAACAAGAACGCCTCCGAGGAGGACATCCAGGCCACGCTCGACTTCATCAACTGGTGCGTCACCTCCGAGACCGGCGTCAACGCCATGTGCGGCTCCGAGGGTGCCATGCCCTCCGGCAAGGCCGGCATGGGCTTCGTGATTCCGTTCGAGGCCAACCTCGAGTCCACGAACGTCCTCAACAACCTCGCGGATGAGATCAACGCCGACAAGACCCCGGTCAAGTGGTGCTTCTCGACCATGCCCTCCGAGGAGTGGAAGAACGGCGTGGGCTCCGCCCTCACGACCTACGCGGCCGATCAGTCCGACGGCACCTGGGACGGCGTCGTGACCGCCTTCGTTGATGGCTGGGCCACCGAGGCTGCCGCCTCCAAGGCATAGGGGCAACTCAAAGCGTTCTCGTCCGATCCGGGCGGTGGGTGCCTTCCCTCACCCACCGCCCCATCCATAGGGAAGGAGGTCTCATGGAAAAGGCAATCAAGAAGTACCTCCCCATCTTCGTCCTGCCCACGTTCCTGGCGTTCCTCATCGGCTTCGTGGCGCCGTTTCTGCTGGGCCTGTGGCTGTCGCTGTGCGACTTCACCACGGTTACCGATGCGACGTTCGTGGGCTTCTCGAACTTCGTCCTGGCGGTGCAGGACACCGTCTTCCAGCACTCGTTCTGGTACACGGCGCTCTTCACCGTGGTCTCCGTGATCGTCATCAACGTCATCGCGTTCGCGATAGCGCTCGCCCTCACCAGGAAGCTGCGCGGCACCAACCTGTTCCGCACGGTCTTCTTCATGCCCAACCTCATTGGCGGCATCGTCCTGGGCTACATCTGGCAGCTCATCTTCAACGGCATCCTCGCCCAGTACGCGCAGGCGCTGAACCTCAACGAGTGGTACGGCTTTGCCGGGCTGGTCATCCTGGTCGCCTGGCAGCAGATCGGCTACATGATGATCATCTACATCGCCGGCCTGCAGTCGATTCCCGGGGACGTGCTCGAGGCGGCGGCCATCGACGGAGCGAGCGCCTGGCGCAGGCTCGTGGACGTCACGATCCCGATGATGATGTCGTCGATCACGATCTGCATGTTCCTCTCGCTCACCAACGGCTTCAAGCTCTTTGACCAGAACCTCTCGCTTACGGCGGGCGAGCCGTCCAAGATGTCGGAGATGCTCGCCCTCAACATCTACAACACGTTCTACGGACGCGTGGGCTGGGAGGGCGTCGGCCAGGCCAAGGCGGTCATCTTCTGCCTGATCGTCGTGGCCATCGGCCTCATCCAGCTGCGTGCCACGCGCTCGAGGGAGGTGCAGCAGTGATGGCGACCAAGAAGGAGCGTCGCGCCCTCAACTGGGCCGGCTCGGGTCTCATGGCGTTTCTCTGCGTCGTGTGGCTGCTGCCCGTCGTGGTGGTGCTGTTCAACTCGTTCAAGAACAAGATGTTCATCAACCTCGAACCCTTCGAGCTGCCCACGGAGCAGACGTTCATCGGGCTCGAGAACTACCAGACGGCAATCGACAAGTACGGGTTCCTCGACTCCGTTGGCTGGACCGTCTTCATCACGGTGGGCTCGGTCGCGGTGATTCTGATCTGCACCTCCATGTGCGCCTGGTACATCACGCGCGTGCAGAACCGCTTCACCAAGGCGGTCTACTACCTGTGTGTGTTCTCGATGGTCGTGCCGTTCCAGATGGTCATGTTCACGCTGTCGCTCATCGCCGACCGCCTGGGCCTCGGTACGCCCTGGGGCATCATCGTCACCTATCTCGGATTTGGCGCGGGGCTCGCGGTGTTCATGTTCTGCGGCTTCGTGAAGACCATACCCATAGAGATCGAGGAGGCCGCGCTCATCGACGGCGCGGGGCCGATAAGGACCTTCTTCACGGTGGTCATCCCCATCATGAAGCCCACGTTCATCTCTGTCGGCATCCTGCAGACGATGTGGATCTGGAACGACTTCCTGCTGCCGTACCTGGTGCTCGACACCACGGAGTACAAGACGATCTCCATCGTGATCCAGTTCATGAAGGGGTCCTACGGCCGCGTCGACATGGGCGCCATCATGGCGGCGCTCATCATGGCCGTCATCCCGGTCGTCGTGTTCTATCTGTCGTGCCAGAAGTACATCATCAAGGGCGTCGCCGCTGGCGCGGTCAAGGGCTAGGCGAGAGGGGGCGTCGTGGACATCAGGGACATCGCTCGGCTCTCCGGTTACAGCGTGGGCACCGTCTCCCGCGTGCTCAACGACCACCCCGGCGTCAGCGTCCGCGCGCGCGAGCGCGTCCTCGAGGTGGTGCGCGAGGTGGGCTACGAGCCCAACACCAACGCGCGCCATCTCAAGATGAGGGGCAGGGCATCGTTTGCCATCATGGTCAAGGGCATGCAGAACCTGCTCTTCAATGACATCATCGAGAAGGCCGAGGGGCTCTTCGCGGAGGCCGACGAGGAGGCGCGCGTCCACTTTGTGGACGAGGACGCCGACGAGGTCGCCCGGGCGGCGCACCTCGACAAGATCAGGCACCCCAAGGGCTTCCTCTTCCTGGGCGGCGACCCCAATAACTTTCGTGGGAGCTTCGACCAGATCGGCGTTCCCTGCGTGCTGCTCACCAACACGGCCGAGGGTTGGGGTCTTACGGGCCTCTCGTCCTTCTCGACCGATGACGAGGCTGCGGCAGAGGCGGTCATCGACCATCTCTGGGAGTGCGGCCATCGGCGCATTGGCGTGCTTGGAGGAAACCGCAAGGTGAGCGAGGTGTCGGAGCACCGTCTGGCTGGCGTCGTCCGGGCCTTCGAGGCGCACGGTGCGCGCTTTGACGTCGATCGCTGGTACGAGCCCTGCCGCTTCTCGATGGGGGCGGGCTACGAGGCGGCGATGCGCCTGCTCGAGCGCGCGGACGACCTCACCGCCGTCTTTGCCTTTGGCGACGTGATCGCCCTCGGCGCGCTCCGCGCGGCGACCGACCGCGGGTTCCGCGTCCCCCTGGACATCTCGCTCGTTGGCTTTGACGGGGTGGACGTCTCGCAGTACAGCGTCCCGCGCCTCACGACGGTCCGTCAGGACGCGGGGCTTCTCGCCCGCAGGGGGGTCGAGGCCCTCCTTGCCGCCACCCGTGGGAAGGACGCGCGGGCCGTGCACGAGTCCGTGCCGTTCAGGCTGCTGCGCAGAGAGAGCGTGCTCTCGCTGCTGCCCGCTTCGACGGCGTCCGCCGTCGGCGTGGAAGGGGGGAGGTCATGAGGCGTGCGGGGATTCTGATGTCGGTGACGTCGCTGCCCTCCCCGTGGGGGATCGGCTCCATGGGCGCGGCCGCGCGCGAGTTCGTCGACTTCCTGGCGTCTGCGGGGCAGTCCGTCTGGCAGATTCTCCCAATCGGCCCCACAGGGTTCGGCGACTCTCCCTACCAGGTCTTCTCTACCTACGCGGGTAACCCGTACCTGATCGATCTGGATGATCTGGCCGAGGAGGGCCTGCTCGAGCGCTCGGAGTATGCGGGACGATTCTGGGGGGACGACCCCCTGTGCGTGGACTACGGCGCGCTCTTTCGTGGGCGTCTGGAGGTGCTGGGGCTTGCGGTCGCCCGGCTGCGCGAGTCGCGCGCCGGCGAGCTCGCGTCGTTCTGTGCGCGCGAGTCCGCCTGGCTCGAGGACTACGCGCTCTACATGGCGATCAAGGACGCGCACCAGGGTGCACCCTGGAGCGCATGGCCGGAGAGCCTGCGGCGACGCGACGAGGCGGCCCTCGCCGAGGCCCGGCACGACCTCGCGGAGCGCATCGACTACTGGCAGGGCGTCCAGTGCCTCTTCTTCCGGCAGTGGGACCGCCTCAGGGAGCATGCGGGGCGCTCCGGCGTCCTGCTCATGGGGGACATCCCGATCTATGTGGCGCCCGACAGCGCCGACGTGTGGGCGAGTCCCGAGCAGTTCCAGCTCGACGAGCGGCTCGTGCCCACCGAGGTCGCGGGCTGCCCACCGGACGGCTTCGCCGCAGGCGGCCAGCTCTGGGGCAACCCGCTCTACGACTGGGACCACATGGCGGCGGACGGCTACGCGTGGTGGGTCGAGCGCGTCTCCTACCAGCTGCGCCTCTATGACATCCTGCGGATCGACCACTTCCGCGGGTTCGACTCGTACTACGCGATCCCCTTTGGCGCGCCGGACGCGCGCGAGGGCCGCTGGCGGGAGGGCCCCGGCGCCGCGCTCTTTGAGCGGTTGCGCGCGACCTGCGGCACGGACCGCCTCGTGGCCGAGGACCTGGGCTACCTCACGGACTCCGTCGCGCGTCTGCGCGAGGAGACGGGCCTTCCGGGCATGCGCGTCCTCGAGTTCGCGTTTGACAGCGTGGACGGCTCGGGCAGCGTCTACCTGCCGCACGCGTATCCGCGCAACTGCGTTGCCTACGTGGGCACGCACGACAACGACACGGCGCTCGGCTGGCTTGCGGGCGCCTGCCCCGAGGACGCGGCGGCCGCGCGCGACTACCTCGGTCTCAACGAGCGCGAGGGAGAGGGCTGGGGCATGATGCGCGGCATCTGGTCCTCGGTTGCCGACACCGCGATAGCCCAGATGCAGGACGTTCTCTGCCTGGGCGGTGAGGCACGCATGAACGTCCCCTCGACGGTGGGGACCAACTGGAAGTGGCGTGCCCCGGCGCATTATGCGACGCCGGAGCTCGTGAAAAGGCTGCGACGACAGACGGAGCTCTGCGACAGGGTTCCGACAGTCGGAAATCGATAGGGAGGGAGCGCTCATGGCGCAGGTATCCATCAAGCACGTCGAGAAGGTCTATCCCGCCGCGACGGGCAGGAGGCACAAGCCCAAGAAGGGCAACGCCAACCTCAAGGTGACCGAGGAGGGCGTGCTCGCGGTCGAGGACTTCAACCTTGAGATCGCCGACGGCGAGTTCATCGTACTCGTCGGACCGTCCGGCTGCGGCAAGTCCACGATGCTGCGCATGGTGGCCGGTCTCGAGGAGATCACGCGCGGCGAGATCTACATCGACGACAAGCTGGTCAACGACGTGATGCCGCGCGACCGCGACATCGCCATGGTCTTCCAGAACTATGCGCTCTACCCGCACAAGACGGTGCGCGGCAACATGGAGTACCCGCTCAAGCTCCGCAAGGTCCCCAAGGACGAGATGAACCGTCGCGTGGAGGAGGCGGCGCAGATCCTGGGCATCACCGCCCTTCTCGACCGCAAGCCCAAGGCGCTCTCCGGCGGCCAGCGCCAGCGCGTGGCCATCGGTCGCGCCATCGTGCGCGAGCCCAAGGTGCTGCTCATGGACGAGCCCCTCTCGAACCTCGACGCCAAGCTGCGCAACCAGATGCGCTCCGAGATCATCAAGCTGCGCCAGCGCATCGACACCACCTTCATCTACGTCACGCACGACCAGACCGAGGCCATGACGCTCGGCGACCGCATCGTGGTCATGAAGGACGGCATGGTGCAGCAGATCGGGACGCCGCAGGAGGTCTACGACTCGCCGGCGAACGTCTTCGTGGCGGGGTTCATCGGCGTGCCGCAGATGAACTTCTACGACGCGCGCCTCGTGCGCGACGGTGACGCCTACCGCGTGGAGCTCGACGGCATCTCCGTGCCCGTGTCCGCCGAGAAGTGCGCGCGCCTCGCTGCGCATGGGGTCCAGACCCAGGACGTCACGCTCGGCGTGCGACCCGAGAACATCGAGCTCGCCGAGGCGGGCGACACCTCGCTCACCGGTACGGTCGAGACGACCGAGATGATGGGGTCCTCCGTCTACCTGCACGTGAGCGTTGACGGCAAGGACAGCATCATCATCCTCCAGAACGTCGAGGAGGACGGACGCCGTCCCTCCGACATCCAGGTGGGCAGCACGCTCTCGTTTGCGTTCCCGGGCAGCTCCGTGCATCTCTTTGACAAGGGGACCGCACTCAACCTCGAGCTCTAGTCAGGAATCTCTCGCTGCGCCGTCTCTTGTCCCCGTCCTGGCGGCGCAACAACAGGGGCCCGGCGTCACCTGGCGCCGGGCCCCGTTTTGCGTGGCGAGAAGAACGTTCTTCTCGCTTAGTCCTTCTTGATCCAGGAGAACATGGAGCGGATCTTCTCGCCGGTCTTCTCGATCGGGTGGGAGTTGATCTCCTCGCGCTTCTCGAGCAGCCACTTGTGGTCGTTGTTGCAGTCGTCGACGAACTCCTGCGCGAAGCTGCCGTCCTGGATGCGGGCCAGGATGCGCTTCATGGCCTCGCGGGACTCGGCGTTGATGACCTGCGGGCCGGCGTAGTACTCGCCGTACTCGGCGGTGTTGGAGATCGAGTAGTTCATGAAGTGGATGCCGGACTCGTACATGAGGTCGACGATCATCTTCATCTCGTGGTAGACCTCGAAGTAGGCCAGCTCCTCGGGGTAGCCCGCCTCGGTGAGCGTCTCGAAGCCGGCCTTCACGAGCTCGACGAGGCCGCCGCAGAGCACCGCCTGCTCGCCGAAGAGGTCCTCCTCGGTCTCCTCCTTGAAGGTGGCCTTGATGATGCCGGAGCGGGCGCCGCCGACGCCCCAGCAGTAGGAGAGGACGATGTCCCAGGCGTCGCCGGTGGCGTCCTGGTAGACGCAGGCGAGGTCGGGCACGCCGGAGCCCTCGGTGTACTGGCGGCGCACGATGTGGCCCGGGCCCTTGGGGGCGCACATGATGACGTTGACGTCCTCGGGGGCCTTGATGTAGCCGTAGTGGATGTTGAAGCCGTGGGCAAAGGCGAGGGTGTCGCCGGCCTTGAGGTGCGGCGCGACGTGCTCCTCGTAGACCTTGGGCTGGGTCTCGTCGGGGACGAGCATCATGATGACGTC
>DXBZ01000002.1 GCA_019116265.1 Candidatus Olsenella stercoravium | reverse complement strand
CTCGTCGAGGTAGGGCGAACGCATGGCGTAGTGCCAGAAAAGCTCTGCGCGATCGGCGTCCGGGTAGAGCCACGGTCGGTTGTCGGGTCCGGCAAAGTGGACGATTGCGGGGTCGGCGGCGGCCTCCTCGTACTCCGCGCGCACGTCGGCGGGCGCGTTGGCCACGATGTGCGTGCGGCGGAGGTGCTGCCAGTCCATGAGGTAGTTCCAGCGCATGTGCACGCGGACGTAGTTGCCGTCGACCACCTTGTTGAGCACGTCCTGGTCGAGCCAGCGCCACATGCGTTGGGTCGAGAGGGCGAGAAACTCCTCCGGGGTGACGGTCGCACGCAGCTCCGCGAGGTTCATGAGCAGCACGCCTGCCTGGAAGTAGTCGTGCGGGTCGCTCATGCCAAGCTCGTTCTTGAGATACGGACCGACCGTCGTGTCGTAACCGTCGATCTGGCCGATTGTGTCGGCGTCGCGCGTGGCGGCGAGCGGGTAGCCCGTCACGTCCACGTCGAAGAGCTTGGCAACGTCGTCGTCGACGATGAGGTCGGAGTCAAGGTAGATGGCCTTGTCGACGTTCGAGAGCAGCTGGGGTGCCAGGAGGCGGTAGTACGTCTCTGGGCGAAAGTGGCCGTGATGAGGGAGCTCGATGTCGCCGAGCGCCGCATCCACGTCGAGAAACCCGATGCCAACGTTGTCGGCCTTGGTCTGGCGCGTGAGCGTGATCATGCTTGCGGGCGAGATGTTGCGGGTGAGCACGATGATGTCATAGCGGCGGTCCCCGCTGGCGTTGTCCACGATCGACTGGATGGCAACCGAGAGGTACGGAACAAAGTTCTCGCTGCACGCAAAGACGATGACGACATCGTCCAGCGGCAGCGCAAGGTCGCCCGACGTGCTCGCGAGCATCGTCGAAGAGAGTGGGTTTCTCACGTGCGTGGTCTTGCGCAGCGGCTTCATGGGACCTCGGTTCGTGCGCCTGCAGGGCTCACACAACTCTACCATTCACCGCGTTGCCCCTCAAATGCCGAGAAGCCCAGTGGCGTTGCTGGCAAGGAGGTGACGAACGTCATCGATATCGGCGTTGCGGGCGGCGGCGACGGCGGCAACCGTGCGCTCGAGGGAGCTCGTCACGTCCTCGATGGTCGTGGGAGTCTCCTGCTCCTTGGGCAGGTCGGTTTCCGTGAGCAGGCGGTCCGGCGGGAGGATGCGCGCGTACTCGCGCCCGCGGCGGGTACTAAGGGACTGCTCGCCAAGAGAGAAGATGCAGCCCAGGTCAACCGCCCGCCAGAGCTCCTCGGAGCTGCCGGAAAACCAATGCAGCACGCATCGGCACCGCTCGGCGGTGCGCGAGCGCTCAAGAACGTCGAGCACATGGCCCGCCGACCTCACCGCATGTATCGAAAGAACCTTGGGAGCGCTGGGATCGCTCGTCTTGGAGCATGCGGTGCAGATTCGCTCGAAGACGTCGATCTGCGCCTCCCAGGCTGCCGAGTGCTGCGGCGCGGCATCGAGCCCGATTTCCCCGACAAAGCGAACCTCGGGGAGGATGTCGATCAGCGCATCGGCGTCGCGGGCATCACGGACCCACCAGGGATGGAGCCCGGCGGCGACTGCCACGTTATCGGCGTCTCCTACGACGCCGGCGAGCGCGCGATACTCCTCCGGACACACGGTGACTGCGAGAATCCCCAGATCAGATGCCTGCGCGCGTCGGGCTGCGCGCGAGGGATCCTCAAACCATCCCAGGTGGCAGTGCGTATCAAAGAGCCTCATGACCGTTGTCCGCCTCTCCAGTGGAGGGATGACTGCAAAAAAGTCGTTCGTGATGAATAATGGCAAATTCAGATGCAGAAACGTCGCTCGTGATGAAACTTTTTGACGTCAAACGGCATGCCGGGGGACCGCCCCATGACATCTGCCCAGTTGGCAATATAATCAAGTAAACCAAAAGCCTCTTCAGGGCCAAAAAAGACCATCACGAATCGCGTTTTTGCAGACGAGATTTCGTTTTTCCATCACGAGCGACCATTTTGCAAGGAGGCCTCATGCCTCGTCATGCCAGAGTGCGCCTCATAAGCGCTTTTTCGGTCAACCGGCACGCCTCGCAGGCGTTCGATGCTATTCTGTTGCACTGATATGCACGCGACCGGGAGAGGACGCCCCGTGGAAGAGATGCCCAAGAACTACGATCCCCAGACCGCCGAGCCCGAGCTCATCGAGCGCTGGATGAGCGCCGGCTGCTACCAGCGCTCCAAGGGGGTGGGGGACTGCACCGTCGTCATCCCGCCGCCCAACGTGACGGGCATCCTGCACATGGGCCACGCGATGGACGACTCCATCCAGGACACCTACGTGCGCTACGCTCGCATGCGCGGCCGCTCTACGCGCTGGATCCTGGGCACTGACCACGCCGGTATCGCCACGCAGACCAAGGTCGACAAGAAGCTCAAGAGCGAGGGCGTGAGCCGCCTGGAGATCGGGCGGAGCAAGTTCCTCGACGCCTGCTGGGACTGGACGCGCGAGTACGGCGGCACCATCGTCTCCCAGATCAAGCGCATGGGCTGCTCGATTGACTTCTCCGACGAGAAGTTCACGATGAGCCCCGAGTTCAGCCGCGCGGTGCGCAAGGTCTTCTGCGACTGGTACCACGACGGGCTGATCTACCGCGGCAAGCGCATCGTCAACTGGTGCCCCTCCTGCTGCACCGCCATCTCCGACGACGAGGCCGAGTACCAGGACGAGAAGGGCCACCTGTGGTACCTCCAGTACCCGCTCGTGGAGCCCGTCGACGGCATCGACCACATCACGGTGGCCACCACGCGCCCCGAGACCATGCTCGGCGACACGGGCGTGGCCGTCTCTCCGCAGGACCCCGAGAAGGCCAAGCTCGTGGGAAAGATGGTGCGCCTGCCCATCGTGGACCGCGAGATCCCGATCTTCTCCGACTGGCACGTGGACGCCGGCTTTGGTACGGGCTTCGTCAAGGTGACGCCGGCCCACGATCCCAACGACTACGCGATGGGCCAGGCCCACGACCTCGAGCAGATCAACATCTTCGACGAGCACGCCGTCGTGGTGGACGGCTACGGCGAGTTCTCCGGCATGAACCGCGACCAGTGCCGCGAGGCCGTGGTCGCGTGGTTCGAGGAGCACGGCCTCCTCGAGAAGGTCGAGGAGCTCGACCACTCCGTCATGCACTGCTACCGCTGCAACACCGCGCTCGAGCCCTGGCTCTCCGAGCAGTGGTTCGTCGCCGTTGACAAGCTCAAGGACCGTGCGACCGAGGTCGTGAAGACCGGCGAGGTCAAGTTCCACCCCGAGCGCTGGACCCAGACCTACCTCACCTGGATGGACAACCTCAAGGACTGGTGCATCAGCCGCCAGCTCTGGTGGGGCCACCGCATCCCGGTCTTCTACTGCGAGGACTGTGGCTGGGAGGACGCCCTCATGGAGGACACGGACGTCTGCCCCAAGTGCGGCGGGCGCCACGTCCACCAGGACGAGGACGTGCTCGACACGTGGTTCTCGAGCCAGCTGTGGACCTTCGCCACGCAGGGCTGGCCGGACGACACCTCCGAGCTCGCCGAGCACCACCCCACCAAGGTCCTCGTGACCGCGCGCGACATCATCGCCCTCTGGGTGGCGCGCATGATCATGAGCTCGCTCTACTTCACCGACGAGGTGCCCTTCCACGACGTCTACATCTACGCCACGATCCTGGCCAAGGACGGCAGCCGCATGTCCAAGTCCAAGGGCAACGGCGTCGACCCGATGGAGCTCATGGAGAAGTACGGCGCGGACGCCATGCGCTACAACCTCCTCACGCTCATCACCAACAACCAGGACGTCAAGTTCGACGCCAACATCGACAAGAAGACCCACCAGCTCATCGACAGCCCGCGCACCGAGCAGGCCCGCGGCTTCGTGACCAAGATCTGGAACGCGAGCCGCTTCGTCCAGATGAACCTCGAGGGCTACGAGCCGGGCGCCCCGGCTGCGGTGACGCCCGAGGACGCGTGGATGCTCAGCCGCCTGGCGCGTGCCGTCGCGCACGCCACCGAGCAGCTGGAGACCTACGCCTTCGGCGACTACGCCCGCGAGATCCAGAGCTTCTTCTGGGGCGACGTCTGCGACTGGTACATCGAGCTCTGCAAGAGCCGCCTGCTCGACGGTGCGCCCGAGGAGCGCCTGCAGGTCCAGCGCAACCTCGTCTTCGTGCTCGACACCTGCATGAGGCTGCTGCACCCCGTGATGCCGTTCGTGACCGAGAGCGTTTGGGACGCCCTGCCCGCGAGCGGCCTCGACGACCACTCCGCCGAGTTCCTCATGGTTGCCGCCTGGCCGGAGCCCGAGCGCTTTGCCGAGTTCGTGAACGAGCGCGCCGAGAAGGACTTCGAGCTCGCCAAGCGCGTCATCTCCTGCGTGCGCTCCACGCGTGCCCGCTACCGTCTCTCGCCGCGCGCCGAGCTCGACGTCTGCGTGCGCTGCGGTGCCGATGACGCGGCGGTTCTCGCCGGCCAGGAGGGCTTCGTGCGCTCCGTGGGCCACGTGGGCGCGTTTGTCGCCGCCGCCGACGCCCAGAAGCCTGAGGGCTGCGTCTCCGTGGCCGACGGCTCGCTCGAGATCTTCGTCCACGTGGGCGACCTCGTGGACCTGGCCGCTGAGTCCGCACGTCTTACCAAGGAGCTCGCCAAGGCCGAGAAGGACCTCGCGGGCGTGGCGCGCACGCTCGCCAACGAGGGCTTCGTCGCCAAGGCGGCGCCTGCGGTCATCGAGAAGAAGCGTGCGCAGGCCGCTGAGCTCACCGCTACGATCGAGCAGCTGAAGGCTCAGATTTCTGACTTCGCTTAGGCTCTTGCGCACCTGACGGCCCGCCGGCACTTCTCGGCCAGCGACTTTTGGGCGAAGCCCAATGAGCTGGCGAGAAGTACCGGCGGGCCTTTCCGTTACGATTCTCGCGAAGGGGGAGAACGTGAACTCGCTGGAGAACCGGGCTGAATCGTATACGGACGTGAACGCACGGGTCGTGGACGCGTGGGTGGCTGACGGCTGGGAGTGGGGGACACCTGTCAGCCACGAGCGCTACCAGGCGGCGCTGGGCGGTGACTGGTCGATGGTGCTCACGCCCACGCGCGAGGTCCCGCGCGACTGGTTCTTCGACGACATGCGTGGCAAGCGCGTGCTCGGCCTGGCGTCCGGCGGCGGCCAGCAGATGCCGATCTTCGCGGCGATGGGCTGCGCGTGCACCGTGCTCGACTACTCCGAGGCCCAGATCGCGTCCGATGTCATGGTCGCCGAGCGCGAGGGCTACGAGATTCGCACGGTGCGTGCGGACATGACGCGCCCGCTGCCGTTCGAGGACGGCGCGTTCGACCTCATCTTCCATCCGGTCTCAAACTGCTACGTCGAGGAGGTGCTCCCCATCTGGCGCGAGTGCTTCCGCGTCTTGGCGCCGGGCGGGCGCCTGCTCGCCGGGCTGGACAACGGCTTCAACTACGTCGTGGACGACGACGAGGAGCGCGTCGTGCGCGGCCTGCCGTTCAACCCGCTCCGCGACCCTCGCTCATCCCCGAGAACGACCTTCCGGAGTGGGGCATCCAGTTCTCGCACACGCTGGACGAGCGGCTCCGCGGGCAGATTCAGGCGGGCTTTCGGATTCTGGACCTCTACGAGGACACGAACGGCGAGGGGCGCCTTCACGAGCTGGGCATCCCCACGTTCTGGGCCACCTGCGCCGAGAAGCCCGCGTGACTCCGAGAATCAATGGATGCCTGAACTCAACCGAGCTCTGCGGGAAGCGTATCATCTCGTCATTGTTTGATCGCGGTGAGGGGCTGACATGTCCGATACGGCGCTCGAGGTACGTGACCTCTGCTTTGGCTACGGGGACGTCCCGGTGTGGGAGGGCGTGTCCTTCTCGCTGGCGGCCGGGCAGGTGGCGTTTCTGACCGGCCCGAACGGTGCCGGCAAGTCGACGCTCTTCCGCTGCCTGGCGGGCTGGCTGGAGCCCGGCTCGGGCGAGGTTCTGGTCGCCGGCGAGCCCTTCACGGGGCGCACGCGTCTCGCGCCCGGCGCGCTCACCTTCGTGCCCGACGTGCCGAGCTTCTACGACGACCTCACGGCGATCGAGCACGTGGGGCTCGTGCTGGCGGCCAACCGCGCCGACGCCGCCCGCCCGCGCGCGGAGC
>DXBZ01000082.1 GCA_019116265.1 Candidatus Olsenella stercoravium | reverse complement strand
GGCGCCGTGCGCCTGGCCACGCTGCGCTTTTCCAAGGTCACCTCGCGCATGGCGCGGCTGCGCGCCGGCGAGCGCCTCAACGTGTTTGACCCCGCCCTCGCCGGCGGCGCGCTCATGGACATAGGCGTCTACTGCGTCGAACCCGCCGTGGCGCTCTTTGGCAGGCCGCGGGCGGTGCGCGCGCTCGCGGTGACGGCGGACGTCCCCGGGTGCGCCGAGGACGACCCCTGCCGGACCGTGGATCTTGCCGGCGAGGCCCTGCTCGACTACGGCGACAAGATCGTGAGCCTGTCCTACGGAAAGATGAGCGACGATCTCCTGCCCTCCCAGATCGAGGGGGAGGAGGGCACGCTCCTGTGGGACCAGACCTCGTGCCCCGTGAACCCGCGCGTCCACATTCACGAGGACAAGGGCCTCATCTTCCGCATGGAGGGCATGTCGGCGCAGCCCGTTGCCGTTGAGGTGCCCGACAACGACATGGTCTGCGAGATCGACGACTTTGTCGCGGCCGTCCGGGGCGACGAGGGCGCACGTGCCGCATGCGAGCGCTTTGAGCGCGTCACGGTCGACTCGCTCGCCGTCATGGACGAGATTCGCCGCCAGGTGGGCGTGCGCTTCCCGGCGGATGCGGTCGCCTAGCGTGCCCGCGCGCGCCGACGTCGCGCCCGCGCTGCGCGCGGCGTTGCCCGTCATGCTCGGCTACGTCACGATCGGCGTGCCCTGCGGCGTCATGGCCTCCGAGGTCGGGCTGAGCCCCGCCGTGGCGTTTCTGCTCTCGGCGACGTTCTACTCCGGGGCGGGTCAGTTCATGATGGCCTCGCTCGCGCTCGCGGGGACCCCGCTCGTCTCCATGATCGCGAGCATCGCGCTCGTGAGCACGCGCCAGCTCCTGTACTCGGCGGCGCTCTCGCCCTATCTGGCACGTGCCCCGCGCCCGCTCGCCGCGCTCTTTGCCGCGACGGTGACCGACGAGAGCTTTGGCGTCAACCTCGACCGGTTTGCCGCGGACGGCGCGTGGACGCCCGAGCGGGCAACGCTCGTCAACGTTGCGTGCATGCTCTCCTGGGCGCTCGCCAACGCCCTCGGTGCGGGCGTGGGCCCCGCGCTCGCGATCCCCACGGCGATCATGTCGTTTGCCATGACCTCCATCTTTGTCTGCCTGCTCGTCGCCAGGAGCTGGTCGGCCGTGACGGTGGTCGTGGTCGCGGTGTCCGCCGGCGCGGTCGTGCTCCTCAAGCTGCTCGGCCTCGGGTCGCTCTCCGTGCTGCTCGGCGCCCTCGCCGGAGTCGCAGGGGGCATGCTCGCCGAGGCCGTCGGCCGCAGAGGGGGCGCGTCATGAGCCACCAGGACTTTCTCATCTTCTACCTGAGCGTGCTCGTCGTGATCTTGGCCTGCCGGTGCGTGCCGCTGCTCGCGCTCAACGGACGGGAGCTCTCGCCGCGCGTGAGCGACGCCCTCGCGCACATCCCGCCCGCCGCCTTCGCCGCGCTCGTCGTCAACGACCTCTTCGACCCGGCGGCCGGCCTGTCCTGGAGGGCGCTTCTCGCCGCGGCCCTCGTGGTTGCGGTGGCAAGAAGGACCGGCTCGCTGATCTGGTGCGCCCTCACGGGCATGGTGGCGTACGCGCTGCTCACGCTTGTGCCCTGAGGCGGCCGTTCTTCTCGGCTGCAGACGGGGCTTGGCCCCGGGGCCTACTTGGGGTAGGCGATGACATCCGACCCGCCAAAGCGCGACGAGCCGTCGTCGGCGCTCCCGTAGGGGCTCATCGGGTCCACGACGACGTTTGCCGCGCCCGGCAGCGCGCGCGCCGAGTAGGAGGTGACGAGCCCGGGGGCCACGTCGCCGTCGACCTCGAGCGGCACGGGCACGGACGAGGAGATGTGGACCTCGCGGCCCTTGAACGACTCGATGTGCGGCCGGCCTATGGCATGGCCGCTGCGGTCCACGAGGCCAAATGCCAGCGGCTTGAGCAGCTGCGCGGCGTCCGCCGTCTTCACGACGATGACGTCGAGCAGGCCGTCGTCCATGCGGCAGTCGGGGACGATCTCTATGTCGCCCTGGATCATGGCGGTGTTTGCGACCAGGCAGGTGATGCCGTCGCGCTCGTGCGTCGCGCCGTCGACGGTGATCGTGAAGCGCGAGAGGGTCGGGCGGGGGTTGGCGAGGGCCGCGGCGAAGTAGGCCGCCTCGCCCATGATCGCCTTGTTCGGGAGCGCGGCCTGCATGATCTGGGCGTCAAAGCCGGTGCCGGACATGAGCGCAAAGCCGCAGGTGCGCCGGATTCCCTCGTCCGTGTCCCAGGAGATCTCGCCAAGATCGAGGCGGGCGGTCTTGCCGATGCGGCACGCCCGCGCGAGCGCCGCCGGCTCGGGGGCGTTGCCGATGTTTGCGCAGAGCAGGTTCGCGGTTCCCGAGGGGAAGACGCAGACCGGGACGGGGAGGCCCTGGAGCTCGTAGAGGAGCGACGAGACGGTCCCGTCGCCGCCCGAGAGCACGACCACGTCGTAGCCGACGGCGTCGGCGCACACCTCGTGGGCGGTGAAGTCGTCGTTGAGCACGCGCATGACGCACTCGTCTCCGGCGTGGAGCAGCGCCCGCTCAAACTGGAAGATGGCGTCTGAGCCAAAGCCCGAGCGGGGGTTGTGGACGATGAGCGCGCG
>DXBZ01000081.1 GCA_019116265.1 Candidatus Olsenella stercoravium | reverse complement strand
CCCGCCCCGCGCCCCCACGTGGGATACTCGACTCCTGGGCGTCCCTCGCGCCACGCGAGAACAAAGGGGAGGGCACATGCTGAGCGATCTTCTGGACGAGGCGCTGGTGCGTCTTGACGTGGAGGCGACGGACTGGGAGGACGCCGTCAGGAAGTCCGCCGGGCCGCTGGTCGAGCTCGGGGCGGCCACCCCCGCCTACGTCGACGACATCGTGAGGGGCGTCCGCGAGCTCGGCCCCTACATAGTCATCGCCCCGGGCGTGGCGCTCCCCCACGCGCGGCCCGAGAGCGGCGCCCTCTCCCCGGCGCTCGGCGTCGTGACGCTCGCGCGCCCCGTGCCGTTTGGCAGCCCCCAGAACGACCCGGTGCGGTTTCTCTTTCCCCTGTCCGCAACGGACAGCGACGGGCACCTCGGCGCCCTGCAGTCGCTCGTCGAGCTGCTGGGCACGCGCGACTTCCTCGCTCGTCTTGCGGGGGCGAGAAGCGCGGGGGAGGTCCTCTCGGTCGTCCGCGAGATGGAGGGGGCGGGGACGTAGGCCTGCTCGGCGGCAGGGGGCTGACGATTCCACGCGGATCGGGGCTTTTTTAGGGAAAGCGCCCGAGTTGATGGTATCTTCTCTACGGATGGGCGCGTTTGCGACCCACGACCGAGACGCGAGCCCGAGGGGGAGACATGAGGTTCTTCATCGACACCGCCGACCTTGACGAGATTCGCGAGGCGCTCTCCTGGGGCTGCCTTGCCGGCGTCACCACCAATCCGTCGCTGTATGCTCGCACCGGCGGCGCGCTCGCCGACTTTGAGGGCCACATGCTCAAGATCTGCGAGATGTGCGAGGGCCTGCCCGTCTCCGTTGAGTCCCAGGCCAAGACGGTCGAGGACATGGTCGCCGACGGCCGCCGCCTCGCGGCGCTCGCCCCTAACGTCGTGGTCAAGCTGCCAATCTGCGCCGAGTCCCTCGCCGCGACCCACCAGCTCGCCTCCGAGGGGGTCCGCGTCAACATGACGCTGGTCTTCACGGCCACGCAGGCGCTGCTCGCCGCCAATGCCGGCGCACGCTACATCAGCCCGTTCGTCGGCCGCTTCGACGACATCGCCGAGGACGGCGTCTCCCAGCTCGCCGACGTCGTCGCCTGCATCGGCAACGACGACTGGTCCGGCAGGAACGTCGACGACCGGGTCGAGATCATCGCCGCCTCCATCCGCACGCCCAACCACGTGACGCAGGCGGCGCTTCTGGGGGCCGATATCGCCACCGTGCCCTTTGGCGCGCTCAAGAAGTGTCTCAGGCACCCGCTGACCGACCAGGGCATGGCATCGTTTGACGCCGATTGGGCAAAGGTGACCTCCGCCCGGTAGACGCCTGCGCCGGGCCCGTCCGGATGGGTCCGGCGAGAAGAACGAAGGAGATTTTCATGACAGATGCCGAGCTGGCACGCATTGCCAACGAGATCCGCAAGGGGATCATCGTGGGCACCCATGCCGCCAAGTCCGGACACCCCGGCGGATCGCTCTCCGCTGCGGACATCCTCACGTACCTCTACTTCGAGGAGATGAGCGTCGACCCCGCCGACCCGCACAAGGCCGACCGCGATCGCCTCGTCCTCTCCAAGGGACACGCGGCGCCCGCCCTGTATGCGGCGCTGGCGGAGCGCGGCTTCTTCCCCAAGGGGGACCTCGAGACGCTGCGTCACATCGGCAGCCATCTGCAGGGCCACCCCAACATGAACGACACGCCGGGAGTGGACATGTCCACGGGCTCGCTCGGCCAGGGCGTCTCCGCGGCCGTGGGCATGGCGCTCGCCGCCCAGCACTGGGGTGACGCGTACCGCACCTACTGCCTGCTCGGCGACGGCGAGATCGAGGAGGGCCAGGTCTGGGAGGCCGCCATGTTTGCGGGCAACCACCAGCTCGACAACCTCTGCCTGGTCGTTGACTACAACGGCCTCCAGATCGACGGCACCATCGAGGAGGTCAACTCCGCGATGCCCATCGCCGACAAGTTCCGCGCGTTCCGGTTCCACGTCGTGGAGGTCGCCGACGGCAACGACATGGCCCAGCTGCGCGCCGCCTTTGTCGAGGCGCGCGCCACCAAGGGCCAGCCCACGTGCATCGTGTGCGAGACCGTCAAGGGCAAGGGCGTCTCGTTCATGGAGGACGAGGTCGGCTGGCACGGCAAGGCCCCCAACGACGAGCAGTTCGAGCGGGCCATGGCCGAGCTCGAGGCCGCTGGAAAGGAGCTCTAGCATGGCTGACGTGAAGAAGATCGCGACGCGCCAGAGCTACGGCGAGGAGCTCGTGGCCCTTGGTGCCGAGCACGATGATTTTGTCGTCCTGGACGCGGATCTTGCGGCGGCCACCCAGACCGGCAGGTTCAGGGACGCCTATCCCGACCGCTTCTTCAACGCGGGCATCGCCGAGGGCAACCTCATGGGCGTGGCCGCCGGCATCGCGACGACCGGGCGCGTTGCCTTTGCGAGCACCTTTGCCATGTTCGCCGCCGGCCGCGCGTTCGAGCAGATCAGAAACTCCATCGGCTACCCGCACCTCAACGTGAAGATCTGCGCGACCCACGCCGGCATCTCGGTCGGCGAGGACGGCGCCAGCCACCAGTGCAACGAGGACCTGGCGCTCATGCGGGCCATCCCGGGGATGACCGTGGTCGTCCCGGCCGACGACGTCGAGGCTCGCGCCGCCGTGCGCGCCGCCTACGAGCACGAGGGACCCGTGTACATGCGTCTGGGCCGCCTCGCCGTGCCGGTGTTCAACGACCCGCAGGACTACGAGTTCGAGCTCGGCAAGGGCATCCTGCTGCGCGAGGGCAGCGACGTCACCATCGTGGCCTGCGGCCTCATGGTCCAGGCCGCCCTCGAGGCCGCCGATCTTCTCGCCGAGAAGGGCGTCTCCGCCGAGGTGATCAACATCCACACGATCAAGCCGCTCGACGAGGAGCTCGTCCGCGCGAGCGCCGCAAAGACCGGTCGCGTGGTCACCTGCGAGGAGCACTCCGTGATCGGCGGCCTGGGAGATGCCGTGCTGGCGGCGCTCGCCGAGAGCCCGGTCCCCGTGCGCAAGGTCGGCGTGAACGACGTCTTTGGCGAGTCCGGGCCCGCCGTCGACCTGCTCCACAAGTACGGCCTCGACGCCGAGGGCGTCGTGGCCGCAGTGGAGCGCTTCCTTCCCTAACCAACCAAAGGGGACGGGTCCGTTTTGACAGATGCCGGGGCGGCGGTCGCAAGCGATCGCCGCCCTCTCGTGTGCATTGTGCGGCAATTCGGTTGAGGGCAGGTCAGTTTGGTAGACTACTTGCGTATTTGTCCGACTGTATGCACATGAGAAGGAGCTTCTGTGGCCAGTCACTTTCGCAGCGCTGAGCGACAGGGGTCGGAGGGCGAGGACCTGCTCCAGCCCGTCGCGCCCGAGGCAGCTCCGCAGGTAGAGACTCTGACGGCAGAGGACACCGGTGCCTTCCTGGCGGCGGCTGATCCCACGGACGATCCCGTGGCCGCCTCCGTTCCCGTGATGGAGGCGCCCGAGGAGGTCCACGTCGTCACCGCAGCCGAGTCCGAGGATGCGTCCACGGCTCAGCCGCAGGT
>DXBZ01000080.1 GCA_019116265.1 Candidatus Olsenella stercoravium | reverse complement strand
TGTAGACCTGTTGCACCTTAGCGTTCATGAGGATTCCTCCCTTTCCACTTTCTCCGGGTTCTTCTCGCTAGCCCTCGTACGCCGGGACGTCTCCGGCCTCGACGCGGTCGAGGACGCCGCTGACGTTGCGAATCGCGTCGGACACGGGGACCTTCACCAGGGGCTTGCCGCGGAAGCGGTCCATCTCGACACGGATGTCGGCGGCCACGACGACGACGTCGGCGGCGGCGATCTCCTGGGCGGTCAGTCGGTTTTCGACCCCGCCCGAGCCGTCGGTCTCGACCTTGATCGAATGTCCGCGCTTCCTGGCAGCGTTCTCCAGGCTCTCGGCGGCCATGTAGGTGTGCGCGATGCCTGCAGGGCAAGCGCAGACCCCAACGATGTTCATGCTCTCCTCCTTATTCCAGGCCAATGATTCGCAGTTCGCCAGCAGCGAGGCGAGGCAGGTCTCGGGCGAGCGCTGCATGCTCGCCTCCCTCTAGGTTCGTCAGATACAGGTTCTGCGCGACGCTCTCGACATGCCCCCCTTCGATTTCTCGTCCACTGGGGTTGTAGATCCTGAGGACGTACCCGTCCCTCGCGTCGGCGGCGACCACGCTGCCAAAGACTGCCGGGGTCCCCTCGAGCGTGAGGAAGCGGTAGGTGCGCGGCAGCGCTTCCGGAAGCGGGTCCGTCGGGAAATAGGTGATGGGATCGATGGACTTGTCGAAGTCCTGTCGCTGGAACGCCAGGGGCGAGCAGGCGTAGCGCGTGTAGGCGTTCGCAACGGCGCAGGCGTCGAAGGTGTCGGAGAGGCGTACGGCGACGGAGAAGTGGTTCTCCCCCAGCATCTGGCACTCGGGCGTCTCGAAGACCATGTAGTCGAGGCCGCTCGGACGTCCGGGGCGACGATTGAGATCGGGGTAGCCCATCGCCCCATAGCTCCGGAAGAGCGTCACCGCGATGTCGGAGTGGCCCTCGCCGACGAACTCGTACTCCTTGACGGAGGTGGTATAGACCGTGGTCACGCGGCCGCTCTCGATTCGGCTCACGTGGTTGAGCAGGGGCCACGTCGCGGAGGGCTCCTCGAACCATCCGTCCCGGCGCCAATGGTCGAGGTCGGGCGACGCCGTGACGCGCTCGATGACGCCATACTGCGTGCCGGCGATCGAGACGTCCTGCGGTTCGTCGCCGCGGAACACGAGGCGGACGCGGTGCGCGCGGCTCCTGTTGTCGATGGTCCCCTCGACGCGGATGATGTCCTCGCCGGCGACGAGGGACACCGTGATGCGATACCCCAAGCGCTCGTCACGCTCGCCACGCGCCCGCGCAGCCAGGTCCGAGGGGACGCGCATCTCGCCCGTGAGCTCGAGCCACTGCGCCTGCTCGCACACGTGGCCGACGACGACCGCGTCGGAGAGGTCGGAGGTCAGAACCAGGTCCCTCGTGGGGTAGGAGTAGTCGAAGCTATCGCCCTCGTCCCCGGACTCCTCGAGGTAGACAGCCCGGTCGATGCGAGCGCCGGTGCGCTTGTCCACGACGGAGAGACCCGTCTCGCACAGGAACACCCGATAGGCCTCGTTCTCGATGGCTCGGTCGTAGCGCGCGACGTGCCCCATGGGCGCGGGCACCTCCCTGACGTCGAGCGTCGCGTACCCGATTCCCGGAAGCCCCTCACAGGCGAGAAGAACGTCGGTTTCGTAGTAGAACCTCGAGCGGTCGGTCAGCTCGGGATCGCGCCGCAGGACGCCGCAGTTCTTCCTCTGCTGTCTCACGACGCTGAGCGCCAGCGGACGACCGTGGCCCTCGATCGAGAAGACCGGCGAGGCGGTCAGCACCTTCGCCCTGACCACGCAGGAGCGGTCCTCGGGCAGCGTGTTGAAGACGATGAGCGGGGAGACCCTGGCTTGGTCGGCGCTCCTCTCGCCCTCCTCCAGCGAGAGGGAGACGAGCTTCATGAGGTAGCAGACACTCGAGTTCGCGAGATTGAGCGCGTTTCTCGTCTCACGCTCCACGTAGTCGTTCGTCTCGTCGGTCAAGGTCGCCGAGGAGTGCGTCTGACAGGCGAGCAGCGTGTCCCAGGCACGGTCGACCAGCCCGTGGTCATAGGGGACGCCCAGCGAGTCCAGCATGGACATGAGGGGCTGGAGCCCGTAGGTGAGCACGCGCTCGCAGCGGTCCTGGAGCGCCTTGATGTCCGAGCGCGCCGAGAAGATCGATCGGTGCACGCGATGGTACTGCGTGCTGAAGAGTTCTCCTCGGTGGGTCTTGAGCCCCACGCCACGCTCGCGGACACGGCGGCAGAACTCCTCCCACGTGGTCTCGACGAACTCGATCTCGTCCTGGCTCTCGTTGTAGGCCCGGATGCGCTGCGGGATGTCGAACATGGCGGGGTTCTGGTCGAAGCCCAGCGGGAACACGAACTCGTTCTCGAGTGTCGAGTAGGAGAGGAGGCGGTCGATGAGCGAGCTGACGGAGATCTTGTTGTAGTCCTCGGCGCCCGCCTCGAAGAGCGTGCCGTTCTTGAACGGGTAGCAGCCATAGCCGTACCCGGCGATCATGGTGCAGGTGAGCACACGGCTGCCGTCATCGGACTCGAGGTAGAACTCGCTGCCGAGCCCGTACTCGTCGCCGACGCCGCGCGTGATGACGAAGTCCTCGATGCCGAAGGAATTGAAGATCTTGGGGAAATCCCGCGAGTGACCGAAGGAGTCCGGCAGGTAGGCGATCTTGGAAACCCTCCCCAGCTCGGCGGCCTTCTTCATGCCGAGCCGCAAGTTGTTGACGACGGACTCGCCGCTGCAGATGAAGCAGTCGAGCTGCGACTGGAAGGGGCCGACGACGAGTCTCCCGCTCGAGACGAGCTCCTTGACATACGCCTCGTCCTCGGGGTGAAGGTCCAGGTACTCCGCGATGGGGTACGTCTGACCGTCAAAGAAGAAGCGCTCGATCCGTCCCGTGCGGAAACCCTCCAGCATCTCCTTGACGTTGTAGGCGAGCTGCACGGCGGCATCCTGCTCGGTGAAGTACCAGATCAGGTCCCAGTGGGTGTGGTGGATGCAATGCGCGATCTTTTTCATCTCGAACCTCCTTGTCGAGACGAACGTAGCAAATCGCGATTTCATCAATCACGCGCTCTCCGAGCACCAAGTTTTGCGTCATTTGACCGCATTGTGGAAGACTCACGGGAACGTCAGCAGATACTTGTACTCCGATCCCAGGTAGTAGCATTCCGTGAACTCCCTGAGGTCCCCGCCCACCGCGCGCATGCAGCGCGTCCGCTTGAGCACCGGGGCACTCCGCCCGATTCCCAACGCCTCCTGCACGACGCGCGGGGCACGAATAGCCTCGATGCACTCCGACTCGAGCTCAAGCGTGACGCCCCGCTCTCGGAGAAGCTGGTAGAGGGAGCCGTAGTATGCCCCGTCGTCCTCTGGGTAATCGTCCCGGTACGTGAGGTGCGTCTCGAAGTAGACGAACGGCCGCTCTCCGGCGCCGCGCGTGCGCCGAAGCACGAGATGCCGCGACCCCTGGGAGACGTGCAGCATCTGCGCCACGCGGGCATCCGCCTCCTCCACAGAGGCGGAGGCCCACAGCGTGACAGCGCGCCTGCCCTGCTCGCGCATCTCCTCGGTGAAGCTGCGGAGCAGCGTGTAGTTCCCGTCACGCTCGTCGGCGCGCCACCTTCTGACGAACGTCCCCTTCGCGCGCCTGCGCGTGAGCAGCCGCTCCCGAACCAGCTCGTCGATGCCGCGCCTGACGGTGACCCGGCTCACGCGGTAGAGCTCGCAGAGCTCTAGCTCCGGCGGGATGCGGTCGCCCGCACGCAGCTCCCCGGAGAGGATGCGCCGTCGGATGTCCTCGGCGACCTGGGCGTACAGCGGCGCGGAGCCGAATGCGGACGAAACCTCGCCCATTTCCCCTCCCCCGTCTCCGGGGCGGCATTGTATCGACAAAAGAAAACAACACGCGCCCCGCCCCAACGTGAATACTAGAGGCAGCCCTATTGTTATAACAATATCAGGAGGAGCTATGAGTTCGTACGACGCGCGGCCCGTCATAGACGTCTCCGCCCTGAGCGGAGGCGTGGAGGGGTATGAGGCGATCAGGTCGGTCCTGCGAGAGCGCCTCGACGCGGGGGCGCGAGGGGGCGAGTCGGCTCGTGCCGTGCTTGCCGTCGAGTGCTACCCGGGGGTCGACCTCGAGGAGGTCTCACGGGAGCTCGTCGGCCCGCTCGAGCCCGCACTCGTCGTGTGCGCGGACGAGGTGATGCAGGACGCCCGCGCGATTCAGGCGCGCATCGCCGACCACATCACCGACGACCGCGTCTTCGGGGTCATGTCGCACTACACGCTCGACCAGTTCGTCGACGCCGACCGGGTCCGCGCCGCGCGCGATCGCGTGGCGCGGGCAGACGGCCTCGTCGTTCTCTACGGGTTTGGTGCCACGCGCATCGCCGATCCCGACGTCCTGGTCTACGCCGACCTCACGCGCTGGGAGATTCAGCTCCGCCAGCGCCGGGGAGCCTGCAACTGGATGGCGGACAATTCCGACGAGGACCAGCTCAGGAAGTTCAAGCGCGGGTACTTCTTCGAGTGGCGCATGGCGGACCGCGAGAAGCGGCGCCTGTTCGACCGCTGGGACTACCTGCTGGACACCAACCGCGCGGGGTCGCCCGCGATGGTCGAGGGAGGGCTCTTCCGCCGCGCGCTCGAGATGGGGTCGCGAAGGCCGTTCAGGCTGGTCCCCTACTTCGACGCGAGCGTCTGGGGCGGCCATTGGATGCAGCGGCGGTTCGGCCTCGACCCGGACGCGGAGAACTTCGGCTGGGCGTTCGACGGCGTTCCGGAGGAGAACAGCCTCGTCTTTCGGTTCTCCGGAGCCGAGGTGGAGGTCCCGGCAATCGACATGGTCCTGTTCCAGCCCGACAACCTCCTCGGACCCAAGGTGCGGGCGCGCTTCGGGTGCGAGTTCCCCATCCGCTTCGACTTCCTGGACACGATGGGCGGGGGCAACCTGAGCCTGCAGGTCCACCCGCTGACCGAGTACGTCCAGGACGTGTTCGGCGTCCACTACACGCAGGACGAGAGCTACTACATCCTCGACGCCACGGAGCGCTCCTGCGTGTACCTGGGCGTCCGCGAGGGTGTCAGCCGCGAGGAGCTCGTCGCCGACCTACGTCGCGCCGAGTCGGGGGCGGACACCTTCCATGACGAGCTGTTCGTCAACAGGATTCCCGTCAGGAAGCACGATCACGTGCTCATACCCGCGGGCACCATCCACTGCTCCGGCCCCGACACCGTCGTGCTGGAGATCAGCGCGACGCCCTACATCTTCACCTTCAAGCTCTGGGACTGGGGACGCGTCGGACTCGACGGGCTTCCCCGCCCGGTTCACATAGACCACGGCGAGAAGAACATCCGCATGGACCGAACCACGGACTACGTCCTGGAGCACCAGGTCGACCGCGCGGACGCCCCCCACGAGAACCTCTCGTCACAGCCGGGCGTGGTCGAGGAGCGGACCGGCCTGCATGAGCTCGAGTTCATCGAGACGAGACGCCACTGGTTCGATGACAGCGCAACTCTCGCCACACACGAGAGCGTGAACATGCTCAACCTGGTCGAGGGCGAATCCGTGACCGTCGAGAGCATCGATGGCAGCTTCGAGCCATATGTCGTCCATTACGGGGAGACGTTCGTCGTCCCGGAGTGCGTGGGCGAGTACGTGCTTCGAAACACGGGCGAACCGGGCGGCAAGGTTGGCGTCATCCAGGCGTTTGTTAGGATTCCCTAGGGAAGGGGTACAACACCCGCCAGTGCACCCGACCCCCGACGACCATCGAGATGAGCATCGTCATGACCAACCGATCCGACAGACTGAGGGCGCTCGCGGAGCTCCTGCTGCGGGACCCCGACTACACCACGATCGGCCGCCTGGCCGAGGAGCTCGGCGTCTCGTCCCGCACCATCCAGTCAGACCTCTCGAGCCCCGAGCTGGCCCGGCTGGTCGCCCCAGCGACGGTGACCAAGAGGCCCAACAGGGGCGTGCGCCTCGACGCGACGCCGGCGGGGCGCGCCGAGGCGGCTCGTCGCCTGCGAGCGGGCGCCGACCGGCCCGCCGCCCAGACCGCCTGCGACGCCGACCTTATCGTCATCCGATTGATGCAGTCGGTCGGGCCGCTTTCGCGACACGCGCTCGCGGACTCGCTCCATTGTTCGGAGCAGGAAGTCGACTGCGCGCTGAACGAAGTCGCCAAGCTCGCTGGACAGCACGGGGTCACCTTGGAGCGGACCGCTCGCGGGAGGCACCTGCTGCAGGGAGGCGAGGACCAGAGGCGCGCGCTGCTGATGGCCGCGCTGCTGGATGCCGCGGGACACGAGGCGGCAACCCTCGTTCCGCCGCCGCAACGAGACGACGAGCGCCTGCTTCCTCAGACCTGGGACGCGCTCGTCGAGATACTGGGGAGCGAGCGGATGTCCCAGCGGCTCGTCGACCTCGTCGGGGTGTGCGAGACCTCCATGAATACGCGTTTCGTCAACCAGGACTACAACCGT
>DXBZ01000079.1 GCA_019116265.1 Candidatus Olsenella stercoravium | reverse complement strand
CAGCGACCATGGCAGGGGAGGCACACCCGGTCCCATTCCGAACCCGGAAGTTAAGCCCCCGAGCGCCGATGGTACTGCGGAGTCAGTCCGTGGGAGAGCAGGACGTCGCTGACCAACAAGGGGCATTTTCGTGCGCCGGGGCCCCGCGAGGGCCCCTTTTCATGTGTCTCGGCCGGGACGCGTGGGTCGTGGGAACGAACGTATGCTCAGACCATGTACGCCGTCTTTGCGCCACGCCACGCCGCCCAGGGGGTCGTTTCGCACCAATCTGTCACTTTTCTATCACATAGAAAATAATTGCACAAAAGAATAGCGTAATACTGAGCTTTAAGTCTGTTAGAGTCTGCCTTACTCTGTCACAACGGGGGACGAGCCGGAGGGAGCTCGAGATGGACTCGGCTAACGAGCGCGGCGCTCAGGCGCCGCTGGCTGGCGCTCAGGAGCGCGTCGCAATGGCGCTCTTTGGCGCCGGCGAAGATGGCAAGGCGCGGATGGTCGCTCTGTGTGCGGAGCCAGGGATGGGGAGGCGAGAGGTCCTTTCCGGCGTGCTCGCGCTCGCGTCCGAGCGTGGCGCGCGTGTGATTCGACGAGACTTCGCCCACTCCTCGGCGGAGTCCGCCTGCCGGTCCCTTGTTCGTCTGGCCGGCGTTCTATCCAATCCACAGGGCCCGACCGTTCTGGGCATTGAGGAGATTCCGCCAGCCGACGAGGCCGCGGTTCATCGTCTGGCACGTGCGGCTCATCGCATGCTCGACTCCGGCGTCTCGATTCTCTGCACGCTCCGTCCCGAGGCGCGTCAGCTGCTCGAGGCGATTCCCGAGTGCCACGTGATAGGGTCGTCCGCTCTGACGGAGAGCTCCGTAGGACCCTCGACCGCCCGTCGCGTCGTCGAGCTGAGTCATGGGATACCTCGCCTGGTGAGTGCGCTCGGTCGCTGGCAGGAGGGGAGCGGTGTCGAGCGGATTCCCGTTGCCTACTATGACGTGCTCGGCAATCTCATCGAGCTCTCCCTCAGGCCGAGCCTTTCCGACGAGGAGCGGAGGCTGAGGCTTGCCCTCCTGCTGCTGGGCAAGGGCTCCGCCGACGACCTCGTCGAGGTGGTGGGCCAATCGAGCCCCGAGGTGCTCTCCGACATCCACGAGCACGCACCATTGTTTGGGCTTGCCGCCAACCTCGCCTGCTTTGAGGGCCTCTCGGAGGTGGTCCCGAGCGCGCTCGTCACCTGCCTTCGCAACGCCGCCCCAGCGTGCGCGCTGTTTCCTGAGGTCGCCCAGCGCTGCATGGTCGTCCTCGCCAAACGCAGGGCCCTTTCGCGTGCTGCGACGCTTGCCCGGCTCCCAGAGTGCGCGGATTCCCTCGCCGCAGTAGGCGATCTAATCGACGACTTTGTCGATGCCGGTGAGATTGATCTCGTGCGGCGGGCCCTTGACGTCTCCTCCGCTCTGCCACGGGAGGAGCTCGTGCGACGGCGCTCGATCGTTGCCTCCCTGGACGTGCGAGGGGTCTGCAGCATGGCACCGTCCGGCGAGGGCCCCTCGGGAGGGTGGGACTCGCTGCGGCTCTTTGCGGATGCGCGCCGGTTTCTCTGGGGAAAGCTTCCCGATGTGCGGGACGATGCTCCCACGCGGCGCCTTCTCGACCGAAGGCTTGCGGCGCATATCGGTGCGTGCTCCCTCATGCTCAGAGGGGCGTTCTCCGCCGCACAGGGGATGTTGGTGGGCGTTCCCGACGATGGGCGAGGCCCGAGCGTCTCGGGTGCGCTGCTTGCCATAGACGCCGAGGTCGCGCGTGTCATGACGGGTGGGAGCACGGCCGTCGGGCAGGATGGCGTCGACGCGGCGAGGGAGTTTCTCGTACGCCATCCTCTGAGGGGCCTCATGGGCTATGTGTCGATTTGGGAGATCGTGTGCGCGCTCCTGCGTCCCGAAGAGGGCCCGGCGGAGCTTGAGAGGCTCGTGGCGAGCTGCGAGCGGTCCGGGGACGCGCTCGTCCAGGTGGTCGCGCTCCTCGCGGGCTCGATCGCGGACCTGAGGGGCAGGTCTGCGGCCAGGGCACAGGTCCGAGCCTCTCTTGCGGAGACGGCGGCGCGCGGGTTTGACGCGGACTACCTTCTTCGGGTGGCGGGGCTCATCGGAGAGGTCGCGAGACATCTGCTCGGAGACAGGGTTGAGGTCAGGCCGGGGGCGCGTGGAGGTGACGACCTCGACTCCGTGTGCTCGTTCGTGCGCGAGACCATGCTGACGGAGGGCGATCCGAGCTATGTGTCGGCGCTTGGTGACGAGGTGCCCTGGGACGCGCTGTGGCTGGTCCGGATGCTCTGTCGAGGCCTCGGCTCGTTCTCCGAGGACCTGGCTGAGCGGCTGCCGCCGAGCTGGAAGCGTGCCGTGTCGAGCGTCGAGCCGGTGTGGCCGCCCCGGGCGGTCTTGCCGCGCGGGCGCGGGATGGCCGCCGAGCTGCGGCCCGCCAGGCCTGCGGGACTGGTCTCGATCTCGCTGCTCGGCGGCTTCTCCCTGAGGGTCTGCGGGCAGAGCGTGCCAGATGGCATGCTCGAGCGAAGGAACATGAAGTCGATGCTGGAGTACCTCGTCCTGCACGGAGGGTACGCAAAGCGCTTCCAGATCGTTGAGCAGGTCTGGCCCGACTGCGACTACGTCTCGGGGTTCAATAGGGCCTACCAGACGACGAGCGCGCTGCGCGCGGTCGTCGCGGACATCGACCGAGGCGTGGAGCTCATCGTCGCCAGCCGCACGAGCGGGGAGATCTCCGTGAACATGGGAGTCGTCGACTGCGACGTCTCGGAGTTCAGGAGAGAGGCGCGCGAGGCGGTCGACAGCGAGGATGCCGAGAGGTCTCTCGAGTGCGCCAGGGCGGCGGAGAGGCTGTACGCGGGCGACCTCTACGTCCCTCCGTCAGACGGCACGGGCTTTATCGCAGCAATGAGGGCGGAGCTGCGCTGCCTGTACGTCGACGCCATGATCGAAGGGAGCGCGGCCGCGCTCTCCCTGGGGCACGACCGCTCCGCGGCACGGCTGGCGGGAAACGCCGTTCTTGTCGACAACATGAGAGAGGATGCCGTGACGGCGCTCGTGAGGGCCCTCAGGGCGTGCGGGCGCGGACCGGAGGCGCAGCGGCAGCAGCGCTCCTACGAGCAACGGCTCGCGCGCGCGACGGCGGGCGAGAGGCGAGGTCCGACGCCCCGGAGGTAACCGTCCCCTTTGCGCTTTCGGTGAGACCGCCGCATTCAAGGTGCGAGACAGGTCTCCAATGACTAAAGTATCGAAGCGAATGCCTACGCGTCGTTGCACAAATAAGGGAGAACAATGCCCAACTTCCTCTCCAAGATCCTCTCCATGGGGTCCGACCGCGAGCTCAAGGAGCTCGAGCGCATCACCGCTCGGGTCAATGACCTTGAGCCGCGCTTCCAAGCTATGGACGACGAGGAGCTGAGGGGCACGACCGCCCTCCTGCGCGAGCGCTACGCGCAGGGCGAGACCCTCGACGACCTTCTCCCCGAGGCGTTTGCCGCCGTGAGGGAGGCGTCGGTTCGCACGATCGGGCTGCGTCACTTTGACGTGCAGATCATCGGCGGCATCGCGCTGCACCGGGGTACCATAGCAGAGATGAAGACCGGCGAGGGCAAGACGCTCGTCTCGACGCTTGCGGGCTACCTGAACGCGATCCCGGGCAAGGGCGTCCACATCGTCACCGTGAACGACTACCTCGCCCGCCGAGACAGCGAGTGGATGGGGTCCATCTACCGCTTCCTGGGCATGTCCGTGGGCCTCATCCAGAACGGCATGCGCCTCAACATGAAGAAGCCGGCGTACGAGGCGGACGTCACCTACGGCACCAACTCCGAGTTCGGCTTTGATTACCTGCGCGACAACATGGTCACGAGGGCCAACATGCGCGTCCAGCGCGGCCATCACTACGCCATCGTCGACGAGGCCGACTCGATTCTCATCGACGAGGCGCGCACCCCGCTCATCATCTCCGGGGTGGGCACCAAGTCGGCCAGCACCTACAAGGACTTCGCGCGCGCCGTGCGCGGGCTCAGGCCCGAGGTCGACTTCGAGATGGACGAGGCCAAGCACACCATCGCCACGACCGAGGAGGGCCTCGAGAGGGTCGAGCGCGCGCTCGGGATCGACGACATCTACGGCGACCCGTCGGGCCAGCTCGTCAACCACCTCCAGCAGGCGCTCAAGGCCGAGTACATGTTCCATCGCGACCAGCAGTACGTGGTCGTTGACGGTGAGGTCAAGATCGTCGACGAGTTCACCGGTCGCATCATGGAGGGCAGGCGCTACTCCGAGGGCCTGCACCAGGCGATTGAGGCCAAGGAAGGCGTGTACGTGCGCGAGGAGAACCAGACCCTCGCCACGATCACCCTCCAGAACTACTTCCTCATGTACGACAAGCTCTCGGGCATGACGGGTACGGCCATGACCGAGGACGCCGAGTTCCGCGAGGTCTACCACATCCCCGTCACCGTCATCCCGCCCAACAAGCCGGTCGTTCGCGTGGATCACGACGACCTCGTCTATCGCACGGTCGACGCCAAGTTCGCGGCCGTCGCCGACGACGTGGCGGAGCGTCACGCCAACGGTCAGCCGTGCCTGGTGGGCACCGTCTCGATCGAGAACTCCGAGAGGCTCTCGCGCATCCTGGACAAGCGTGGCATCAAGCACAACGTCCTCAACGCCAAATACCACGAGCGCGAGGCCCAGATCGTCGCGCAGGCCGGTCGCGAGGGTGCCGTCACCATCGCCACGAACATGGCAGGCCGAGGCACGGACATCCTCCTCGGCGGCAACGCCGAGGAACTCGCCGAGGAGGAGGTGCTCGCCTGCGACTTTGGCATCGAGCACGACGACCTCCGTCGAATCCTCGCGGCGGGCGATCCCGCGAGGCTCACGGTCGAGGGCCTTGCCAAGCAGGGGATCGAGGTCGAGCCGGGCGCCCTTCTTGCCATCTCGCAGGCGTACGAGCGTGAGCTGGCCGAGGCGAAGAGGCGCTGCGAGGTCGAGAAGCAGCACGTCATCGATGCGGGCGGCCTGTGCGTAATCGGCACCGAGCGGCACGAGAGCCGCCGCATCGACAACCAGCTCCGCGGGCGCTCCGGACGTCAGGGCGACCCCGGCGAGACGCAGTTCTACCTGTCTCTCGAGGACGACCTCATGCGTCTGTTTGGCGGCGACCGCATGGAGCGCATCTCTGCGATGATGCAGCGCTATGACATGCCGGATGACATGCCCATCCAGCACAAGCTCGTCACCAGGGCCGTGGAGAGCGCGCAGCGCAAGGTCGAGGAGGTCAACTTTGCGATGCGCAAGAACGTCCTCGACTACGATAACGTCATGAACACGCAGCGCCAGGTCATCTACGAGGAGCGCAACAAGATCCTGGACGGCAAGGACCTCATGGCGCGCGTGGGCGAGGTCACCTACGACACCGTCCAGCGCGAGGTCTCCGGGTTCTGCCCCGAGGGGCGCGGCCACGACGAGTGGGATGTGCGCGGCCTCTCCAAGTGGCTCGAGGAGCTCACCGGGCGCAAGGATGCGCCCGAGGTGACCGACGGCCAGGACGAGGGCGACGTGGTCGACGCAGTCAACGAGTACGTGACCCGCTGCTTTGACGAGAAGGCCGAGCGGATTGGCGAGGCTCCGATGCACGCGCTTTCCGCTCAGGTCATGCTGCGCGTCATAGACACGCGTTGGATGGCGTACCTGCAGGAGATGGACTACCTCAAGACCGGCATCGGCCTGCGCGGCTTTGGCCAGCGCGACCCGCTCGTGGAGTACAAGACCGAGGCGTACGCGGCCTTCAGCGAGCTGGTCAACACCATGTACGAGGACTTCCTGCGCACGATTCTGCGCATCGAGGTCGCCGTGCGCCCGCCCGCGACCGCCTCCGCACCGGAGGAGGAGCCCTCCGAGCTCCGCGGGGCGCGCTACTCGGGCCCCTCCGAGGTCGACGGGGACCAGGGCGGCCGTCGTGCGGTCCCGTCCGCCGCAGGCGCGGGCAACCGCCCTGCCCCGGCGCCCGTCGCAAAGCCGAGTACCTATCGCAAGGCGGACGACCCCGACCCCTACGTCGGCGTGGGGCGCAACGAACCCTGCCCGTGCGGCAGCGGCAAGAAGTTCAAGAACTGCCACGGCAGGAACAGATAGATGGCGGAGGTCGCGCGCCCCGACCTCGAGGCGCTGTCCGCGCGCCTTGCCGAGGTCGAGGGGTATCTGCACATCGACGAGCGACGCGGCCAGGTCGTAGAGCTCGAGGCCAAGAGCGCGGAGCCGGGCTTCTGGGATGACGCCGAGGCGGCGCGCGCCCTCATGGCCCAGCTCGCGGCGGCGCGCGACGACGTGGCGAGCATCGATGCCGCGCACGCCAAGCTCGAGGACGCGCGCGCGGCGCTCGAGCTCGGGGACGAGACGGGGGACGAGGATCTTCTCGCCGAGGCCTCCGGGACGGCCTCCGAGCTCGAGGCGGACCTCTCCGAGCTCGAGCTCTCGAGCTGGTTCACCGACGAGCTCGACCACGGCGACGCCATCGTGACGGTGACGCCCGGCCAGGGCGGACTCGAGGCGCAGGACTGGTGCGAGATGCTCTTCCGCATGTACCAGCGCTACTGCGACCGCCGCGGCTGGAAGGTCACCGTCAACGACGCGGTCCCGGGCGAGGTCATTGGCCTCGACCGCGCCACGTTCACCGTGAGCGGGAAGAACGCCTACGGCATGCTGCGCGCCGAGCAGGGCGTGCACCGCCTCGTGCGCATCTCGCCCACTGACGCCAAGAAGCGCCGCCAGACCACCTTTGCCGGCGTGGAGGTGCTCCCCGTGCTGCCCGATGACGTGGAGGTCCAGATCGACCAGAACGACCTGCGCATCGACGTCTACCATGCGTCCGGTCACGGCGGCCAGGGCGTCAACACCACCGACTCCGCCGTCCGCATCACGCACCTTCCCACGGGCATCGTCGTGACCTGCCAGAACGAGCGCAGCCAGCTCCAGAACAAGGCCTTTGCCATGAGCGTCCTCAGGAGCCGCCTCTACGAGATGGAGCTCGCGCGCCGCGCCGAGGAGCTCGACGAGCTGCGCGGCCCCAAGCGCGACATTGGCTTTGGCAACCAGATCAGGAGCTACGTCCTCTATCCGTACCAGCTGGTCAAGGACCTGCGGACGGGTGTGGAGACCAGCAACGTCGACGCGGTGCTCCAGGACGGCGACCTCGATCGCTTTGTCGTCGGGTACCATCGCTGGACCGTCGGCGGCGAGGAGGCGTGATGGGGAAGATCCCCTGGAAGACGGTCCTTCACGACGCGCTCCTCATAGTCTTGGGATCGATCGTCTTTGCCGTCGGCGTCGACATCTTCGAGATCCCCTATGGACTTGCGGCCGGCGGCGTGACCGGTCTCGCGATGGTCTTCTCGGCCGTCGCGGACACCTTTGGCGTCATGCTGCCCGTCGGCATCCAGACGATCGTCATAAACGCGCTGCTCATGATTCTCGTGGTGCGCTCCGGCAGTCGCGGCTACATCGCGCGAACGGTGGCCGGCATCGTGGCCTGCGGCTTCTTCACCGACGCGCTCGTCCCCTTCCTCCCCGCGGTCGGCGGCGAGCAGGACCTGCTGCTCTGCGCGCTCTGGGGAGGCGTCGTCACCGGCCTGGGCCTTGGCCTCGTCTTCCGGACGGGCGGAAACACCGGCGGCACCGACATCGTGGCGCAGGTCGTGGCGAGAAGGACCTCGCTGCCCGTGGGCACCTCGGTGATCATCGTCGACGGCGTGGTCATCGCCCTCTCGGCGACGGTCTTCTCCGTCGAGCAGGCGCTCTATGCCGCCGTTGCGATGTTCATCTGCGGCAAGGTGATCGACGCCGTTGTGGATGGCCCCCGCGCCGCGCGCGCCGCCTACATCATCTCCGAGAAGCACGACCAGATAGCGCATGAGATCCTCCACACGCTCGACCGGGGCTGCACGGAGCTCGAGGCGCGCGGCATGTGGAGCGGCAAGGAGCGGCCCGTGCTCTTCTGCGTGCTCAGCCGCTCCGAGACGGTCTGGCTCAAGCAGACCGTGGCGAGCTGCGACCCCAACGCCATCGTCGTCATCTCCGAGGTCCATGAGGTCTTTGGCGAGGGGTTCCGCCAGATCCGCGCCTAGCGGCCGCGCGTTTTTCTCGCCCTCCCCTCGACCGCTGGCCCCTCCGTTCCCCGAGTCGCCCCGCCCCGCGCCCCCACGTG
>DXBZ01000078.1 GCA_019116265.1 Candidatus Olsenella stercoravium | reverse complement strand
CGTGGGTCGTGGGCGGCCTTCTCTGCGGCATCGTCTCAACGCTCATGCACGTGTTCCGCCGGGAGGGGTAGCGCCTCCATCGTCACCTGCGTGCGCTGCAGCTCGGAGCCCGTCGCCACGAAGCAGTCGAGGACCCCTGTCTCCGTGATTAGGTTGATGCCACCGTCGCAGTGGAGTGGCAGCGATCCCCCGCTTCCGCCGCTCCGCGCGAATCGTCGCCCCGTGCCCCAAAGTGTCTCATGCCGAGAAGAACGCCCGGAGGCCCCAATGTGGAAAACTCCCACATGTGCTCCGTATAATGGCCGCACAGGGCGAGAAGAACCGCGCGACCATACGCTGGCCTAAGCGCGCGCCCGCTTCCTACGGCACCGCCCGGGCCACGTCGCCGTCGAAAGGATCAAGATGGTCACTCACACGCTCGGCTCGGGCGCGCGGACGGCAGTACTCCTGCACGGGGGCGGCCTCTCGTGGTGGAACTACCGGGCAGTCGCCGACCTGCTCGCCGCCAACGGGTACCGCGTCGTGCTCCCCGTGCTCGACGGGCACGCCGGCTCGGACCGACCGTTCACCTCGATTGAGGAAAACGCCTCCGAGCTCGTCGCCCTCATCGACCGCGAGCTCGGCGGGCACGTCGACGCACTCGGCGGCGTCTCCCTCGGGGCGCAGGTCGCTCTCGAGGCCCTTGCGCAGCGGCCGCGGATCGCGGGGCGCGCCGTCATCGAGAGCGCGCTCGTGCTCCCCATGCGGGCCGCCCGCGCCCTCGTCGCGCCCTCTGTCGCCCTCAGCTACCCGCTCGTGCGGCGCCCCTGGTTCTCGCGGGCGCAGTTCGCGAGCCTCCATCTCCCCGAGGAGCTCTACGAGTCCTACTACCGTGACAGCTGCGCCATATCGAAGCGGGACATGATCGCCTTCATGCGGGCGAACAGCTCCTACCGGCTGAGGCCCGAGCTCGCGGGCTGCGGGGCGCGGGCCACCATCCTCGTCGGCGGGAGGGAGCCCCGCATCATGGTGCGCTCGGCGCGCGCCCTGGCTAAGGCCATGCCGGGCAGCACGCTTGTCGAGCACCCTGGCTGGCGGCACGGCGAGGCGAGTTTGTGGCATCCCGGGGTCTATCTCGAGGCGCTCGAGGGTCGCCCATAAGCAAGCGCCCGAGCACCGCTACGGCAGATGCATGGCGTTGCGTATCAAAATAGGACGAGAAGAGCGCTCGCGTCGCTAGCCCCTCAGCACGTCGTCCATCATCGCGTAGCGCACCGCGTCGATGCTATGGTCGTTGCCGTCCGCCTTGAGACGGATCGCTTCGTCCACCATCTCCTGCGTCAGCTTCGGACGCCTCGCCATGCAATCACCCCCGTGAAAGTCGAAAGACCTCGTCACGGTGGATTCTCGCGTCGCGTCACAAAGCGAGGGGGTTAGCGCCCCTTCGCTCTCGGCAGCAGGTTGCTCACGTACTCCGTGCGCCCTGCGAGGACGTCGTCGTAGAAGGCCTGCTTGGCGTCTATGTAGTCGATGCTCGACTGCACCTCGGCGAGCTTTTCCACCAGGCGCCCGCGCTTCTCGGCGAGCATGGCCTTGCGCTCGGGGATGCTTGCGGGGCCCTCGAGGCAGAGGCCCAGGTACGTCCGCATCTCCTCGATGCTCATGCCGCAGCGCTTGAGGCACGTGAGGCCGCGGAGCCACTCCACGTCGTTCGCGCTGAACACGCGACGGTTGTTCCTGTCGCGCTTCACGTTGGGGACGAGCCCCTGGTTGCAGTAGAACTTGAGCGTCTGATAGGTCATGCCAAGCTCGCGGCACACCTGCATCATGGTGAAGAGCCTCTCCTCCGCCATGCGCACCTCCCGAAAGAAAAAGTCGCCGATTCCGCTTGACCGATAGTTACAACCGGTTGTTATAACAGCATTGTACCGCAGGCAAACAGGAAGGAAGGCAACCATGGCAGACAGCATGACGTACGTCACCCTCTCGAACGGCGTCGAGGTCCCGCAGATCGGCTACGGCGTGTACCAGGTGACGCAGGACGAGTGCGAGCGCTGCGTGCGCGACGCCCTGGAGGTGGGCTACCGCCACATCGACACGGCGCAGAGCTACTTCAACGAGGAGCAGGTGGGCTCGGCCGTCGCGGCCTCGGGCGTCGACCGCGCGGACGTGTTCCTGACCACCAAGGTGTGGCTCGAGCACTACGGCGAGGGCGCCACGCGCACCTCGGTGGAGGACTCGCTGCGCAAGCTCGGGACCGACTACGTCGACCTCGTCCTTCTCCACCAGCCGTTCGGCGACGCGTACGGCGCCTGGCGCGACCTCGTGCGCCTCTACGAGGAGGGCAAGGTCCGCGCCGTCGGCGTCTCGAACTTCTACGTGGACCGGCTGGTGGAGTTCTGCGAGTTCAACGACGTTGCCCCCATGGTCAACCAGATGGAGACGCACCCGCTGAACCAGCAGGCGGAGCTCATGGAGTGGGAGGAGAAGTACCGCGTGCGGCCCGAGGCGTGGGCGCCCTTCGGCGAGGGGCGCGGCGGGCTCTTCGAGAACCCCGTGCTCGCCGAGATCGGAGCCGCCCACGGCAAGAGCGCCGCGCAGGTGATGCTGCGCTGGAACCTGCAGCGCGGCGTTATCGTGCTGCCCAAGTCCGTGCATCGCGAGCGCATGGAGGAGAACCTCGACGTGCTTGACTTCGCGCTCTCGGAGGACGAGATGGCGCGGATCGCCGCGCTCGACACCAAGACCTCGAGCTTCTTCGACCACCGCGACCCCGAGATGGTCAGGTGGTTCGCCGGGATTGTCGAGGAGCGCAGGCATCAGCACGACAGCTCAAAGGAGAAGAAGAACTGGTAGAAGCCCAAGGGCGGTTAGCGGGCATGGGGTAGCCACTCCAGCGGCCCCATGCCCTTCCGCTCCCGCCGCCCCTTGAGCCCGTACTTCCTGCACAGGCGGCTGTTGCGCTGCCGCATCATGTCGCGCTTGCGCCGCACCTCGTCGAGCTCGGCGGACTCCTCCGCGTGCACCCGCTCGCGCTCCAGCTGCTCGTTGAGGGCGCGCTCCTGCTCTTCTGTGCGCCGCCGCCCGCGCAGAACTGGTTCTGGATGTCATGGGTCGTGGGCGGCCTCATCTGCGGCATCGTCTCAACGCTCATACACGCGTTTCGCCGGGAGGGGTAGTGCACCGCGCGAGAACGTCGTGCCGTGTGGGAAGCTGCCTTATGCCCCTAGCTCGGTAATGGGGACAACAAACACTCCGTTGGGCGTCCTTCTGCAGAAGGACGCCTTGCCGACAAGGACCGCAAGGAACGAGGGATTCGCGTTACGTGCGGCGGGGTTACGTGCAATCTTGTCACGCAGCCTGAGGAGGTTGCGCTCTGCTGCCGGCACCTTCTCCTCGCTCAGCTTCACCTCGAAAGCGCCCCACCTTCCGTCAGGAAGCTCAACGATGATGTCAACTTCGAGGCCGTCGGCGTCTCCGTAGTAGTGCACTTCGGCGTCGGGGATCGTCCCGAGCGCAGAGCAGTACACTCGCACGTCTCTGAGACAAAGCTCTTCGAAGAGCGTCCCAAAGACTTGTGTCTCTCGAAGAAGGCGCTCTGGGGTCATCGAGAGCAGGGAGGCGGGAAGAGAGGGGTCGACGAAGGTTCTCTTTGGCTTTGATCTCACTCGGGACTTCGCCTTGACCGGCGCATCCCATCCGCGCTGCTCCTCCACGAAGTACTGATCCTTGAAGAAGGTGAGGTAGGGTGCCAGAGAGTGCTGGTAGTAGGAGGGGTCAACGTTTTTTTGACGTTTAGGAGACAATTTTCGAGGATAATTGTCTACAAAAATCGAGGGAATTAACAACAAAAATCGAGAAGGTCTCATGAAGACTCGTGCTGAGCGCGGCAACATCAGAGTGACCAGAATCGTACGACACAGATTGAGACGTAGCGGCGCTTCACAGTTGGCGCACTCCTACTGTTTGCCCAGCGCCTCAATCACTTCCGCTGCGCCCATGTCGAGAAGGACGCTCCGCTCGGCGATTTCCGCCGGAGCCACGGCCTCCCCAAGGTTCACGCACGCGTAGGTGGCGCGCGGGTTCTCGGCGGCCATCCCCCAGAACGGGTACTTGATGATGACGGGGGTGTTGGCGCCCACGCCGATCTCAAAGAGCAGCAGGCGCGAGCCCCGGTGGCGGCGAACGAAGTCCTGGTAGCGGGCTGCGGCGGCGTGCCAGCCCTCGTCCTCTACGAGTGTGTCGTCCGCGCGCTGGAAGCAGTGGTCCACGTTGGTGGTGAGGACGAAGAAGTCCTTCTCGCCCAGCGCTCCTTCTCGGACGGGAAGGGGATGAGGTCATATGAGTAAAGGCGACCGAGTGGTTCCTATGCGTGTTCGAGCAGATATTCCCTAAACCCCGGCAGGGCGAACTTGAAGACGCCCGGTCGGGGCTCCTCTATTACGCCAGCCTCGAGCAGGCGCTTCTTGTAGGAGGATACGTAGCTCGAGGTTCTGCCGAGTCGTGCGGTGAGGTCGGCACGCGCCGTGTCTGCCTCGTCCTCTGCCATCGCGCGCAGGAAGGCGAGGTCTCCCTTCGAGAGCTCTGAGAGCGTGGCGCCGAGGATACGATCGCCGAGCTCCTCCCGCGCGAGGCGGATGCCGCGGCGTACGTCTTCGGCTCCGATGACGTCGCTCGAGCCGGCGCTGTTCCAGGACCGATACCCCACCAGCTGCAGCATAAAGGGGAAGCCATCGATAGCCTCGACAGCGGCGAGCAGCGCCTCGTCCTCGATCGACTTGCCGGCGCTCTCCACCGTGAGGCGAAACGTCTCCTCTACCTCGTAGCGCGGGATTGGGCCCAGATCGTGACGTGCCGCGCGCCTGAGAAACGATGTCGACTTGCCGGAGAGGAGGGCAAAAATGCGATGAGGGAGGCCTGCCATGAGCAGCGCCGCCTTCTTACCCTCGCGAACGAAGTGCTGGTAGGTGGTGACAAGCTGAGCCATCTCGGCGAGTGACGGGTCAACCTCGTCCACGGTGATGAGGACGCCCGTGTCCGTGTTGGCAAGCTGCTCAAAGAGCGCGTTCATCTGCGTTCGCCAGTTGCCCGGAGCGGAAGAGACGTTTTCCCACGAGAGCCCTCCGATGGGGGCGACCTCAACTCCGGTGAGGCGTCGCGTGGGTTGGGGTGCGGTGAGATGCGCTGCCGATTCTCTACAGCGCTGAAGAATGTCATCGAGCATGTCCGAAGAGGCGGTGACGTCAGCCGTGATCCAGCCGTACTGTTGCGCTTCATGCGAGAGGTAGGTGAGAAGAGCCGTCTTTCCCGTTCCGCGTGCGCCCACGAATATCGAGCAGAGGTCAGGGCTGTTGCCGTTTGACTCGAATGCAGAGATCATGGCTTCGATAATTACCTCGCGCCCTGCCATGAAAGGCGGGACCTTTCCAAAGACGGGTGTGAACGGGTTGGCGCGCAGCGCCTCCTCGACGGTCATCCGGGCCTCCTCTCGCTGCCTGATGGAAGCAGTATACCCAGATCTTTGATTTCTTTGACTTCCGTTGACTTGTTTGACTTACGTTGACTTCTTTTGCACTTGGTGAGGTGACGTGTACGTTCTCTCTGCTACTGTGTAGACACGTCTACAGGGAAGGCTCGCATGGCAACCGCAGTCGTTTCCGGGCGCGTGGACGAGAAGGTCCGTCAGCGCGCTGACGCCTACATCCGCGCGGCGGGATTCACGCCGGCCGAGGTCATCAAAGTGGTCTGGGAGAACATCGCGCGCACGGGCGAGGTGCCGGAGGAGACGCCGGCGGTCGCGACCCAAGGCCCCATGGAACGTCTTGCCGAGCTCAGGGAATCCTTCGGAGAGGCAGACTGGCTCGTGAACCTGACTAAAGAAGAGATGCGCGACATGATTGCGAGCCGCTATGCGTGACTTCAACAGCAGGAAGCTGCTCTTTGACACCGACGTCCTTCTCGACGCCATGGCCGCTGGGCGCCCGCAGTCCAAGGAGGCATGGGCCGCGCCATGACCTGCGCGGAGTACCTCGAGGCCTTTGGCTAGCGATTGTCCAGTCGCGCGTAAACGCCTGAGACAAATGGATCTGCCCCCCTGTCTCGCCCACCACGCGGGGCCGCACTCGTGACAAAACTCACTTCCCCGGGCGCGGGCAGCCGGTGACAATGGCGCCAAGAGAAAGGGGCCGCCATGTCACACACCCAGACCGCACCATCACAAGACGTCGTCCGCGTCACCGGGCTCGTCAAGCGCTATCGCGAGCTCGTCGCGCTCGATCACCTGGACCTCTCCGTGCGCAAGGGGGAGATCTTTGGCCTTCTGGGCCCCAACGGCTCGGGCAAGACCACGGCCATCAATTGCATCCTCCAGCTGCTCTCCTACGACCGCGGCGCCATCGAGCTCTTCGGCGAGCCGATGGCGCCGAACCGCTACGACCTCAAGGCGCGCGTAGGCGTGGTCCCGCAGCAGGTGGCCGTCTTCGACGAGCTCACCGTGCGCGAGAACGTGGACGCCTTCTGCGCGCTCTACGTGCGCGACCGTCGCCGGCGTCGCCAGCTCGTGGACGAGGCGATCGACTTTGTGGGCCTCGGTGACTACGCGCGCTTCCGCCCGGCCAAGCTCTCCGGCGGTCTGGCGCGACGGCTCAACATCGCCTGCGGCATCGCGCACCGCCCGGAGCTCATCTTCTTCGACGAGCCCACCGTCGCCGTTGACCCGCAGAGCCGCGCCAACATCCTGGACGGCATCTGCCGCCTGCGCGACGAGGGGGCCACGGTGGTCTACACGAGCCACTACATGGAGGAGGTCGAGCAGATCTGCGGTCGCATCATGATCTGCGACTGCGGGCGGGCGGTGGCGCAGGGCACCGCCGACGAGCTCAAGCGCATGATCAGCCTCGGCGAGAAGATCACGGCCGAGGTGGGCGAGCTGCCTGAGGGCACGCTCGAGCGCCTGCGCGGCCTCTCGCACGTGCTCTCGGCGGATCACGCGGACGGCATGCTGCACCTGACCTGCGAGGCGAGCGCGCACAACCTCACCGACGCGCTCTCCGTCCTCACCGCCGCCGGCGTGCGCCTGGGGCGCGTGTGGTCAGAGCCGCCCACGCTCAACGACGTCTTCCTCGAGCTCTGCGGCCGCGAGCTGCGCGACTAGGGGGCTGCCATGGGAACCTCGTTTCTGGTGAGCGTCAAGAGCCTCGTGCGCACGCCCTCGGTGATCGTATGGGTGCTGGCGTTTCCCCTCATCATGTCGGCCATCTTCCTCTTCATGTTCTCCGGCATGCGTACGGACGGCGTGGTGGACCCGGTGCCGGTGGCGCTCGTGGCTCCGGCGGACGAGAAGGACGATGCGCCTGCGGGCTCTTTCACCCAGGTCGCGGAGGCCCTCGCGGAGCCGGGGGAGGACCAGTTGCTCGACCTGCGGCGTGTGGGGACTGCCGACGAGGCTGAGGTCCTTCTCGCCAGTGGGGAGATTGACGGCTACTTTGAGATTGCCTCTGACGGCGCGCCCGCGCTCACGGTGGGCTCGGCCTACACGCTCTCGAGCGCGGACGGCGAGACGGCGGTCAACCGCACGATCCTGGAGACCGTCGCCAGCTCCTACGTGCAGTCGCGGGCCCTTCTGGAGGAGGTGGCGCGGCGTGACCCGGCGGCGCTCGCGGATCCCGCCGCCGTGACGGACGCCCTGGGCATCCAGGTGGCGATCGAGCGGGTGCAGATCACGCACGCCCGGCCGGAGGAGATCGTGCGCTACTACTACGCGCTTCTCGGCATGGGTGCGCTCATGGCCTCCCAGGCGGGCATGCTCGCCGTGGCGTATGCGCAGCCCGGCGTCTCGGCGCTCGGGGCGCGCCGGGCGGTCTCGGGCACCTCGCGCCTGCGGCAGCTCGCCGGCTGCGCGCTCGGCGCGTGGGCGGTTTCGACCGTGACGCTGACGCTGGCCTTTGCGTTCCTGCGCCTTGTGGCGGGCGTGGACTTTGGCGGCCGAGAAGGACTTGCCCTCGTGGCCGTTGCCGTCTGCGCGCTGCTCGCCACGGCGCTCGGTGCGTGCGTGGGGGCGCTGCCCCTCTCGGCCGGCATCTCCGCGCGTTCGGGTATCCTCACGGCGCTGACCTGCGTGCTCTCGCTCTTTGCCGGCCTCTACGGAACTGCGGCGATGGAGCTCGCGGACAACCTCGCCCACACGCTGCCGTGGACGAGCTGGGTGAACCCGACCAAGCTCGTGTGCGACACGTTCTACGCGCTCTACTACTACACCTCGCTCGCGCCGTTCGCCGCGCGCCTCGCCGCCTGCGTGGCGGGTGCGCTCGCCCTTCTCGCCGTGGCCGGCGCCATCTTTAGGAGGCAGAGCTATGAGCACCTTTAGGACCGCCCTGCGCGTGGTTGCCGGACACCCCATCTACCTCGCGCTCTACGTGGTGTTTCTCTCCCTCATGGGCGTGTTCGTGGTGGGGGACATGGGCGTTGCGACCTCGGGCGAGAAGGGCGGCTATGCCGCCTACGAGGCGCGTGTCGCGGTGGTGGACCGCGACGGCACGGCGCTCTCGGACGCGCTCGCGGCGTGGGTGAGTGACGCCTTCGAGCTCGTGGACGTTGCGGACGAGCCGCTCGCGCTGCAGGACGGCGTGGCGACGGGCCAGGTGGACTGCCTGGTGGTGCTGCCGGAGGGCTTTGAGCGGGAGCTGCTCGAGGCGGCGCGCGCGGGGGACGAGGTGCCGGCGCTCGAGGTCGCCTACGGCCAGGACGTGCAGGCGGGGGCGCTCGCGGCGCAGGCGGCGTCGCGCTGGGTCTCGCTCGCGGCGGGCGCTGCGGCGCTCGAGCCGACGGCGTCAGCGACCGAGGTCGCGCACCTCGCGCAGGCCAGCGTGGCCGAGCGGGCCGAGGTGGACGTGCGGGAGTCAGAGGGCGCGCTCGGCGGTGCCGACCGGCTCGCCACGTACCTGAACTTCTCGACGTACTCCGTCATGAGCTCCATCGTGGTGGTGGCTGGGGTCTCGCTTGCGGCGTTCCAGCGCCCGGAGCTGCGGCGTCGTACGGTGGCGGGTCCCGTCTCGCCCGCATGTCTCTCCGCAGGGCAGGTCGCGGCGTGCCTCGTGCTCGTGGTGGCCGTGTGGGCGTGGACCTGCGCCGTGGCCCTCGCGTCGTGTGGGGGAGCGCTCGCGGGGACGGACCCGGCGCTCGTGGCCTGCGCGCTCGGGAGCGTGCTGCCCTTTGCCCTGGTGCCGCTCGCGCTAGCGTTTTTGCTCGCGCAGCTCGGCCTCAGCGAGGACGCGGTCAACGCCTGCGGCAACATCGGCGCCATGATGCTCTCGTTTCTCGGCGGGGCGTGGGTGCCGCTCTCCATGCTGCCCGACGTCGTTCAGATGGCGGCGCGCCTCTCGCCCTCGTACTGGGTGAGCCAGGCGGTCGCGACGGTGCTGCATGCCGAGGCGCTCACGCCTGAGCTGGCCGCCGAGCTGGGGACCAACCTGGGGATCGTTCTGCTCTTCGCGGTGACGCTCTTTGCCGTGGGGCTCGCGCTCGGCCGCGCGCGCCGCCGCGTCGCCGGCGCGGCGTGAGCGACGCCCGTGTGTGTTGTTGTCCGGCCGCGCTGTTAGAATCGCCCCATGGAGAGACTGGCCGACAAGCTCGTGGTGCTCGTCGCCTGCCTGCCCGCGCTCGTCGCGGCGGCGGGCGGGACGGCTGGTGCCGGCCTGGTGGTCGCACTGCTGGCGGCGGTTGCCCTGGCGGCCCTCTGCGAGCTCGCCCGAGGCCGGGTGGCCCTCGTGCCGCCGCTTGCCGTCTGTGCCCTCGCGTGCGCCCTGCCCGAGGCCGCAGCGCTTCTCGGCGTGGCTGCCTACGACCTGTGCCGCGTGAGCGCCGGGGAGCGGGGATGCGTGCGCGCCGCGCCCTCCGCTGTGCTCGTGCCGCTTGCCTGGGGCGCAGCGCGCGGCGTGCCTGACGGACGTGCGGTTCTTCTCGCCGCGGTCGGGATCGTTGTGGGCGGCTGGCTCGGCCTGCGCGTTGGGGCGTCCGAGCTGCGGCGCCGCGACGCCCTCCGCACCCGGGACGACCTCGCTGCCGCCCGCCTCGCCCTTGTCGAGAAGAACCGCGAGCTCCTGGACGCCCAGGACTACGAGGTGCGCCTGGCCACGCTCGCGGAGCGGGCCCGCATCGCGCGTGACATCCACGACAACGTGGGCCACCTGCTCACGCGTGCCGTGGTGCAGGCCGAGGCGTACCGCGTGGTGCACAGCGGCGAGCCTGCCGAGAAGGACCTCGCCGCCGTGGCGCTCACCCTGCGCGAGGCGCTCGATGAGGTGCGCGCGAGCGTGCACGATCTGCGTGACGATGCCTGCGACCTCTCGGTTCAGGTGCGCGCGGTCGTGGAACGCGCCTGTGCGGGGACGGCGGTCGTGCCCGCGGTACGCGTGGAGGCGGGAGAGGCGCCGGCCGCCGTGGCGAGCTGCCTCACAGCGGTCGCGCGCGAGGCCGTCTCCAACGTGCTGCGCCACGCGGACGCGCGCCACGTGAGCGTGGAGCTGGTGGAGCATCCGGGGCTCTGGCGCCTTACGGTGACTGATGATGGGACGGCGCCGGCCGGCGCGCCCGGCGGCGGCTCCGGCATGGGGCTCGCCTCGATGGAGGAGCGCGTGCGGGCGCTCGGCGGGGCGTTTCGCGCCGGTCCCGGCGCACGTGGCGGCTGGACCGTCTTCGCGAGCGTGCCGCGCTCTGGTGGAGAGAGGGGGAGCGCATGAGGGTGGTCATCGCAGACGATGACGCCGTTGTGGTGGAGTCGCTCCGGATTGTGCTGGACGCGCAACCGGACATCGAGGTCGTGGGCTGCGGGACTGACGGGGCCGACGCCGTACGTCTGGCGGCTGACTCTGCGCCTGACATCGTTCTTCTCGACATCCAGATGCCCGGCATGGACGGCCTGAGCGCTGCCGAGAGGATCCTCGCCGCGCCGGTGCCGCCGCGCGTGGTCTTTCTCACTACCTTCTCCGACGACGAGTACATCGTGCGAGCCCTGGCGCTGGGGGCTGCGGGCTACCTCATCAAGCAGGACGTGGCGGGCGTCGCGCCGGCGCTGCGCGCGGTCATGGCGGGGCGCAGCGTGCTGGAGGGCGAGGTGCTCGAGCGTGCGGTTGCCCTCGGCGCGGGTGAGCCGGTTGCCGAGAAGCCCGACCTCGCGACGCTCTTTCCGCAGCTCACGGATCGCGAGCGCGAGGTCGTGGCGCTCATCGCGGAGGGTCTCGACAACCGCGAGGTCGCGGCTGCTGCCTACATGGGCGAGGGCACCGTTCGCAACCACATCAGCTCGATCCTGGCAAAGCTGGGCCTGCGCAACCGCACCCAGATCGCCGTGGCCTACTGGAGGGCGCTCAGATGACAGACGGCAAGGACTCCTGGAAGCTCAAGCTCGCGTGCGTGTGGGGCGGCGAGCTGGTCTCGGTGCTCACGAGCTCCATCCTGCAGATGGGCTTTGTCTGGCACATCACGCTCACGACGAACTCGGCGAGCATGCTCTCTCTGGCGTCGCTCGCGGGCTTCCTGCCGCTGGCGCTCTTCGGCACCTTCGCGGGGACCATCGTGGACCGCTTGCCGCTCAGGGTTACGCTCATCGGCGCCGACCTCTTCATCGCGGCGGTGAGCGCCGTCGTTGCGATGGTGTCGCTCGCGGGAGCGCTCCCCGTGTGGGTGGTCATGGTCGCGCTCTTCGTGCGGGCCATTGGCAGCGCCTTCCACACGCCGGCCTTCCAGGCGCTCACGCCGCTCGTCGCCCCGGCCGAGCACCTCACGCGCCTCGCGGGTGTGACGCAGGCCGTCCAGTCCGGAGGCTACATTCTCGGAACGGCCGTCGCGGCGGTGATCTACCCGCTCTGGGGGCTCACGGCGATGATCGCGCTCGACGTGGCGGGCGCGCTCTTTGCCACGGTTGCGGTGCTGGCGGCGCGGCTCGACGTGGGCGGCGCCGCACAGGGCTCGCCGGCGGGCGAGAGGAACTTGGGTCTCGTAGCCCAGGCGCGCGCCCTCTCCGCCGAGACCGCCGACGGTTACCGTGTCCTGCGCGGCTACCGCGGCCTTTTCGCGCTTTTGTGGTGCGGCTTCGTCTTCACGCTGGTCTTCTCGCCCATCTCGGCGCTCTTCCCGCTCATGACGCTCGACCACTTCGGCGGTACCACGGGAGACGCCGCCACGGCGGAGATCGTGTTCTCGGTGGGCATGATCGCGGGCTCCGCGCTGCTCGCCGCGTGGGGCGGCTTCAGGAACCGCGCGCTCACCGTCGTCGCCGCGACGGCGCTCTACGGCGTGGCCACGCTCGTGGCGGGTCTGCTTGGGGTTGGCGGGTTCGTGGCGTTTCTCGCCATGAGCCTCCTCATGGGCCTGAGCTCGCCGTTCTACTCCGGGCCGCAGACCGCCCTCATGCAGGAGAAGGTCCCGCCCGAGTACCTGGGGCGCGTCTTTGGCCTCTACGGTGCCATCATGTCCTGGGCGATGCCGCTGGGGCTGGCGTTCTCATCGCTCTTCGCGGATGCGGTGGGCGCGCCCGCGTGGTTTGTGGGTGCCGGTGCCGCGATGGTCCTTCTCGCGTGCGTGACCTGGGCAATCCCCGCCATCCGCCGCATCGAGGTTGCCCGGGCATGAAGGATGCCTCCTTCATAGGCGCCGAAGGGACGACTTTTGTGGCTCTGACGGTCGGAGAGATTTTATCTGGGTACTTTTTTCGATAGTGCAAGAGTATTCGGCGAGTTGCATTTCTTATAATTACTGGTAGATAGCTTGTATGAGAGCGATCGTATTTCAGGCACCGGCAAAAAAGTACCCAGATAAATGCGCGCTGTCATATGGCCTTGCTTGCTCATGCCCCTGATCCTGCGGCACCGACGTCGACTGCGGTATCGTTTCCCGGCAGGCCGAGAAGTGCGCGTGAGATCTCGAGCGGACGCGCCCTGAGCAGGGGATGGTTGACGTACGCGTCAAGAGAAATGATACGAAGGGACTGTCCCTTCGTATCACGTGTGGGAGAGGCTAGGCAACCGCCTCGAGCGGATCGTCGACGACGGGGCTCTCTCGATACATCTTCACAGGGTCGAGGTCGATGCACGTCGTCTCGTCTCGGCTGCCTTCGAGGTCCCAGGCAACCGCATCATTGAGCACTGTTAGCCTGCTGCGGAAGACATCCTCATCGGCGAGGGGAGCAAACACGCCACCGCGCGCAATAAGCGGCCCAATGTCGGCAAGACGAACCGTCCCGTCGGAAAAATAGGCGTAGACGGTGAAGTCGTTGCCGGGAACAGCCTGTACGACCGTGGGAACGTACTCCATGGCATACCTCCTACGCAAGTGGAACGATTTGGTTGAGCTTCTGGTCCGTGGCGGCGAGCTCCCAGTTTTGCATGAGCTCATCCTTGTGGAGCTCTGTCCAGGCAAGTACGAACTTTAGCTGCCTGCCTGGAAGAGACCCGCTCATGACGCATCCGCGGCGAATGTCGATAAGCGCATCATATCCAGCGTAGCTCGCATGAAAGTGAGGGGGGTTGTGGTCATCGTAGTACATCGTAATCTTGATTCCCAAGAAGATTGAGATGACGGGCACGTGAGACCTCCCTTCAGAGGGGTTGCGCGAATAACTTTATTCTACCCATCGCCTGTAGATCGTAGATGCGATGCCGGCTTTCATGAGCACCGGCGCCCTCGGTTATCCCCAGCCCTCGCTCACGATCCCCAGCGTGAGCTCGTCGCGGCTGCCGCCGTAGTACTTGTCCAGCACCTTGCCGAAGACGGGGTCTGCACCCGTGAGCTCAAAGAGCGTCATCGACGAGCGGACCTTGAGCGCGTCGATGTTCCCCAGCACGGCGACGGGGTCGTTTCCCGGCAGGCTGAGAAGTGCGCGTGAGATCTCGAGCAGACGCGCCCTGAGCAGGGGATGGTTGACGTACGCGTCAAGCTCCGCACAGCTGGCGATGCCGTAGCGCTCCGCCATGGGGCTGCGCCCGAGCCCGCGCGCCTGCGGAAAGACAAACCAAATCCAGTGGCTCCGCTTGCGCCCCGCGCGGATCTCGGCGAGCGCCTGCTCGTAGGCGCCGCCGTCCTGCGCTCGGACAAAGCGCTCGATGTCAAAGCCAGTGGCCATGTGATGCTCCTCTCGTTTGTCAGATAATAGACCCGTCAAGTTGAGAAGAACGGGG
>DXBZ01000077.1 GCA_019116265.1 Candidatus Olsenella stercoravium | reverse complement strand
CGATCACCACGCCGGAGGAGCTGGCTGTGGCCTACACGCCGGGCGTCGCCGAGCCGTGCCTCAAGATCTCCGAGAATGTTGAGGACTCCTACACCTACACCCGTCGCGGCAACCTGGTTGCCGTGGTCACGGACGGCACGGCGGTGCTGGGCCTCGGCGACATTGGCCCCGAGGCGGGCATGCCGGTCATGGAGGGCAAGTGCGCCCTGTTCAAGACCTTCGCCGACGTGGACGCGTTCCCGCTCTGCGTGCGCTCCAAGGACGTGGACGAGATCGTGCGCACCGTCGAGCTCATCGCGGGCAGCTTCGGCGGCGTCAACCTCGAGGACATCTCCGCGCCGCGCTGCTTTGAGATCGAGCGCCGCCTCAAGGAGGTCTGCGACATTCCCGTCTTCCATGACGACCAGCACGGCACCGCCGTCGTGACCTGCGCCGCGCTCATCAACGCGTGCCGCCTGACCGGGCGCGAGCTCTCCGACGTGCGCGTGGTCTTCTCCGGCGCCGGCGCCGCGGGCATCTCCATCGCCAAGCTCATGCAGCGCATGGGCGTGAAGGACGTCATCATCTGCGACCGCACCGGCGCCATCTACGAGGGTCGCGAGGGCCTCAACCCCGAGAAGGCCGAGATCGCCACCTGGACCAACCGTGAGGGCGTGAAGGGCAGCCTTGCCGACGCCGTGCGCGGCGCCGACGTCTTTGTGGGCGTCTCCGCCCCGGGCGTGCTCACCGCCGACATGGTGCGCACGATGGCGCCGAGCCCGATCATCTTCGCCTGCGCCAACCCCGTGCCCGAGATCATGCCGGACGAGGCGCTCGCCGCCGGCGCCGCCGTCGCCGCGACGGGCCGCTCGGACTTCCCCAACCAGATCAACAACGTGCTCGCGTTCCCGGGCATCTTCCGCGGCGCCCTCGACGTGCGCGCCTCTGACATCAACGACGACATGATGGAGGCCGCGGCCTATGCGATCGCCGGCCTCGTGGACGACGAGCACCGCACCGCCGACTACATCATCCCCGGCGCCTTCGACGAGCGCGTGGCGCCCGCCGTCGCCGCCGCCGTGGCCGACGCCGCCCGCAAGTCCGGGGTCGCCCGCCTCTAAAATGATATGAAGGATATGAAGGGACAGTCCCTTCGTATCATTTGCCGCCCCCGTTTCCACGCAGAACCGCGCCTCGCGGAAGACTCTGCTTAGGAAGCGGGGGCGACCTCGTTGCGTCTCGTCACCTTGTCGCCTGCGGCGAGGCTGTCGTCATGGGTCTGCGCGGGTGCCGCGAGGTGTGCCGAGAGTTTGGGGGGGGTGCGATGGACGAGCGTGAGTTCAGGGCGTGCGGGCGCAAGAGGCGCTACGAGACGCGCATCGACGCCAAAAAGGCGGCGGAGCGCAGCTCGCGCCGCAAGGACGCGCCCAAGATCTTTGTCTACGAGTGCCCGTACTGCGGCGGCTGGCACCTCACGCACCGCCGGCCGGGACGCTGATTCATTATCTGGGTACTTTTTTCCGGTGCGTCGAAGTACGGCCCTGCCGGTAGCATTTATCTACCTGCGAAAACGCGGCGCATGACTGCCCGGATACTTCAGGGGTGCCCAAAAAAGTACCCAGATAATGCGCGGGGCCTACTCCACGCCCATAACGGTGCCGGCAAAGACCGGCGTGTCCGTGCGAAGGTCCATGATGAGGTAGACGAAGGGTCGATCGAGGACGACCTCGTGATACTCGATCGGGTCTCCGGGGCCGGCGGCGGTCTCCCCCACGGTAACGACTGTTGTTGCGGCGGCGCGCGTTCCCCTCTCGTTGACGTCGACGAACGTCTTCTGCAGCACGCTGCTGACGAAGAGCGAGCCGTCATCGGTGCCGCCCATGCGAGAGAAGTCCGCGAGCGTCGGGTCAAAGGCGTCCGTCACGCCGAGCGCGCGCAGCGCATCCCCGAGCTCCGCCTCGTGGCTGGCTGTGAACTGGGGGAGTCCGATCTCGGCGCCGGCGCCCGCCACGGGGGTGAGCAGCTCCTCCAGCGCGCTGCCGTCGAGGCTCGCGAGCAGCTCGTCCACGCTCACGCCCTCATCGGGCAGCAGTCCCACGAAGGCGTAGTCGTAACCCTCGTACGGCTTGACAAAGCCGGTCGCCAGCTCGCCCTCGAGGTAGCCGCCCTCGGTCGAGTGCATCATCGTGACGTCCTGCTCGCTCCCGTCCTCGCAGATGAACGTGTCAGGCGAGGTCAGCTCGGAGTCAAAGGGCTCCTCCCAGCCGCCCTCAAAGGCGAGCGCGTTCACGAGCAGGACCTGCGCGTCACCAGAGATCTGGTCCAGCATCTGCGGGATCATCTCGTGGGTCCTCTCGCTCACCCAGGCGTTGACGTCGGCAACGGTGGAGTCGTCGAAGGGTGCCGAGAAGACTTGTGCGCCAAGTCGGTCGCCGCATGCCGCGAGGAAGTCGTCCTCGACGGCGAGTCCGTTGGAGTCGCGCAGCCAGACGGAGTTGGCAATCGAGATCGGATCGTCCTCTGCGGGGACCCCATAGGCCCGGAGCAGACCGATGAGCTCGTCTGCGCCCATGCCCGTGGCCCGCTCCATCTGCGCAAGCGTCTCACCGTCGGCGCCGTTTTCCGCCATGGCGAGCGCGCCGAGCGCGGAGAGCGGGGAGACGAGCACGCTCTCGCCGTCGGTGCTCAGCCGCAGCAGGTCGAGCGCAAAGTCGTAGGTCTGTGCTCCCTCGCCGACGCTGAGCGACCCCACCTCTGTGGGTCGCATCCCTGCGGTGAGCTCAGTCGCCGTAAGCGAGCTCGATGACGGCGCGCAGCCATTGAGCAGCGAGAGGACGAGCATAGAGGACACGATGAGTCCGTATGCGCGACGAGACACAACGCCCCCCCCCTTCGTCAGAGACACGGTCCCATTGTAGTCGCCTGACGCGCGGGCCTAGTCCTCGCGTCGGTTAACGATGACGATTCCCAGGCTCACCAGTACCAGCGCGGCCACCGCGACCTCCGGGCTCACCACGTCGGCCTCCCCGAGAAGGACGGTGGAGAGCAGCACGCCAAAGACCGGGTTCATGAAGCCGAAGACCGCCACGCGCGAGACGGGGTTCGCGGCCAGGGCGAGCGACCACAGCGAGTAGGCGCCCGCGGAAATGAACCCCAGGTAGGCGAGGAGCGCAAGCGCGGGCAGTGGGTTTGCGGCGTCCGCCGGCGCCATGCGTCCTCCGAGCGCGAGGCCGGCCGCGAGCAGCACCGCCCCGCCGAGGACGAACTGCCAGCCCGAGAGCAGCACGGGGTCGTGGTCGCGCGAGAAGCGCTTGGCGAGGTTGCTCGAGGTGGCGGCGGCCACGGTCGACGCGAGCACCATACCCTCGCCGGCGAGCGTGAAATGGAGGCCCCCCGTCTCGCCGGTCACGTTCACCAGCACCACGCCCGCAAAGCCGACGACGCATCCCAGCACCTTGCGGGCCGTGAGCCGCTCGAAGTGAAACACGAGCGCGGCCAGCAGCACGCAGAGAAACGAGTTGCTCGCCTCCAGGATCGAGCTCGTCACGCCCGCGCAGTTGGCCAGCCCCACGTAGAAGAGGACGTACTGCAGGACCGTCTGGAAGACCGCGAGCGTCCCCACGGCCGGCAGGTCGCGGCGCGCCGGCACGAACGCGCGCCGTTGCGCGACGCTCATGCCCACGGCCACCATGAGCCCCGCGATCACAAACCGCGCCCCGGCAAACACCAGGATGGACGGTACGTCCGCGGCGTCGATTGCAAACAGCCCGTATCCGAGCTTCACGCACGGAAACGCCGACCCCCACAAAAAGCACGACGCCAGGCACGCCAGCACGACCCCCGGCGTCGTGGCAATGAAGGGTGTGCGCTCTGTGTCGGACATGATGCTCCAATCGTTCTTCTCGCCCGCCAAAACCTCACAGGTGATAGAAGTCTTATAAATAAAATTAAATTTAAATATTACCAATTAAATATAGAATCGGGAATAGAAACACCACCTGTGAGGTTTGCACACGGCGCACAAAAAGCCGCCCCTCTCGCGGGCGAGAAGGGCGGCCGTCCCTGCGCGTGCGCCTACTCGGTGAAGTACGCCACGCCGCCCTCGATGAGGGGCTGGTACGCGTTGCCCGGCACGTTCTTGTAGAGCCCGGCGCCGGAGCGCTCGGTGTGGCCCATCTTGCCCAGCACGCGGCCGTCCGGCGAGGTGATGCCCTCGATGGCCAGAACGGAACCGTTGGGGTTGACGTCGAGCGCCATGCTCGGCACCCCGTCTTCGCCCACGTACTGCGTGGCTACCTGGCCGGAGGCAACGAGCTGGTCAACCAGGTCCGGGGCCGCCACGAAACGACCCTCGCCGTGGGAGATCGCGATGTTGTGGACGTCGCCGACCGCGCACTTGGAGAGCCACGGGCTGAGGTTGCTCGCCACGCGCGTGCGCACCAGACGGCTCTGGTGGCGACCGATGGTGTTGAACGTCAGCGTGGGCGCGTCGGGCGTGGCCTCGACGATGTCGCCGTAGGGCACAAGGCCCAGCTTCACCAGAGCCTGGAAGCCGTTGCAGATGCCGAGCATCAGGCCGTCGCGGGCCTGCAGCAGGTCGCGGACAGCCTCGGTGACCTCGGGCGCGCGGAAGAACGCGGTGATGAACTTGGCGGAGCCCTCGGGCTCGTCGCCGCCGGAGAAGCCGCCGGGGATCATGACGATCTGGCTCTCGCGGATGCGGCGCGCCAGCTCGTGCGTGCTCTCGGCCACGGCCTCGGGCGTGAGGTTGTTGATCACGAAGACGTCGGCCACGGCGCCGGCGCGCTCGAAGGCGTGCGCAGTGTCGTACTCGCAGTTGGTGCCCGGGAACACGGGGATGACGACGCGCGGGCGGGCGACGTGGACCGCCGGGGCGGGGCGAGAAACCCCTGCGCTCGCGACGTCAAACGAGACCGCCTCGACCTTCTCGCCCTCCGCGCGGTACGGGAACACGCCCTCCAGCGCGCCCTCCCAGGCCTCCTGCAGCTCGGCGAGGTTGATGCGCTCGTTGCCGGCGGCGAGCTCGTACGCCTCGGTCGTTGTGCCAAAGAGGCAGGCGGTGACGCCCTCGGGGAGCTCGGGTCGCTGGGCCTCGTCGGTGACCTCCAGAAGGAAGCTGCCGTAGGAGGGGCAGAAGAGGGCGTCGGCATCAAAGGTGTCGGAGATCTGGACGCCGATGCCGTTGCCGACGCACATCTTGAACAGGGCCTCTGCCACCCCGCCATAGCCGGGCGTGGAGGCGGCCAGCACGTCGCCGCGCCCGATCATGCCCTCGACGGTTCGATAGGCGTCGAGAAGGGCCTTGGGATCGGGCGTGAGCCCGTCGTCGCCGTAGCTGGGGACGACCGCGACGACGCGGTGGCCGGCCCCCTTGAACTCGGGGGAGGTCACGCGGTCCACGTGGCCGAGGCCGGTGGCAAACGAGACCAGCGTAGGCGGCACGTCGAGGTCCTCGAAGCTGCCGGACATGGAGTCCTTGCCACCGATGGAGCCGATGCCCAGGTCGACCTGAGCCATGAGGGCGCCAAGAAGGGCGGCGGTGGGCTTGCCCCAGCGGCTGGGCACGTCGCGCAGGCGCTCGAAGTACTCCTGGAACGTGAGGTAGAGATTCTCGTGGTCAAAGCCGGCAGCGACCATGCGGCTCACGGACTCCACGACGGAGAGGTAGGCGCCGGTGAAGCAGTCGGCGCTCATGAGGTAGGGGTTGAAGCCCCAGGCCACGCCGGAGCACGTGGTGGTCTCGCCGTCCACGGGGAGCTTGGCGACCATGGCCATGGGTGGCGTGAGCTGCGTGCGGCCGCCAAAGGGCATGAGCACGGTGGCCGCACCGATCGTGGAGTCAAAACGCTCGGAGAGACCCTTGTTGGAGGCCACGTTGAGGTCGGTCACGAGGGAGCGCATCTTCTCGGCGAGCGTGTCGCCGGCCCAGGTGCGCTCGTACCTCGCGGGCGCCTCCACGCGGACCGAGGTCGACTTGGGTGCGCCGTTGGACGAGAGGAACTCGCGGCTCACGTCCACGATGACGTTGCCGCGCCAGCTCATGCGCAGGCGGGGCTCCTCGGTGACCGTGGCCACGACCGTGGCCTCGAGGTTCTCCTCGCGGGCGTAGCGCATGAACTCGTCGACGTCGGCGGGCGCCAGCGCCACGGCCATGCGCTCCTGGGACTCGGAGATCGCGAGCTCGGTGCCATCGAGGCCGTCGTACTTCTTGGGGACGAGGTCGAGGTTGATGTCCAGGCCGTCGGCCAGCTCGCCGATGGCCACGGAGACGCCGCCCGCGCCAAAGTCGTTGCAGCGCTTGATGAGGCGGCACGCGTCCTCACGGCGGAAGAGGCGCTGGAGCTTGCGCTCGATGGGCGGGTTGCCCTTCTGGACCTCCGCGCCGTCCTTCTCGAGGGACTCGACGTTGTGGGCCTTGGAAGAGCCGGTGGCGCCGCCGATGCCGTCGCGACCGGTGCGCCCGCCGAGAAGGACGATCTTGTCGCCGGGCGCCGGGCACTCGCGGCGCACGTGGGAGGCCGGCGTGGCGCCCACGACGGCGCCGATCTCCATGCGCTTGGCGGCGTAGCCGGGGTGGTAGAGCTCGCTGACCTGCCCCGTGGCCAGGCCGATCTGGTTGCCGTAGCTGGAGTAGCCGGCGGCGGCTGTGGTCACGAGCTTGCGCTGCGGGAGCTTGCCGGCCATGGTCTGGGACACGGGGACCGTGGGGTCGGCCGCGCCGGTCACGCGCATGGCCTGGTAGACGTAGCTGCGGCCGGAGAGCGGGTCGCGAATGGCGCCGCCGATGCAGGTGGCCGCGCCGCCAAAGGGCTCGATCTCGGTCGGGTGGTTGTGAGTCTCGTTCTTGAAGAGGAAGAGCCAGTCCTGGTCCTCGCCGTTCACGTCCACGGTGACCTTGACGGTGCAGGCGTTGATCTCCTCCGACTCGTCCAGGCCCTTGAGCTGGCCGGTGTGCTTGAGCCACTTGGCGCCGATCGTGCCCATGTCCATGAGGCAGACGGGCTTCTCGTCACGGCCGAGCTCGTGGCGCATCTGCAGGTAGCGGTCAAACGCCGCCGCCACGACCTTGTCGTCGAACTGCAGGTGCTCGAGGGCGGTGCCAAACGTGGTGTGGCGGCAGTGGTCGGACCAGTAGGTGTCGATCATGCGGATCTCGGTGATCGTGGGCACGCGCTTCTCGCCCGCAAAGTACTGCTGGCAGAAGGTGATGTCCGCGAGGTCCATGGCCAGGCCGAGCTTGTCGATCATGGCCTGCAGCTGGGTCTGGTCGAGCTCGAGGAAGCCATCGAGGACCTCGACGTCGGCGGGCTCGGGGTGGCTCTGGCGCAGGGTCTTACGCTCCTCGAGGGAGGCCTCCCGCGACTCTACGGGGTTGATCACGTAGTGCTTGATGGCGGCGAGCGTCTCGTCGCTGTAGGCGCCCTCGATCACGTAGAGCTTGGCGCAGCGCACCGTGGGGCGCTCGCCCTGGGAGATGAGCTGCACGCACTCGGCGGCGGAGTCGGCGCGCTGGTCAAACTGGCCGGGCAGCGCCTCCACGGCGAACACGCGGACGTCCTTCTCGCCCATCTTGACGGGGAGCTCACGCGACGTGACGTCGACCTGCGGCTCGGAGAAGACCACGGGGACGCAGCGCTCAAAGAGCTCGTCGCTCACGCCCTCGACGTCGTAGCGGTTGACGATGCGCAGACGGGCGTCCGGGTCCAGGCCCTCGGCGATGACGGTTGCGAGCTCGGCCCTGAGCTGCTGCGCCTCGACGTCAAAGCCCGGCTTCTTCTCCACGTAGATACGAGAGACCATGCGCTGCTACCTCCGGTGTTTGCACGGGGTTCCATAGAGGCTTCTATTCTACGGCAAAGATTGGACGTGCGTCCCGTAGGGCGGCCCGCCGATGTTCCTTCGAGAAGTGCGCTGCGCGGAACTTCTCTGCGGAACATCGGCGGGCCCATCCGGGTCGAGGCGGCGTCGTGTGCGGGAGGCCTCTGTGGAACCCCGTGCCGGCAGGAAGCAGGCAGTGGGTTAGCCGAGAAGGGTGAGGGTGAGGATGAACGTTGTGGTGAGGGTGGCGGCGATGGCGTCGCGGTGGGTGAGGTGCTGGTCGTGGTAGTGGGTGCGGCCGGCGCCGCCCTCGTAGCAGCGGGCGTCGAGGGCCCGGGCGACGCCGTCGGCGTGGCGCAGGCCGCTGGCGAGAAGCGCCACCACCACGGGCACGATCGAGCGCACACGCTGGGCGGGGCTCCCCTCGTCGAGGCCGCCGCCGCGCAGGGCCTGGGCGTCCACGATCGCGGAGGCCTCGTCGGCGAGGGTGGGGACAAAGCGCAGCATGAGCGAGAAGACCATCGCGATCTCGTGGCCGGGCAGGCCCAGGCGCGAGAGCGGGGAGAACAGGGAGTCGAGGGCGTCGGAGAGCTGCGTGAGCGTGGTGGTGAGCAGGATGAGCGAGCCGAGCACGAGCGCGAGGGCAAAGCGGGCCGTGTAGAGGAGCGCGGCCCAGGCTCCACCCGTGGTTATCGTCAGCGGGCCGATTGCGGCGAGCGGCTCGCCGGTCTGAACAAAGACCAGGTTGAAGAGCGAGAGCACGGCGAGAAAGACCACGAGCGGGCGGACGGACGCCAGCACGAGCCCGCCCGGGACGCGCGCGGCGGCCAGGGCGGCGACGGTGAAGGCCGCGGCGACCGCGAGCTGGGCTGCGTTGGACACGCAGAAGATGGCGACAAGGGCCGCCAGCACGCAGCAGAGCTTGGCGCGTGCGTCGAGCGCGTGGACGGGGGAGTCTGCGGCGTAGTACTGGCCGATCTCGATCCTCAGTGCCATCTACCTCACCTCCGAGCGAGCCAAAAGGGGACGGTCCCCTTTTGGCTCGTTTTTGAGCGCGGCGACGAGGTCGTCGGTGGTGAGGGGGTCGCCGAGGGGCGGCCGTCCGCGCCGCTCCAGCTCGCGGGCCACGCGCAGCGCGCGCGGCACGCCAAGGCCCCTCTCGGCAAGCCGGCGCTCGTTCTCGCGCGAGAAGACCTCGCGCGGCGTCCCGTCGGCGACGATGCGCGCCTCGTCGAGCACGATCACGCGGTCGGCGCGCGCGGCGTCCTCCATGCTGTGCGTGACCTGGACGAGCGTGACGCCAAGTTCGCGGAGGCGCCCGAGCACGCGGCGCAGCATCGCGCGCCCGCGCGGGTCCAGCCCTGCGGTCGGCTCGTCCAGCACCAGGACGCTCGGCTCCATCGCGAGGATGCCGGCGAGCGCGCAGAGGCGCCGCTGCCCGCCGGAGAGCTTGAACGGCGAGGTCTCGCGCCGGTCGGAGAGGCCCACCAGCTCAAGGGCGCGCGACACGCGGCGTCCTACCTCGTCCGCCGGGAGGCGGAGGTTGCGCGGTCCAAACGCGACGTCTTTCTCGACCGTCTCCGCAAAGAGCTGGCGCTCGGGGTGCTGCATGACGTAGCCGACGGCGCGGCGCGCCTCCTTGCGGTTGCGACGGCGCGAGAGGTCGCTGCCGCTCACGAGGACGCGCCCCTCGTCGGGGGTCTCGAGCCCGCAGAGCAGCCGGAGCAGGGTCGACTTGCCCGAGCCGGTCTGCCCGACGATCGCCGTCGAGGTGCCGGCGGCAACCTCAAACGTCACGTCCTCCAGCGCGTGGCCGCGCGGCCCATACGAGAAGGACGCGTGTTCGACCTGCACAATGGGGACGGGTTCATTCGTGCCGCTTGAATGGGACAGGTCTTTCGCCCCTGCGACGTCCGACTCCCTTGGCCGCGTTGACCTGTCCCTTTTGAGCAGCTCGTTTGAACCCGTCCCCAAAGTGTTGAGGAGGGCGGTCTCGTTGCAGGTCCACGGGAGCCCCAGGCGCTGGGAGAGGCGCGCGGCAAACGGGACCTCCAGCCCCAGCCCCGCGATCTTCTCGCCCTGGGAGAAGACCTCCTCCGGTGCGCCCGCCAGCGCCACGCGACCGTGGTCCATCACAATCACGCGGTCCGCCTCGAGCGCCTCCTCCATGAAGTGCGTCACGTGGACGAGCGTGGTGCCTGCGGCGGCAAGGCGCCCCATCACGCGCAGGATCGCCGCGCGCCCGCGCACGTCGAGCAGCGACGCCGGCTCGTCGAGCACGAGCACGGCGGGCTCCATCGCGAGCGCGCCGGCGATGCACACGCGCTGGCGCTGCCCGCCCGAGAGGCGCGACGGGTCGGCCCGCGCGTAGTCGTCCATCGCAACGCGCCGCAGCTCACGGGCTACGCGCTGAGAGATCTCCTCGTGCGGCAGGCCGAGGTTCTCCGGCCCAAAGGCCACGTCGTCCTCGACGACGCTCGTGACGATCTGGTCGTCGGGGTTCTGGAACACCAGGCCGAGCGAGCGCCGCGCGCGGCGGTACGCCTCGAGGTCGGGCGCGCCGCCTGTGCACACGCGCTCGCCCACGAGCTCGACCTCGCCCTCGTCGGGGGCGAGCAGCCCGCAGATCACCGAGGCGAGCGTGGACTTTCCCGAGCCGTTTGCGCCGAGCACGCACAGCCGCTCGCCACGCCGCACCTCGAGCGAGACGTCATCGAGCGCGGTGATGCCCCCCTCGTAGAAGAGGCTCGCGTGCGAGAGCCGCACGAGCGTGTCCGCCACGCGCGCCACGTCCTTCTCGCCCAACGCCTAGCGGTTGACGAGCGAGGAGACCGGCTTGTGGATGAGGGCCGTCACCACGCAGTTGAGAACGATCTTGAGCAGGTTGAACGGCAGCAGGATCGGTACGATCATGGCGACGACGTCGGCTGCGGAGACCGCGGTGTAGAGCGGCGTCACGACGATGTTGCCCAGGATGCAGGCTGCGAGCGAGACCACGCCGCCGACGACCATACCGAGCGCCAGCCCGCGCGCCCCGGCCATGCGCCGGGCGATGAGGGCGGCGGGCACGCAGAGCGCCACACCGGCAAGGATGGCCATGAGGTGTCCCCACGGGTTAAAGCTGAAGAGCGTCTTGAGCACCCATGGCAGCGCGGCGACGATGGTGCCCGTGGCCGGCCCGTAGATCAGCGCGGCGACAAACGCCACGATGCCGGACGGGTCGTACATGAGCCACGGCGCCGGCGGGAAGATGGGGACCTCCACAAAGGTGAGGACAAACGCCAGTGCGCAGAGCAGCGCCGTGGTGGCGATGCGACGCGTGGACCAGACGCCGCCGGAGGTGGTGGAGTGGGTGTCGTGCGAGACGTGAGCGTGCGTGGAAGCAGCCATGAAGGCCTCCGTTTCTTCCATCCGGACTGTGACCGTTGGCCCCGGAATCGCACCGGGTCAGCCGCCTTTTTCGCGGGTCGCGGACTGGGGGCGTGGCACGTGGCCGCCCGTCACCGCCAGTGGGGACTTTCACCCCGCCCTGAAACTGACGGCGCCAGTGTAGCACTTCCGGGCGAGAGGAACCGTCTATACTGGAACGCGACCCTGAACCCGTCGAAAGGTCACCATGTCCGAGAGCGAGAGCGGCCGAGAGTCCCTTGAGTGGCGCCTGCGTTCCATCGTCGGCGAGGAAAACGTCCTCGTGGACGAGCCCATGAGCGAGCACACCACGTTTGAGGTTGGCGGGCCTGCGGACCTCTACGTCATCCCGGAGAGTTTTGACGAGGTGCGCGACGTTCTCCTTGCCTGCGACGAGGCGGGCGTGGAGCGCTTTGTGCTGGGCCGCGGCTCCGACCTTCTGGTCTCCGACGACGGCTATCGCGGCGTGATCGTGGCGGTGGGCGAGGGCCTCATGGGCGTCTCCGTGGACGGCACCGAGATGACCTGCCAGGCGGGCGTGGACCTGCGCGAGGCCTCCGAGATGGCCTGCGAGCTGGGGTTCTCTGGCCTGGAGTTTGCCTGCGGGATCCCGGGGTCGGTCGGCGGCGCGTGCTTCATGAACGCGGGCGCCTACGGTGGGTGCGTGGCGGACGTGCTCAAGTGCGTGCGCGCGCTCGCGCCCGACGGCTCGCAGGTGACGCTCGACGTGGAGGAGCTCGACCTGGGGTATCGTCGCAGTCGCGTGGCGGCGGACGGGCTAGTGGTGCTCTCCGCCACCTTTGACCTCGAGAAGGGCGACCCGGAGAAGATCCGCGCCACGATGGACGACCTCACGCGCCAGCGCGAGGAGAAGCAGCCGCTCGAGATGGCGAGCGCGGGGAGCACGTTCAAGCGGCCCGAGGGCCACTTCGCCGGCAAGCTCGTCATGGACGCCGGCCTCCAGGGCTATCGCGTGGGCGGCGCCGAGGTCTCCCGCAAGCACGCGGGCTTCGTGGTGAACACGGGTGGCGCCACCGCCGCTGACGTTCACGCCGTGATCGAGCACGTCCAGGATGAGGTGGAGCGCCAGTTTGGCGTGCGCCTGGAGCCCGAGGTGCGCTTCCTGGGGTAGGGTCGCGAGGGCACGTTCTTCTCGGCCGCGCCCGTGAAACCTCACAGGTGGTGGTTCTTCTCGCGATTTTGATTTTATTACTTTAGTTAGAAACTAAACTCAGTAAAATTAACTCAGAGTACCTGTGAGGTTTTCTGAGAGGGGGCGCCGTATACGCCTTCGTGAGCCACGAGTCCGCGTGCGACGTCGCGCGCCTGGTCGGCGACGCGCCGCGCTGGCCACCGACCACCCGTGCGCTGCCGCAGGAGTGCGTGTCCGGCCAGCGCAAGTTCAGGGGTTGTCGCCTCGGGGAGCGCCTGGATGCGCTCGGGCTGACCGAGCGTCCGGTTGACCTTCTTGTTCCTGCGCAGGGGGCTCGCAGCAGCGGGAACCGGGCGCGCTTCCGCGTGTGGAGCGGGCTCGTGCCTCGATGCGCCCTGCTCGACTTGGGCGGCGGTCTGCTGGCCAGTGCGCCAGAGTTTGCGGTGATTCAGCTCTGCTCGGCGCAGGGCAAGCTCGACGCGCTGCTGGACGCCCACGCGAGTGCGGTGCGCGCGGAGGCTGAGCTGGCCGCCGCCCTTGACCTGACGGACCGGCCGGTCATCGATCATCCCCTCAAGTGGGAGCGCATCCGACGCCTCGTTGCGGCCACGGTGGTTGCGTGTGAGTTCGCGGGAACCTATCGGCTTGCGGCGGGCGAGAAGAACGTCGACTACCGGGCCCCGCGCCTTCTGAGCGCCGAGCGCCTGGCGGGCGCGGCCGACGAGGTTGCAACGATGCAGGGGACGAGCCGCGCTCGGCGCGTGTGCGAGCTCATGCTCGAGGGGTCCGCCTCGCCCATGGAGACGGTGCTCGGCCTCATGCTTACGCTCCCGGTTGACTTTGGTGGCTTCGGTCTTGAGAAGCCGCAGCTCAACCACCCCATTGACGTGTCGGCGTATCGCGGCTCGCTGTCCGATTGGGACGCTGTGACCCCCGACTTCCTCTGGGCGGCGCACGGCGTCGTCCTTGAGTATGACAGCGTCAAGTTTCACGCCGCGCGCGGGACGACGCAGCTCGAGAGGGACGCCGTGCGCGCGAATACGCTGACGGCGCTGGGGTATCGCACGTTCCGTGCCACCGTGCAGACGCTCGGGACGCTTCCGGGCCTGGCGCTGCTCGCGCGCCAGCTCGCACATGCGCTGGGCACCGAACTCGAGCCAACGACGCCGCTGCAGGACCTTCGGCGACGAAAGCTCTACCTCCAGCTGATGCCAAAGGTGAGAAACCTCACAGGTGGTGATTCTTTTCTCATTAATACAGTATAAAAATAAGATAAAACTTGAAATTTATGAAACTGACTTCCATTACCTGTGAGGTTTTGGGCGAGAAGAACCCGGGCGAGAAGAACCCGGGCGAGAAGAACCCCTGCTAGTTCTTCAGCGAGTTGAGCGGCGCAGGGAAGCGGCCGCCGCGGTGCGCGAAGACGCTGCCCGCGAAGCGGTTGACGGGCATGACCGGCGCGGAGCCGAACAGGCCGCCAAACTCGAGCATGTCGCCCTCCGCCCGGCCGATGGCCGGAATGAGGCGCACCGCCGTGGTCTTGGTGTTGATGACGCCGATGGCCATCTCGTCGGCGATGATGCCGGCGATGGTCTCCACGGAGGTGTCGCCGGGCACGGCGATCATGTCAAGGCCGACGGAGCACACGCAGGTCATGGCCTCGAGCTTCTCGAGCGACAGTGCGCCGTCCACCGCTGCGCGGATCATGCCGGCGTCCTCGGAGACGGGGATGAAGGCACCGGACAGGCCGCCCACGGAGGAGGACGCCATGACGCCGCCCTTCTTAACGGCGTCGTTCAGCAGCGCGAGCGCGCAGGTGGTGCCCGGGCCGCCACACTCGCCCACGCCTATGATCTCCAGGATGCGGGCCACGGAGTCGCCCACAGCCGGCGTTGGCGCCAGCGACAGGTCCACGATGCCCTTCTCCACGCCCAGGCGGCGGCTCGCCTCGCGGCTCATGAGCTCGCCGGCGCGCGTGATCTTGAAGGCGGTCTGCTTGATCTTCTCGGCCACGTCCATGAGGCTTGCGGACTCCGGAAGCTCGGCCAGGGCCGCGGCCATGACGCCGGGGCCGGAGACACCCACGTTGATCACGGCGTCGGCCTCGCCGGAGCCGTGGACGGCGCCCGCCATGAATGGCGAGTCCTCCACCATGTTGGCAAAGACCACGAACTTGGCCGCGCCGTAGCAGTCGATGTCCTCCGTGCGGCGCGCGCACTCGAGGATCGTCTCGGCGGAGAGCAGCACGGCGTCCATGTTGATGCCGGCACGCGTGGATGCGATGTTGAGCGAGGAGCACACGCGGTCGGTGGTGGCGAGCGCCTCGGGGATGCTCGCGATGAGGCGGCGGTCCGTGGCGCCCATGCCCTTCTGCACGAGCGCGGAGAAGCCGCCCATGAAGTCGATGCCCAGGGACTCGGCCGCGCGGTCCATGGCATGCGCGAGCGGGGAGAGGTCCTCGTCGGCGCACCCGGCGGCGACCTGTGCGATCGGCGTCACCGAGACGCGCTTGTTGGCGATGGGGATGCCGTACTCGGCCTCCAGGTCCTCGGCGGTCTCAACGAGGCGCTCGGCCGTGCGCGTGATGCGGTCGTAGACCTTGTCGCACATGCGGGCCATGTCCTCGTCGGCGCAGCCGGCGAGCGAGATGCCCATCGTGATGGTGCGCAGGTCGAGGTTCTGCTCGGAGACCATCGAGAGGGTCTCGGCTACTTCCTGGGGGGTAATGTCCACGGTGGGCCTTTCCTCGTGAGGAGCTGATTGCGGCACCATTATACGGGCCTCCGAAGGGTTTGGGTTCAGTTTTGGGGGCTCAGACGGGTATAAAAGGAGACGATAAGTCCCTGAGCTGCGAATATGTGATTTCCAGCGGAACGCGGCGAACCCAAACCCGATTCGAGTTTGGGTTCAAAAAACCGGACAGCGGGAGTTGCTTCCAACCGCTCAACTCTCTGAGCTGCGATTATATATCCCTTAATTTGTTGAGAACCGAAAGTGTGAACCCAAACCCGTTTTGTGGCGCGGGTGGACGGAGGGTTCGGCGCGGCGCCGCGATACGGTATGCGCTGTCCGGAAACATCATCGCAGGTGCCTCGAGCAAAGGAGGACGCGTGGCCGAGAAGAACTAGGCGCCCGTAGTCGCATTCTTTGACGTGGACGGAACGCTCACGTCCTGCGAGTTCAAAGACGGCCTACATGTGGTTCCGACGCCGGGTGTGCAGGCCGCCGTGCGCGCGTTTGTCGAGGCCGGCAACGTGGCGGTGATGTGCTCCGGACGCAGCATCCTCAACCTGGAGGACCTGCTTCACCTGCCGTTCTCCGGCTTCGTGACGCTGGACGGCACGCACGTCATCCTTAACGGCGAGGTCATCTACGACCGCACGATCGCGCGCGAGACGTTTGCGCGCACGGTGGACGAGATGCGCCGGATCGGCATGGATGCGCTGCCCTTCTCGCCCGCGCGGGTCTTTGCCTTCGGACTACGCGCGTCCCAGCATTGGCGTGAGCGGGCCCTGGGCGAGCACGGTCACGCGGTGCATCGCGCGGGAGAGCGCGGTGTAGAGGCGACGGCGTGCGAGCGGCGTGTCCGGGTAGACCTCGGCCTGCGCGTCCGGCACGATGACGTGGTCAAACTCCAGGCCCTTGGCCACACGCAGCGGCAGCAGCACCACACCCTCGGCGGGCAGCGACATGCCGCTGCGAATCACCGTCGCCGCGTCTCCCAGCTGCTTGGAAAGCCAGCTCGCGCGCGCGTCGCTCTCGGCTACGATCGCCTTGAGGCCCTCGCCGGGCTCGGCCACGGCCGCGCGCAGCGCCTCGAGATACGTGTCCTTCTCGGCAAATGCGCGGATGACGGGCGCGATGCCTGCACGCTGCACCGAGGTGAGGTGGCGTCGCTCGTCCGGCTCCAAGAGGCCGCAGAAGAGCTCCGTGATCTCCGGCGAGGAGCGGTAGCTCGTGAGCAGGCGGCACTCGTCCACGCTGCCGTGGCTGGCGCGGAAGATCTCCGCGATGCGTGCGAAGGTGGCCGTGCCCTCGTAGATGGCCTGGTGCTCGTCGCCGAGCAGCAGGAAGTGCGCGCGCGAGAAGAACCTCGCGAGCACCATGAGCTGGGCTTCGGTGTAGTCCTGGACCTCGTCGACCATGACGAAGCGGGCGTCGCGGCTGCCGATGCCCGTGAAGATGAGCCGCAGGTAGAGCCATTCGGTCGCCGAGAGCGCGCTCTGGTCCAGCAGGCGCATGCCAATGCGGTCAAAGCGCAGCCACGCGAGCGCCTCGATCTTCTCGTGCGCCGGGGCGTAGAGGTGCTCCACGTAGCGCTTGGCGTAGGCGACGGTTTCGTCCTCGTCGTCCGGTGCCAGCGTCTCGCCAAAGATCTCGTACTGGCGCTCCACGTCCAGCCCGAGCATCTCCTCCTGGAGCTCCTCGTTGCGGGCCATCTGCGCGAGACGGCGGTTCAGGCGGTCGTGCAGCTCCTCCTTCACGAGCGCGGTGAAGCGCGGCCCCACGTCAAACTCGTCGAACTTTGCCACGGCGCTCGCCACCTGGCTGGTCCTGAGCAGCGTCTCGTCGCCCAGACGAATCTCGCGCAGGTCGTCGGGCTCGAGCGCCAGCGTGCGCGCGGCCTCGTCCATGCGGCGCAGCGTATCGGGCGTGGTGGCAAGGCCCGGGTCGCGCTCGCCGGCCCCTTGGGAGGCCACGAAGTCGCGCCAGGTCACGGTCTGCGGGTTGGACTCGCCCATGCTGGGCAGGACCGTGTCGATGTAGCTCTCAAAGACGTCGTTGGGCGAGAAGAGCCAGACCTGGCTGGGGTCGAGCGTCTTGCGCTCCTGGTAGAGCAGAAACGCGATGCGCTGCAGCAAGACCGACGTCTTGCCCGATCCGGCGATGCCGTTCACTAGCAGCACGGGCACGTCCTCGTGACGCACGACCTCGTTCTGCTCGCGCTGGATCGTGGCGGTGATGGCCTGGAGCTTCTCGGTGTGGTGCTTCTTGAGGGCCGCCAGCAGCAGCGAGTCCTCGATGGCTACCGTGGTGTCAAAGTAGGAGCGCAGCTCGTCGCGCACGATGTCAAACTGGCGACGCAGCGTGAGGTTGACCGTGCGCGTCTTGCCGTCAACCTGGTAGGAGGTCCGGCCCATCTCCTGGTTGTAGTAGGTCTCGGCCACGGGGGAGCGCCAGTCCACCACGAGCGGGCGGCTGCGCTCGTCGGTCATGCCGGCGGCGCCGATGTAGACGTCGCGCGGCGGGCGACCCGGGCGCATCTCGAGCGTGACCTTGGCGAAGTAGGGCTGCATGAGCAGAAGCGTCACGCGGCGGAGCTTGTCCACGTTGAAGTCGTGGTACTGGTTGTAGGCGTCGATGATGGAGTTGAGGGTCTCGATGGCGGCGAGCGTCTCGATGGTCTCGTCCGCGCCGCCAAAGTCAAGGCGGACCTCCTCGCTCATCGCAATGAGGTCCTGCTTGGCGCCCTTGTGGTTGGACTCCAGGTCCGCCGAGATGTCGTCGCGGATCTGCAGCAGCTTGGCGTAGAGCTCCGACAGGTGGGCCTGCTCGGCCTCAAAGATCGGGTCCTGGTTCTGCATGGCGCTCCTTCGGCGTCGGGGCACGGAATCTCGAACAACCAATGGTACGCCATCGCTGCGTGTGGGTATAGGCGCCGCGTCTCGGATGGCTCGTTCGGGGACGAATGCAGTTTTAGGCAGTTTATTCGGGACCCATAGAGTAGAGGGGGCGTGTGGCGTGACAAAACTCCAGCTAGAGGAGTCGAAGGCACGGGGGATACCAAGGCAAACCAGTCAAAACAACCTAAAACTGACATTGCTGTCCTACCCGGCCGCTCGCGCGCGATTAGCCGCCTCTCGCGGGCTCCTTCCATGGAGTTTGCGTGGTCAGCACTTGCGATTTGGGCCTCGAACTCGTCCGTCAGACAGCTGACAGACAGCCGAAAGCTACGCTGCGGGTCTCCCCGGTACCGTTTTGCTGTCTAACGCGGACCGGGAGGTGGGCATGTCCTTGATCGTGAGCCATGAGTCGGCGCTGTGCTACTGGTTGACCAAGACGGGGGACGAGTGCGTCCCCGACTACGCCGATGTCAAGACGGTGGCTCAAGTGAGCGCATCGATGCGCGAGGTCAGAGAGGCCCTGCTTCCCAACGCGGCGTCCCCCATGGAGGTGCTCCTCGTTCTGGCGTTTGTGCTGCCGCCGCGCCTGGGCGGATGGGGCTTTCCGGAGATTCAGGTCAACCAGAGAATCGACGTCGACGAGCACCTGACGGACTTTGGCCGCAAGCTGTTCTAGGCGAGATGCAGTTTTAGGCAGTTTGTGGCGGGGTGGCAAAGTAGCCGGCGTCAGGATGGCAAGAGACGGGCAGGTAGATTGGTTGTGCTCCAAAGTCGTACTTGGCCTACGGGCGATAAACTACCTAAAACTGATTCCTTGCCTCACTCGTCGTCCACGAAGCCCACCCGGTATGCCGAGAAGACCACGGCGCCCTCGTCCTGTGTGGCGTCGAGGTCGACGTCGCCCCAGATGCCAAAGTCGCGGTCGTCGTCGGAGTCGTGGAAGACCTGGTGGACGTGCCAGACGTGCGCGGACTTCTCGTCCCTCTCGTCTATCGAGAAGTACGCGGCGCTGCGGGCGTCGGCGTCTAGGAGAATCTCCTCGTGCGCGTCGTGGAAGCGCTCCAGCGCCTTCTGCCACACGGGCGCGCGCCAGCCCCACTCTCCGTCGAGCTTGCCCAGCTCGTCGGTGTGGCCGTGCGCCGCCAGCCGCACGCGGGCAAAGAGTGCGTTGCGTACGAGCAGCGTGAGGCCACGACGGTCGCGCACGACCTCGTCCGCGGCGGGCGGCGCGGCGTCGAGACCCTCCGAGGTGTCCTCGCCGGCGGCCGCCCACTCGTCCACGAGCGAGGAGTCCACCGTGCGCACCACAAGTCCCAGCCAGGCGATGATGTCGCGCAGCCGCTCGTCGCGCTTCTCCAGCGGCACGGTGCGGTCGAGCGCGCGGTACGCCTCGGAGAGGTAGCGCAGGAAGAGGCCCTCGGAGCGCGCCACGTTGTAGCGGCCCACGTACTCCTTGAAGTCGCTCGCGGTCTCGACCATGTCGCGCAGGACGGACTTGGGCGAGAGGCAAAAGTCACGTGCCCACGGCACTTGCTCGCAGTACTGGGCAAAGGCGGGCTCGAGCAGGTCCTCGAGCGGCTTGGGGTAGGTGACGTCCCGCAGGCGCTCCATGCGCTCGTCGTAGTCCACGCCCTCGGCCTTCATCTCGCTCATCGCGCGGTCGCGCGCCACGCGCTGCTGGGCGCGCAGGATCTGCCAGGGGTCCTCGAGCGTGGCCTCCGCCATGGAGATGACGTCGAGCGCGTAGGTCTCCGACGAGGGGTCCAGGAGCTCCAGCGCAGCCAGCAGAAACGGCGACAGGGGTTGGTCCAGCGCAAAGTCATCCGGCAGGTCGACGGTCGTCGACCAGGAGGTGCTCCCGTCGGGCAGCTCCTCGCGGCAGACCACGCCCGCGTCGAGCAGCGTGGCAAAGATCTCGTTCGCGCGTGTGGCGAGCGCGGCCTTCTCGGCCTCGGGCTGCGCGGACTCTTCCACCAGCCGGTGCACGCGCGCCCAGGCGTCGCCGCCCTGCTCCACCTCGGCGAGCACCATCGAATGCGTGACCTTCATGCGTGGTCGCAGCGGCTCCGGCACGGCCGCCACCAGCCGCTCGAAGGTCTGCTTGTTCCAGCCCACAAACCCCTCGGGCGGCTTCTTGGTCTTGATCTTGCGCGCTTTCTTGGGGTCGCCGCCGGCCTTGCGCAGGGCCCGGGCGTTCTCGATGTCGTACTCGGTGGCCTCGGCGATGACGTGCCCCTCGGTGTCAAAGCCGGCGCGCCCCGCGCGGCCCACGATCTGGTGGAACTCGCGCGCGTTGAGGTGGCGCATGCGCCGCCCGTCAAACTTGGAGAGCGCCGTGAGCACCACGGTGTGAATGGGCACGTTGATGCCCACGCCCAGCGTGTCCGTGCCGCAGATGACCGGCAGCAGCCCCTGCTGCGCGAGCTTCTCCACCAGAAGCCGGTAGCGCGGCAGCATGCCGGCGTGGTGGACGCCCACGCCGCAGCCCAGGAGGCGCTGCAGCGTCTTGCCAAAGGTCGTGGTGAAGCGCGTGCCCTTGACGGCCTCCTTCACGGCCTCGCGCTGCTCCTTGGTGGAGACGCCGTAGCTGGCCAGGCTCTGCGCGCTCGTCAGCGCCGCGTCCTGCGAGAAGTGCACGATGTAGAGAGGCGCCTCGCCCGCGCGAAGGGCCAGCTCGACGGTCCCCTCGAGCGCCGTGTCCACAAACTCATAGGAGAGCGGCACCGGGCGCGGCGCGTCCGCGATCGTGTCCACGGTGCGCCCGCCGGTGTGCTCGGAGAGCGCCGCCGCAATCGCGGAGGTGTCTCCGAGCGTGGCGCTCATGAGCAGAAACTGCGCGTTCGGCAGCGTGAGCAGCGGCACCTGCCACGCCCAGCCGCGGTCCGGGTCCGCGTAGAAGTGGAACTCGTCCATGGCCACGCAGCCCACGTCGCACGTCTCGCCCTCGCGCAGCGCCTGGTTGGCGAGGATCTCCGCCGTGCAGCAGATGATTGGAGCGTCGGCGTTGATCGAGGCGTCGCCGGTGATCATGCCCACGTTCTCGCGGCCAAAGAGGTCCACGAGGTCAAAGAACTTCTCGCTCACCAGGGCCTTGATCGGCGCGGTGTAGTAGGCGCGTCGGTCGGTGCACACGCTCATGAAACACATGCCCAGCGCCACCATCGACTTGCCGGAGCCCGTGGGCGTGCCCAGGATCAGGTGGTCGCCGGCCGCCAGCGACAGCAGCGCCTCCTCCTGGTGCGGCCAGAGTTCGATCCCGCGCGACTCCACCCAGGCCAGGAAGAGGTCGAGCGCCTCCTCGGCGGGAATGTTGGGATAGGTCTCGTCGTCGGGCCAGGGTATGAGGCGCCCCAGTGAGCCGGACGCGTTGGGCCCTTCGTCGACGGTTTTGGGTGTGGGTGTGGCGGGCATGCGTCTCCTCTCGTGCGGGCATTCATTCTAGCGCGAGGCGACTATACTCAAGCCAGCCGACCAGAGGAGGGACCATGACTGACTTCCTGCAGCTCGCGCACGACCGCTATTCCTGCCGCGACCTCTCCGACAAGCCCGTTGAGGCCGAGAAGATCGATGCGCTCGTGGACGCCGCCGTCGCCGCGCCCACGGCGGTGGACAGGCAGCCGTGGCACCTCTGGGTCGTGGAGGACCCGGACGCCGTCGCGCGACTCTCGGCGCTCACGCGCTTCTCGTTTGGCGCGCGCGTGATCCTCATGCTGGGCGCTCGCGCGGATGAGGCGTGGGTGCGCAAGTACGACGGCCGCAACTTCGCCGACGTGGACGCCTCCATCGTGGGGACCCACATCATGCTTGCGGCGCACGACCTGGGGCTGGGCACCACGTGGGTTGGCCACTTCGACGCACCGGCGGTGCAGGAGGCCTTCCCGGAGACCACCGGCTACGACCTTGTGGCACTGTTCCCGATTGGCTATCCCGCCGACGGCGCCGAGCCTGCGGCCAAGCACTTTGAGCGGCGCCCCATCGAGGAGCTCGTGACGAGGCTGTGAATCTGCGTGACGCCCGGTTGAAGGTGACAGGAGCGTCACGCCGCTGAGCGGGGCAAACTGATACTCTGAGGGTCTCATTGGGCGTCTGCGGACGTCCTCGCTGGCGTCTTTGTTGGAAGGTCCGCATGAATCAGAGCTCTCCCCACCACGGCGCTCCCGACCCGCGCCATCGTGCCGTGCCCCGGTCCCGCACCGCGCGCCGGGCGTCGCGAGGCAGGGCCCGCGTCGTCGTCATAGGTCTTCTCGCTGTTGCGGCGCTCGTGGGCGGGGGAGCGTGGATGTGGCTCAACCGGACGGTGAGCGTGCGCGTCAACGGCACGCTCACGCAGGTGCGCGCCGACGCCACTCTCGAGGACATCTTTGCCGCCGAGAAGGTCGAGGTGGCCCCGGGCAACCTCGTCTCGGTGGGGGGCAACGTGCTCACCGAGGGCGGCGGCGCCCCCTTCTCGGCGACCGTCGGCGGAAGCGAGCTCGACGCCGGGCAGATCGAGGCGTTTCGCGCCAGGGGCAACGAGGAGATCGTCTTTGGCGACGGGGCGGACGTGACCGAGGCCTCCCGCGAGGAGGAGCGCGAGACCGCGCCCAAGATGGAGCCCTACGGGCAGGTGGGCGCGATCACCTTTGTGGCCCAGTGGCCCCGGCCCGGAAGGGGCGTCTACGCCGTCGGTGACGTCTCGGGCGAGGCCGTCCTCAAGGAGGAGCTCGAGCCGGTCCAGAATGCCGTGATCCAGAGCATCAACCCCACGCCCGACGACGGCTCCAAGCTCATTGCGCTCACCTTTGACGACGGACCCAGCGCCTATACCCAGCGTTACCTGGACATCCTGAGCGAGCACGGCGCCAGGGCCACGTTCTTCTGCCTGGGCTCGGCCGCAGCCGCCAACCCCGACCTCGTGAAGGCCATCGAGGCGCAGGGGTCGCAGGTCGCCTCGCACACCCAGAACCACAAGCAGCTCACGACGCTTGACGCTGCGACGCTCCAGTCCGAGGTCGTCGACGCGTTCTCTGCCCTGTCCTCGTCCGGTGCGCCTGCGACGACGGTGCTGCGCCCGCCCTACGGCGACTTCAACAACGACACCTGGCTCGCCTCGGGCGGCACGCTCTCGGCCTCTGTGATCTGGAACCTCGACAGTGAGGACTGGCGTCTGCCCGGCGCAGACGCGATTGTCGCCAACTGCACGAACGGGGCCTACTCGGGCGCAATCGTCCTCATGCACGACGGCGGCGGCAACCGCGACCAGGACCTCGAGGCGCTCCCCCGAATCATCGAGGCACTCCAGGCCCGCGGCTACAAGTTCGTGACGATCAACGAGCTCATGGCATCCGACAGCCGCATCCCCGCCGACGTCGCCTCGGGCAACGCCACGCCGCCCGAGGGCTTTGCCTGGCCGACGGAGATGGTGGCCGCCGGGTAGCGCCCTCGCTACTTCACGCCGTACTGCTCGTAGTAGGCGTCGATCGCGGCGCGCAGCTCGGGCGTGATCACGGTGCCGTCGAGTGCCTCCACGACCTCGGCCATGCTCACGATGCTCGCCACGGGGAAGCCGTAGTGCTCCTGGATCTCCTGCTGGGCGGTTACGACGCCGCCCTTGCCGACCTCCATGCGATTGAGGCTCACGATGAGGCCCTTGACCTCAACGTTTGCGGCCCCGGTGACCTTGGGGTAGGTCTCGTCGATGGACTTGCCGGAGGTGGTCACGTCCTCGATCATGACCACGCGGTCACCGTCTGCGAGCTTGGTGCCGAGCAGGCCGCCCTTGTCGGCGCCGTGGTCCTTCTCCTCCTTGCGGTCGGAGCAGTAGCGGACCTCCTTGCCGTAGAGGTCGTGCAGGGCGATCGCGGTGGTCACGGCCAGTGGGATGCCCTTGTACGCCGGCCCAAAGAGCACGTCAAAGTCCAGGCCAAAGTTGTCGTTGATCGCGTGGGCGTAGTACTCGCCCAGGCGCTTGAGCTGGCTGCCGGTGACGTAGGCCCCCGCGTTCATGAAAAACGGGGACTTGCGGCCGCTCTTGAGGGTGAAGTCGCCAAACTTCAGGACGTCGCTCTCGACCATGAACTTGATGAACTCGCGCTTGTAGGCTTCCATGCTGCTCCTTCCGGGGGCAAGACCGCGTCGTGTGCGTAGGTAGATTCTAGCCCCGGTCCCCAGGCCGCGTCCTGAAAAACGGGGCTGTGGCACGTCCTGGGACTGCGGACAAAAAGTTGGACCCCACGGGTCCGGTCAGGAGGTCCGCATGCACGACAGGGAGACGGTGGAGCTGGCCCTGATGGCGCTCGAGGAGGGCTGGTCGGCGAGGGCGGCGGCCGAGCTCGT
>DXBZ01000076.1 GCA_019116265.1 Candidatus Olsenella stercoravium | reverse complement strand
ATGGAGATCAAGCGCTACCCCGAGGGCGTCATCCATGAGTTTGACTCGCTCGCGGAGCTGGAGAAGTTTGACCCCGACTTCATCGAGAACGTTGACTCCGAGATCTTTGACAACATCGTGAGCGTGCTTGGCTGCGCCCGCGAGAGCATCGTCGACTTCTACCCAATGAGCCTGGGCCTCACCAACCTCTCCTGTCACTTCCGCGTGGGAGATGACGAGTACGTCTACCGCCACCCGGGCGTGGGAACCGAGAAGTTCATGAACCGCGTCGCCGAGACGCAGGCCAACACGGTTGCGCGAGAGCTCGGCGTCGACCGGACGTTCATCCACGAGGACGAGCGGAAGGGTTGGAAGATCTGTCGCTTTGTCCCGAACGCCCACACGCTCGATCCCACCGACCCCTCCCAGGTCAAGCGGGCGATGGAGCTGTGCCGCCGCTTCCACGAGTCGGGGGCGACCATCGACTCCGAGTTCGACTTCTTCTCGGACGGCGTCGGGTACGAGAACCTCCTCAAGACCCACGGCTCCATCGACATCCCCGGTTACTTCGAGCTTCGCGACAAGATCGTGCGCCTCAACGACTTCTCCGCCGCAGACGGCTATGGCCTCTGCTTCAGTCACAACGACTACCTGCCGCTCAACTTCCTTTTTGACGAGCAGGGAGGACTCGACGTCATCGACTGGGAGTTCGCGGGCATGTCCGACCCCGGCAACGACTTTGGCACCTTTGTCATCTGCAGCGAGTACGACCAGAAGCAGGCTGACGAGGCGCTCGCCTACTACTTTGGGCGCACCCCGACCTTCGAGGAGCGCAGGCACTTCTGGTCGCGCGTCGTCCTCGGAGGATGGTGCTGGTACGTCTGGGCACTCGAGAAGGAGGCAGAGGGCGCCGGGGTCGGCGAGTGGCTCTACATCTATTACAGCTATGCCACCAACTACGTCGACATGGTGCTCGACTGGTACGAGAACGGAGAGGCGGCATGATTCACGGAGTTGCGGCGGCGATCACCTGGGCGCTCGATACGGTCATCCTGAGCATCGCGCTCTCCAACGCCGCCTTTGTCTCGACACCCCAGGCCATAGCGCTCGCGTCGTTCACGAGCACCTTCCTCCACGATGCGAGCTCCGCGGTGTTCTCCTTCCTCTACATGGCCGCCCGCAGAAAGCTCGCCCAGACGTGGAAGACGATTCGCTCGCGCGAGGGCCTCGTCATCGTTGGGGCGGCGCTGATTGGCGGCCCCGTCGGCATGACCGGCTACGTCCTCGCGATCAACAACATCGGTGCCGCCTACACGGCGGCGATCTCCGCGTTCTTCCCCGCCTACGGGGCCTTTCTCGCCACTGTCTTTCTGAAGGAGCGCATGCACGCCTACCAGTGGGTCGGTCTCTTCGCATGCGTGGTCGGCGTCGCCGCCCTGGGCTACTCCCCCGTCGACGCGATCCCCGGAGACTGGACGCTCGGCATCATCGGCTCGCTCGTCTGCGTCTTTGGCTGGGGCACCGAGGCCGTGGTCATAGACTGGGGCCTGCGCAACGCGAGCGTGGACGACGAGTGCGCCATGCAGATCCGCCAGACGACCTCGGCCGTCACCTATGCCCTCGTGATCATCCCGCTGCTCGGCGGCTGGGGCTGCACGCTCGACATCGTCGCGAGCAGCGCGATGCCCGTCATCGCGCTCGCCGCCCTTCTCGGCACGGTCTCCTATCTCTGCTACTACCGCGCCATCGCCAAGATCGGCGCCTCTCGCGCCATGGCGCTCAACATCACCTACTCCGCATGGGCAATTCCCTTCTCGCTCCTGCTCCTGGGCACCATGCCCGACCCGCGCGGCATCGTGTGCGCCATCGTCATCATCCTGGGCGCCATCACCGCCGCGGCGGACTTCCGCGAGCTGTTTGGGACCGAGAAGAACTAGGTAGGGACGGCAGCATGTCGCTCACAAGAGACGAGTTCGAGGTCCTCCGCGCGCTCTCCTCAACGGGGTCGCCCTCGGGACCAGACGACCTTGCGGGACTCGCCGACCTCACCGGCAACGCGGCACAGTCCGCCATCCACTCCTGCGAGCAGGCCGGCTTCGTCGAGGACGGCCGCATCACCGAGCGGGGCGTCGAGGCGCTCGAGCCCCACCGCGTGAGAAACGCCGTCATTCTGGCGGCAGGCCTCTCCAGCCGCCTTGTCCCCCTCTCCTACGAGCGCCCCAAGGGGATGCTGCGCGTGCGAGGGGAGGTTCTTGTCGAGCGCCAGATAGAGCAGCTGCTCAGACGAGGCATCTCGGACATCACCGTGGCGGTGGGCTACAAGAAGGAGTACTTCTTCTACCTGGCCGCAAAGTACGGCGTGAAGATCGTGGTGAACGACCAATACGCGGAGCGCAACAACTCCTGGACGCTCTGGCTCCTGCGCGAGGGGCTGGGCAACACCTACGTCTGCTCCTCCGACGACTACTTCACCGTGAACCCCTTCGAGCGCTACGTCTGGAAGTCCTACTACGCCTCGGAGTACGTTGACGGAAAGACGAGCGAGTGGTGCCTGTCTGCCGGAGAGGACGGACGAATCACAGGCGTCACCGTCGGCGGGGGCAACTCGTGGGTCATGCTGGGTCATGCATACCTTGACCGAGCATTTTGCGAGCGCTTTGTGCCGTTGCTCGACGAAGAGATGAGGCGGACCGGGTCCGAGGACGAGCTCTGGGAGTCCGTCCTCGTCCGCAACGTCGGGTCACTCGACATGGAGATCAGGCGCTACCCCGAGGGCGTCATCCACGAGTTTGACTCCCTCGCCGAGGTCGAGGGCTTTGACCCGGAGTTCATCGACAACGTTGACTCCCAGATCTTTGACAACATCATGGGCGTGCTCGGGTGCTCCCGCGAGGAGATTCGTGACATCTACCCCCTCAAGCAGGGACTCACCAATCTCTCGTGCCACTTTGCGACCGATGCCGGGGAGTGGGTCTACCGTCACCCCGGCGTGGGCACCGAGCTGCTCATCGATCGCTCCGGTGAGGTTGCGGCACTCGAGACCGCGCGCAAGCTCGGCATAGACGACACCTTCGTCTTTGAGGACCCAAAGCGCGGGTGGAAGATCTCTCGCTTTGTCCCAAACTCCCGCCAGCCCGACCCGCACGACCCGGACCAGCTCGCGCGGATGATGCGCATGGGGCGCGAGCTGCACGGGTCCGACGCCACGGTCGCGCGGCACTTTGACTTCTACGAGGAGGCAAAGCGCTACGAGGGCCTGCTCCTTGAGAAAGGTCCCATCGACATCCCCGGCTACGCCGAGATGTCCGCCAAGGTGGACAGGCTCGAGGCGCACGTCAGGGCGGACAACGCTCCCGTCTGCCTCTGTCACAACGACTTCTTCTTCATGAACTTCCTGGTCGACGAGGACGACAAGTACTACCTCATCGACTGGGAGTATGCGGGCATGAGCGACTATGCCAACGACTTTGGCACCTGCGTCGTCTGCTGCGAGCTCAGCGAGGCCGAGGCCCTGCGCGCGCTCGGCGAGTACCTTGGCCACGCACCGGAGCCGGAGGAGGTCAGGCACTGCCTCGCGCACGTGCAGCTCGCCGGCTGGTGCTGGTACCTGTGGTCGCTGCTCAAGGAGGCGGAGGGCGACTTCGTGGGCGAGTGGCTCTACATCTACTTCCGCTACGCGGACGAGTATCTGGACAAGACGCTTGCGCTCTATGAGGGCGAGGAGCCCTTAGGCTATACTCATGGCGCTGACGTGACGTCCTAGACCCCATCGGGAGCACCATGCGCGTACTTGCCATCATCCCTGCCTACAACGAGCAGGAGTCCATCGTGTCCACGGTCGAGGAGCTGCTCGCTGCCAACACGGGATGCGACTACCTCATCATCAACGACGGCTCCTCGGACGCGACCGAGGCCATCTGCAGGGAGCACGGCTACAACTACGTCACCCATCCCACCAACCTCGGGCTCACGGCGGGGTTCCAGACGGGCGTCACCTACGCGCTCTCCCACGGCTATGACGCCGTCATCCAGTTTGACGCCGACGGTCAGCACATGCCCGTCCACGTCCCGCCCATGGTGGCCGAGATGGAGCGCACGGGTGCCGACATCGTGATCGGCTCGCGCTTTGTGAACGAGCGCAAGTCCTTCTCGGCCCGCATGATCGGCTCGAGGCTGCTGAGCGCCCTGATCAGGCTCACGACCGGCCAGCGCATCACGGACCCGACCTCGGGGATGCGCCTCTACAACCAGGCGATGATGCGGGAGTTTGCGCGGCGCTTTGACTTTGGCCCGGAGCCCGACTCGGTTGCCTATCTCATGCGGCGCGGCGCCAAGGTCCGCGAGGTCCAGGTGGAGATGCGCGAGCGCGAGGCCGGCGAGTCCTACCTCAACCTGCGCCGCTCCATCTCCTACATGGCCCGCGCCTGCACGTCCATCCTCCTCGTCCAGTGGTTCAGGTGATCTGCATGAACGGCCCCCTGAGAATCGCCCTCATCGTCTGCGCGGCCCTCATCCTGCTCTTTGTGCTGCGCAGGATCCGCAAGTCCAGCCTGGAGATCGCCGACTCGATCTTCTGGCTCTTCATCGTCGCCATCCTGCTCGTGCTCGCCGTCTTTCCCCAGATCGCCTACTGGGCGTCCGACGTCCTGGGCTTTGACGCACCGGTGAACTTCATCTTCTGCTGCGGCATCCTCGTTCTTCTCGTCCGCACGTTCACGCAGGACCAGAAGATCTGCGAGCTCAAGAAGAAGCTCGTGAGGATGGCCCAGTCCGAGGCGCTCCGAGACAAGTAGACGACCCGGCCACTCAGACGATGCGGTAGAGTCGCATGTCGCTCTCGGATAGGACGACCTCCACGCCCGGGTTGTCGTCATCGACTGCCAGGAAGCCGGCCCAGTCCGTCTCGACGTAAGGCTTGAACGCCGCCGCCATCTCCTCCTGGTCGCGGTCGAGCACGAGCACGTACTCGGCGCCGGACTCCTCGATCGCCTGCCGTGCGAGCGGGTCCGTGCCGGCGAGCCCGGACGCCAGGCGCGTGCGCAGGATGCGGCTCGCCTCGGTCTCCAGACCGTCCTCGTCGGACGCGCCGTAGCCGGACATGTAGCGCCAGTACACGTTCATGCCATTCACGCCGTAGGCGTAGACGGAGCCGTCGTAGGGCTGGTTGAGCACCACGGCGTCAGGTCCCGTGACCTCCAGGGCGCGCTTCACAAACGCGACCTTCTCGTCGTCGTAGCCCATGCGCCGCGAGCCGTCGTTCTTCTCGGCCATCTCCTGGGCCAGGGCGTAGAAGTTGTCCGGGTATGGGGACGCCGGGACGCCCAAGCGGTAGAGCAGCGCGGGGAGGTAGAGGCCGACCGCGAACACGACGATGAGCGCCGGCGACACGAGCGCGTCCGCGCGCGGGTGGCTCGCGAGCAGGCGATGCCCGCAGCGCACGAACTCGTAGAGGCCGAGCGCGGCAAGCGGCACGGCAAAGAGCGCCGCCATGGCGGCCATGCGGTAGGGGTCGGTGTACCAGAAGCCGGCGAGGAGCGCCTTGAGCGGGGTGTCGATCCCGCCCGCCACGACGAAGGCGAACGCGGAGAACGAGAACGGCACCACAAGCCAGCGCAGTCGCGCCATCCGGCACGCGGAGACAAAGCCGACGATGACGAGCAGGCGCAGGGCGTAGCGCGGCGGACCGGCGCCGAAGGAGAGGCCAAAGACCCCGTCGACGGCGTTTTGGAAGCTCGTGACGGGAGGCCAGTAGTACCCCACCACGCCGGCCAGGAACGGCAGGTTGAGCAGGACCGCCCAGAGCGCAACGACAAACGCCGCCCAGAGCGCGACCCACACCGTGGCCCGACGGCGGCGCTCCCCCTGACCGCGACGCCACTCGAAGATGCGCCAGCCGCACCACGGGGCGAGAAAGACCGCGGCGGAGAAGACCGAGTTGGGCTGTGCGAGGTAGAGCGCCGCGCCGCCGACGACGAAGATTGCGCCGGAGATGATGCGGGCCCGAAGGTCGACGCCGCGGGCAGCGATGCCCATGAAAGAGGCAATCACCGTGGGCAGGAGCGCAAACGAGAAGAGGTTGGGGTAGAGCGTCCAGCGCGGCATGAGGTTCCAGGGGATCGACGGGAAGGCGAGGCAGACGAGCGCGCCGAGGGCGGCGACGCGCGGCTCGCGGCCAAAGACGCGCAGGAGCATGAGGTAGACGCCGGCGGGCATGACCACCGCGCACGCGACGGCGTTGACGGCGTTGGCGGCGCAGGTCACCGAGACGCCGAGGGCGTCCACGAGCATGACCGCGATGAGGTGCCAGCCCTCCGGATAGTAGCGGGACGCGGACACGAGCGGGTCGATGGCAGCGGCGTCGCCCGGGTAGTAGGTGACCGAGAGCGTGGACCACACGCGCGACTGCTCCATGCTGCGGACCATGTTGAAGTGCGCGACGTTGTCCCACGCCTGGATGAAGGCGTCGGGGCCGGGCAGGTTGGCGACGAGCACGAGGGCGGTGACGGCGATTCCCGCGAGCACGCAGGCGCCCATCGCGGCCAGCTCGTGACGCTGCGCGACGCCGGGGGACGCCGGTCTTTGGGAGGAGCGGAGTCGCCAGGCGAGAAGGGCAGCGGCAACCAGCAGCGGGGGCACCACCATGAGCGGCGTCGAGGCGCTCACGCCGAGCGCGGCGAGCAGAATCCCCATGACGCCGTAGAGGACGACGGAGGCGAGCGGCGAGCTACCGAGCGCAACGCTCGGGCGCGCGCCGAGCGCGGCGAGCAGAAGCGTGCCAGGGACGATCAGCAGGGCGGTCGCGAGCGCGAAT
>DXBZ01000075.1 GCA_019116265.1 Candidatus Olsenella stercoravium | reverse complement strand
GCAGACGATAGGCACCTCGGGGAACTCCCTGGCGGCGGCGCGCAGGAGCGGCAGGTCGGGACCGTCGTCGAGCGCCGTCCCCGCCGCCGCGCGCCCGTGCGAGAGCGTCGTCGAGACCAGCTCGCAGCCGGCGGCCACGCCGCGGCGGACATCCTCGATCGTGGCGCAGTCGGCCATGAGCGCGACGTCCGTTGCCGCGCGCACGCCCGCAACCACCTCCTCGAACGTTCGACGGTCCGGGCGAGGGCGGTCGGTGGCGTCGAGGGCCACCACGTCAGCGCCGGCGCTCGCGCAGGCGAGCGCGTGGCGCAGCGTGGGCGTTATGAAGACGCCCTCGTGGCCCTCCTTCCACAGACCGATCACCGGCACCTCCACGCGCCCCTTGATCGCCGCTATGTCGGCGAGGCCCTGGCAGCGAATCGCTGCCGCACCGCCCAGCTCGCACGCGCGCGCCATCTGCGCCATCGTCTCGGGGTGGCGCAGAGGCTCGCCCGGGTAGGCCTGGACACTCACGACGAGGCGCCCGCGCAGGGCGGCGGCGATGGGGTGAACGGTCATGCTACTCCCCTTCCACGGGTTTCTCTGCCAGCTCCTCTGCGGCGCGCAGGGCCTGCCAGACGGCGTGTGCCACCTCGGCGGGCACGCCCGGCGTGGCGGCGATCTCCTCCTCGCTCGCCGCGCGCAGCCGCCTCATGGATCCAAAGCGCCTCATGAGGGCGCGTCGGCGCTTGGGCCCAACGCCCGGCACGTCGTCGATCGCAGAGCGCGTCATGGCCTTGTCGCGCAGCTCCCGGTGGAACGTGATCGCAAAGCGGTGGGACTCGTCGCGCACCTGCTTGATCAGATAGAGCGAGGGCGAGCCGGAGGGCAGCACGACCGGCGTGTCGTCCCACGGCACGAAGATCTCCTCGTCGGACTTGGCCAGTCCGCACACCGGGATGTCGAGCCCTAGCTCCCCGAGCTGCGCTATGGCGGCTGTGAGCTGCGGCTTTCCGCCGTCCACGACGAGTAGGTCGGGACGGGAGCCAAAGCGCTCGTCGGCCATGCGCTCGGGCGCGTAGCGCCGGCCCAGCACCTCGGACATGCTCACGAAGTCATTGGCCTCGGTGAGCGGTGTCTGGATCTTGAAGCGACGATACTGGGACTTATCGGGCCGCCCGTTGGTGAAGACCACCATCGACGCCACCGTGAAGTGGCCGTGGAGGGTGGAGATGTCAAAGCACTCGATGCGCATCGGCGGCGCGTCCAGCGCAAGTGCGCTCTCCAGCTGCAGGAGCGCCTGGTTGGTGCGGTCGTCGGCGTAGCCGGTCTTGACCATGTAGCGCATGAGGGCGTGGCGCGCGTTGGCGGAGGCCATGTCGAGCAGGTGGCGCTTCTCGCCGCGCTGCGGGCGATGGAGGCGCACGCCACGCCCGCGCTTCTCGGCAAGCCAGCCCTCTATGACCTCGGCGTCGGCGAGCCCGCAGTCCAGGTCCACCTCGGCGGGGACGTCGGCCGTCTCGTCGTAGTAGCGCTTGACAAAGCCGGAGACGAGCTCCTCCTCGCCCACGTCGAGACCCTTGTCCAGGATGAACTCCACCGAGCGCACGGTGCGGCCCTCGCGAACCACGAAGACGCAGGCGCAGCTGATGGTCTCCTCGCGGTAGAAGCCGATGAGGTCGGCGCTCACATTGGACGAGAAGACCACCTGCTGGCGGTCGTCGAGGGCGTCCAGGCCGTCGAGGCGCGCCTTGAGGCGTCCCGCCCGCTCAAAGTCCAGGTTTGCCGCCGCCTCGCGCATCTGGTCGGTCAGCTCCCCCACAATCTCTCGGCGGTTGCCGGAAAGGAAGCTCTCGACCTGGCGCACGTGGCGCGCGTACTCCACGGTGTCGATCATGCCGGCGCACACGCCGGGCCCGCGCCCCACGTGGTAGTCGAAGCAGGGCCGGCAGCGCTGCGCGAGCACCAGGTTGGCCACGGAGGCCTGCGCGGGGTCACGGTCCAAGATCCGCTTGGCACGCTTCCACTCCGCGCAGGTGGCAAGACAGATCGGCACCACCTTGCGCAGCGTGTCGATGGTCTCGCGGGCGGCGCGCGCGTCGGTGTAGGGGCCAAAGTAGCGCGTGCCCTTGCGGTGCCGCTCGCGGGTGTACTTGATCGCCGGGAAGACGTCCGACTCCGTAATGGCGATGAAGGGGTAGCTCTTGTCGTCCTTGTAGTCGACGTTGAAGTAGGGGTGGTACTGGGCGATGAGGTTGCGCTCCAGCACGAGCGCCTCGTGCTCGGAGCCCACGACCACATAGTCAAAGTCACGGGCCACCTGCATCATGAGCGGAATCTTCTCGCGCTCGTCGGAGAGCGTCACGTACTGACGCATGCGGGCGCGCAGGCTCTTGGCCTTGCCCACGTAGATGACCTCGCCCCGCGCGTCCTTCCACAGGTAGCAGCCGGGTTCGGTCGGGACCTGCGCCACGCGCTCGGCGAGAGTCGGCCCCTCGTCCACCTATTCCTCCGAGGAGCCGCGCAGGCGGTCCCGCACGCCGCGCACGCCAACAAGCATCCGGTAGAACGCGCGCTTAATCGGCAGGTCACGGTCCGGCGCCACGGGACGTTCCCCGTCCTTGGCGAACTTCGTCTTGAACGTATTGAGGCCGAGCAAGCTCGGTGAGAAATCGGAGCCGATGCCCATCAGGTCGTACTGGGTGCAGCCGAGGCGGGCGAGCTCGCAGCACTCGAAGTAGAAGAGACGGTCGGTTGCGAGCAGCTCGCGGCTCGAGGCGCTCGACGCAGCGTAGTAGTACACGGCATGCTTGCCGGAAATCGTTGAGATGGCCCAGCTCACGACCTTGCCCTCGGCATCGCGGGCGGCAAAGAGGCGGCAGCGGGACGGGCCGAGAAGCTCCAGCATGCTGCGGTAGCTCTCCGCCGGAGCGGGGGCAAAGCCGTCGCGCGCGGCGGTCTCCACCATGACCGCGTAGTACTCGTCGAACGAGGCGACAGCGCGCTCGGTCTCGTCCGCACAGGTCACGGGGCTCTCGCGGAGCGCCTTGCGGACATCGCGGCGACCGCGAGGCTTCATGCGCGCGAGAATCTCGTCATCGCCCCCGGTGAGGTCAACGATGACGGTCGTGTCGTACGGCACCGTGGAGAGGCATGGCCTGGTCTCCTCCAGGTCGTGGGAGACAGCGAGGCGGGCGAACACGATGCCCTTGTCACGAGATCGGACATAGTCGGCGAGCGAGCCTAGCGCAGCCGCCTCGCGTTCCGCAGAGGGCTCGTCCCTCCACACGAGGGCATGCCTCCCCCGCAGGTAACGATACCCGTGAGTCTCGTACTGCTGGAACGCGCCCACGGCGATGGCCTCGTCGTCCTCAAAGACCCCAACGTAGCCCCACAGCGAGCGACCGTCGGCGGTCGCCTCGTAGTCCTGCCAGGCGACAGTCTGCTCGATCGGGGGGTTGGGCGCGAGCTCGCTCAGAAGCTGCTCGTATCGCTCGCGCGTTAGCTCTTGTGTCTGCATGGCCCCCATGCGCTGCCACCCTCTCACTCGCCTCGTCGATGTTGGCACCATCCTACCCTACGACGTCTATCGACAATTCCCTTGGTGTCGGACTCCGCGAAAACCTCCCATCGCCTCAGCGGCGACCGAGGTAGCGCTCGAACTTCTTGTACTGGTGCGACACGCGCACCCACGCCCACAACTTGTGGGCGAGCCCGTCGGGGGGATAATCGAACGGCGACTCGGCGCGCCCCGCCTTGAAGAGCGTGAGCGCGCGGTCCCTCAGTTCGTCATCGGCGACGAAATCACGGACGACGCGGGCGGGAACGAGCGTGTAGAGCGCGTCGCGATACGCCTCCCGGTACGGCAACTCGCGACCGAGCACGTAGTCGTCGACGATGAGCTTGACAAAGTTGACGCCGCCGAGGGTCATGTACCAGGTGTTGGCGCCAGGGCGCACGTTGACCTCAAAGAACTTGTAGACGCCGTCGCGCTCGTCGTACTTGGCGTCGAAGTTGGCAAAGCCTCGATAGCCGACGCGCTCGCAGAAGCGCTTGGCGTCGTCCACGAGCTGGTCCGCGCGCTCCAGAAGGATGCACATGGGGTTTCCGATGCGCTCCGGTGAGTGGTCCTGAAGCACCACGCGACCGCCCGAGACCGCGACCACGCGGCCCTTCTCGTCCGAATAGGTAGTCAGGGACCGAATGGCGTCATCCTCCCCCGGAATGAAGTCCTGAACGATGAGCTCACGGTCATAGCCGGCGTCATGGAGCAGGCCGAAGATCCTCACCAGCTCCTCGGGCTCGTGGACCTCGTAGACCTTCTCCTTCCCCGGGAAGTCCATGAGGTCGTAGCGCGCCGAGTTCGAGGGCTTGGCGACGAGGGGGTAGGGCAGCGTTGCGGGGTCGACGCCCAGCTCGGCGCACGAGCAGTCGAACGACCACGTCCTGGGATAGGGAATCCCCAGCTCATCGCAGAGCGCATAGAAGCGCCCCTTCTGGGTGATGTCATCGAGAAGGGCAAAGTCGTTGTAGGGGACGACGAACCAGCGCTCCAGCTCCCGCTTGTTGTGCGAGATGAGGCGCACGTGCCAGTCGGCGCTCCCAAGCAGCACGGCGACCTTTCCCTCGCCGCAGAGGCGCTCCCCGAGCTCACGGATCAGGGCGACGATCGCCTTCTCGCCCTCGGCCATGGTCGCGTCGACGCGATAGTCGACGAAGCGGCTCGACGACGTCACCTTGACGTCAACGGCGGAGAGGACCGTGGTGGTGACCCCGTAGAGCTCGTGAAAGCAGCGGGCGTACGAGTAGGCGAGGACGTCTCCGCCGAGCACGACGGGAGCGAGACGTGCCGAGAGCTCCTCTTCGGTGATGTTCATGAGATGACCCCCTGTCAGAAATCGAAATCTAGCCTTGCGACGCGAGTGCGGAGCGGACGGCATCGAGCGCGCGGCGTACGCCGTCCTCTCCCACGTCAGCGGGAAGCGCCGCGCAGGTTGCGACGAGGCGCTCGTGGACGCTCAGGTAGGACCGGTCGCCCGGTACGTTGAACGCGCGGGCGTCGAGCACGCCGGGACCGAGCTCCGGACGATACCACGCCTCGGCAAACAGGCCGGAGGCGCAGACCTGACCGACCGCATGGTCCGCCGTCGCGGTGTCCGGCAGAAGAATCGGAAAGCGCAGAAGCGGCTGGTCGGGCCCCGACGCGACGGCAGGGAGCGTCTCGACGCCCGGCACGTCCTCGGTGGCGGAGCGATACGCGGCGACGGTCCGCACGCGCACGCGCTCCTGCTCGTCCAGAAGCGAGAGCGCCTGCAGGGCGCGCTCGCACACCCATGCCGAGGGACGCACGGGCCTCCTGGCCGCACGGCCGCGGCGCTCCTCCTCGCTCACCGCCGGCTCGAACGCGCCCGAGGAGACGAGCACGCGGCGCAGGGGCACCGAGACGGGTGCGGGAAGGTGGGCCAGGATGCGGTTCTCGGTACGATACCTGCGGGCAAGCGCGTCAAGGGCGCCGTCTGCCACGGGGAGGGAGCCGAGCTCGTCGGCAATGGACGCGGCGAGGTCGGCGAAGGCTCCGTCGGGGTTTACCCACACCGCGCCACCGAAGTGCGTGGGGAGGATCTTCTCGACGCCGAACGAGTGGACCGAGACGTCCGCGAGCGGCGCGCCCGCCTCGTCTCGCGCCATGCGGCAGACGCAGTGGGCGCTGTCCTCGACAACCAGACAGCCCGCAGCGTGGGCACGGCGCACGAGCTCGGCGGACTCTTCGTTGTCAATGACTCCGTAGGTGTGCTGGAGCATCACGGCGAGCGCGTCGCCAGGAAGCTCGAGACGCTCTGGATCGAGCGAGGCGGTACGCGAGGAGACGTCACGATAGACGGGCGTCAGGCCCGCCGCCATGATGGGGACGACGGCCGTGAGGCAGGTGAAGAGCTGCGTGACCACGGAGCCCCCACCCCGCGACGCGTGCAGGGCCTCGAGGGCGGCCTGCATGCCGTAGCGCGCCTTGAACACAGCGAACCAGTCCTCTGGCCGCGTGTCGGTGCGTCGGGCGAGCTCTCGCACGAGCTCCTCTTCTGCGGGGGTGCGGTTCATGCGGCTCCTTTCCGAGGGCGAGCTCATCTCACGCGCCGCGCCTGCGGGCCAGACGGGACACCAGGCCCGAGACGAACGACGCCTCGGGGATCTTGAGGGCGACGGCGAGCCCGAAGGTCACGAGCAGCGCGGGCACGCCGCCCGCAAGGGCATAGGCAAACGACTGGACGATGCCTCCCCCGAGCTCACCGACGAGCGCCTCGAGCGCGAGAAGGACGCCCGCGCCCACGAGCGCGCCGGCGCCGCCGAGCGCACAGGCGCGCACAAAGCCCACGACCATGCCGCGAAGCCCGATGCTCCCGAGGTCGCGACGAAGCAGGAGCAGGATGACAAAGTCGATGGACACGAAGAAGAACGTGGAGCTGAAGCCCACGAAGTTGAGGCCAAAGACGGGGGTGAGCCACAGGCAGAGCACGATCTGGATCGTGCCGGCGACGCACTCCGCGATCGCGAAGATGACCATCCTCCTGAGCGACGAGCACACCTTCTGCAGATACGTGGAGAGACCGTATCCGGGAAGCGACACCGAGAGCCAGGCGATGTATGCGGCAAGGTTCCCGACGGACTGGGCGTCCATGCGGCCGCCGCCGAGCATGCGGGCGAGACAGGGCGAGAAGACCACGAGGTACATGGCGAACGGCACCAGCATGAAGAGGATCTGCCCCGTCCCCCGCGAGAGGCCGCGCACGAAGCTCGGCATGTCGTCGGCCGCGACGGAGGTGGAGAGCTCGGTGAACATGGCCGTGGTGATGGGAATCGCAAAGACCGAGTACGGCAGCATGTACCACATGCGCGCGTAGTAGGCGATCGACGCGCCGTTTGCGGTCACGGAGAGGGCGCAGTTGGTCTGGATCGAGGTAGTGGCGAAGGAGACGAGCGTGACGATGAGCGTGGGCGCGCCGATGGCGACGGTCTCTCGCAGGCAGGGGTCGGAGAGGTCGATCCTGGGGGTCAGGCGCACGCCGTGGCGTCGCAGCGCCGGCACCTGCATCACGACCTGGCTCAACACGCCGAGTGGGCTTCCCACGGCGAGCACGAGGAGGGCGAGCTGCGGGTTGATGTCGGCAAGCACGCCGTACACGAGGAAGGAGGCCGTCGTCACGACATTGTTGGCGATGGGGGCCGCCGTGCTCCAGAGGTAGTCGCGCTCGGCATTGAGGACGCCCGAGATGACCGAGGAGAGCGCATAGAGGACGATCGATATCGCAAAGAAGCGGAAGAAGTAGACCGAGAGGGACGGGTCGAACTCCTCGCTCGCGCTGAATGACTGCGTCCAGATGACCTGCTCGGCGAAGACGAACGAGAGGATCGCGAGAGCCCCCATGAGCAGGACGACAAGGGACAGCAGGTTGGAGGCATACGCCGTCGCGCCGGTGCGGCCGAGGCGCTTCTTGGCCGAGACGTAGACCGGCAGGAAGGCCGTCACGAGCATGCCGCCCATCACGAGCTCGTAGAGCTGGTTCGGAAGGTTGTTGGCCACGGTGAACGCGCTCGCGGTCATGGTGGCGCCGAGCCCGATGGCCTGCGCCCACGTGCGCATGAAGCCCGTGATGCGACTCACGATGACGAGGCCGCTCATCATCGCGGCGGAGCGTCCGACCGCCTCGTCCGACGAGGCCTCCAGGGCGCCGTCCTCGCTGGCGTCGGCGCCCGCCGCGACGGGACGGGAGGCCTCGGCGGAGGGTGCCCCTCCCTCGCGGGCGAAGTGGGCGCCACCCGGGCGCGTTCCTCTTCTGTGTGTCACTCCTGGACCGTCCTTCTCGCCCGCCCCATCTGCAAACTGACGGCCTTGAGGCGGCTGTGCCTCAAGGCCGTCTGAGTCGACGCAAGTGCTGGGGACTAGATGATCGCGCCGCCGCCCATGAACCCGGCGACGTAGTACATGGAGCGTACCTGAACGCCGCCGTTGGGAATAGAGTCGATCACCTGTCCGCCACCGATGTAGATGCCCACGTGATAGATGCTGCCGTTGTTGTAGAACACGAGGTCACCGTACTTGAGCGCGTTGGGGTTGGTGGTGTAGGCACCGCGGGCGACGACCTGCGAGTAGAGGCTGGCGGGGCTGTTGGAGTTCCTCGGGAGGCCGAGGGCGAAGTCGACGACGCCCGAGCAGGTGAAGACCGAGGTCGACGGGCTGCCCGTCCACACGTAGCCGCTGTAGCTGTAACCCGAGCCGATGGCCTGGTAGGCACGCGAGACCATGGCGCTCGCGGAGCCCGTGGGGCTCGAGCTCACGTTGCCGCTGGAGCCGCCACCGGAGGTGTTGCCGCCGCCGGAGGTGTTGCCGCCGCCGGAGGTGTTGCCGCCGCCGGCACCCCCGCCGCCGGAGCCCTGGTTGGACTCAGCGGCCTGCTGCGCCTCCTCGGCGGCCCTGCGGGACTCCTCCTCGGCGGCGGCGCGACGGGCGGCCTCCTCCTCGGCGAGCTTCTGCTGGACCTCCTCGGAGAGCTGGTCGTAGTAGGCCTGCGCCTCGGCCGCGGCGGCGTTGGCCGCGTCGGTCTTGGCCTGCTGGTCGGCGACGAGCTGCTCCTGCTCGGCACGCTTGTCCTCGAGCTCGGCGCGATCCTCCTCGAGAGAGGCCATCAGGGCCTTGACCTCGCCGATGACCTCGCTTTGCTGGTCAGAGACCGCGGTGGCGTAGTGGATGTTGGAGATGAGCTCGTTGAAGTCCTCGGAGTTGAGCAGGAGGGTGAGCAGGCCCTCGGTGCCGCCCTTGTACTGGTCGGACATGATTCCGCCGAGCTGCTCCTGGGTCTCGCTGAGCTGCTCCTGCTGCTCTGCGATGTCATCCTCGAGCTGGTCGATCTGCTCGTTGGTGTCCTTGAGCTCGTTGGTGACGGTCACCAGATCATAGCTGGCCTGCTCCGCAACGCCATAAAGCTCGTGAAGCTCAGCCTCGACCTGGTCGAGCTCAGCCTGAAGCTCCGCGCTCGTCTCGGCAAAGGCAGGCATCGGGCACAGCCCGAGCCCGAGGGCGACGACGAGCGATCCTGACGCGATGAGGGCGGGCAGGGTGTTATTGAACTTCATTAAGAGAACCACCTCAATCGTTTCGGTACCCGCCCACTATAGCAAAACGGGTCAGAGTCGACCGGGCGTCCTCCGCTCCTTCGCAAAACATAAAGATATGGCCTGCGGCGCGCGGCGGCTAGTGCCTCCGGGCGTCCAGCTCGCCGGCGAGCTCCGCTATCGTCACGCCGTAGCGCTCCAGAACAACGAGCAGGTGGTAGATGAGGTCGCCCGCCTCGTAGCGAATGTGGTCGTGGTCATCGTCCTTGCACGCCATGACGACCTCCGTCGCCTCCTCGGCGAGCTTCTTGAGGAGGCTGTCCTCCTTACCCTGGAGCAGGCGCGCCGTGTACGACGTCTCCGGCGAGGCCTCGCGACGGTCGTGAATCACCGCGGCGAGGCCGACGACGGTCTGCCCAAGGTCACCGTTGACCACGTTCTCCGTGCGCTCCCCCATGGCTAGTCTCCGTTCTTCTCGTCCGCGCTGTTGCTGAGCTCCCGGTAGAAGCAGCTCCGGTGCCCCGTGTGGCATGCCGGCCCCGGCGACTCCACCTCCACGAGCAGCGTGTCGGCGTCGCAGTCCACCAGCACGCGGCGCACCTGCTGCATGTTTCCGCTGGTGGCGCCCTTGTTCCAGAGCTCGTTGCGACTGCGGCTCCAGAACCACGTGGTGCCCGTCTCAAGCGTGAGGGCGAGCGACTCCGCGCTCATCCACGCCACCATGAGGACCTCGCCGGTCCCCGCCTGCTGCACCACGGCGGGCACCAGCCCGCGCTCGTCAAAGCGCACGTTCGCGGCGTCCGCTGTCAATGGCTCGGTCTTCTCGCCCGCGTACTTCTCGCTCATCTTGTCCTTTTCTGTGTCGTCCGACTTCTGAGCCTCAAAAGTCCAGGCGCACCGGAATGCCCTGGCTCGCCAGGTACTCCTTGACCTGGCGGATCGTGAACGTGCCAAAGTGGAAGACGCTCGCGGCCAGGACCGCGTCCGCCTCCCCCTCGAGAATGCCCTCGGCGAAGTGCTCCAGGGTGCCCACGCCGCCGGAGGCAATCACGGGTATGGGCACGGCGCGCGCGACCGCGCGGGTGAGTGCGAGGTCAAAGCCGTCCTTGGTGCCGTCACGGTCCATGCTCGTGAGCAGGATCTCGCCCGCACCGCGGCGGGCCGCCTCCTCGGCCCAGGCCACCGCGTCGATGCCCGTGGCCTGGCGGCCGCCCGCCAGGTAGACCTCCCAGCGGTCGCCGTCGCCCGGGATGCGCTTGGCGTCGATCGCGCAGATCACCGCCTGGGAGCCAAAGGCTGCGGCGGCCGCGGTGATGAGTGCCGGGTCGCGCACGGCGGCCGAGTTGACCGAGACCTTGTCGGCGCCTGCGGCGATCATCGTGCGACAGCCCGCGACGTCACGGAAGCCGCCGCCCACCGTATAGGGGATCCGCAGCTCGGCGGCGGCGCGGCTGGCCAGCTCGATCGTGGTGGCACGGTCGTCGGAGGTGGCGGTGATGTCCAGGAAGACGACCTCGTCGGCGCCCTCGTGGTCGTACTTGCGCGCCAGCTCCACGGGATCGCCCGCGTCGCGCAGGCCCACAAAGTTGACGCCCTTGACCACACGGCCGTCCTTCACGTCCAGACACGGTATGACGCGCTTGGTCAGCATGGCATCCTTTCATCGGTGCCGGTAAGCCTTCGCCCTTCTCGCCCAGCTCAGCGCTCGATTCGCGACTCGCCTTGCCGAGTTGCGCGACGAGCCCCTGTCGCGAGAGGGGTCCATGCCGGCAAGCTTACCTGAGGTTGGGGGTGGGAGCGCGTTTCGCACCCGGGTCGTAACATGAGCCGGTTCTCCCGCTCGCTCCCCGACACTCGTTCTCGCAGACAAACAGGAGGGTTTTGGGCAACAACTTTTATGCTAGACCCGTAGGTGGTTCTGAGATTGATTACAAAACCTTACACAGACTGCCAAATGAACGAGAAAAACGTCCTTCTCGCCTGCAACGTATAAAACCTGTTGCCCAAAACCAAAAGAAACGCCTCGAGATTGGACTCCCGTCAGGCGCGCGGGGGCCAAAAAATCAAAACCCTGCTTTTGCGGACGCTCGGCGCCTATCCAGAGCGGCGCGACCATGCCCTGAGGGCCCACCCGACCGGACCGGGCTGAAAGCGGCGGCCGACGTCTGCCAGGCGCGCGGGAATGTCAATGTGCTGGGGGCACTTTGCCGCGCAGGCACCGCAGCGCACGCAGTTGCTCACGAGCTTGGGCTCGCTCGTGCGCACCGCGCTCGCGGCGTAGTACTGCCACGCGCCCGAGAACCAGCTGTGCGCGTAGCTCGCGTTGTAGGCCGAGAAGGACCCGGGAATGTTGATGCCCTGCGGGCACGGCATGCAGTAGTTGCAACCGGTGCAGACCACGCGGTTGGCGCGCTCGAACTCGGCCACCACGCGCGCGACGACCTCGTGCTGCTCGGGCGTGAGCGAGCCGGGCAGGGCGTGCTCGGCGATGGCCGCGTTCTCGTCGACCTGCTCGGGCGCGGCCATGCCCGAGAGCAGCATCGTGACCTCAGGGTGGTCCCACACCCAGGCAAGGCCCCAGGCGGCGGGCGTCGCCAGCTCGGGCGTCGCCGCAGCGTCGAGGATGTGCCGCGCGCGGTCGGGCAGACGGCCCGCAAGGCGCCCACCCAGCAGCGGCTCCATGATGAACACGGCCAGGCCGCGCGCATGCGCGGCGCGAAGGCCCGCAGTTCCCGCCTGGTACTTCTCGCCCACGTAGTTGTACTGAATCTGGCAGAAGTCCCAGTCGTAGGCATCGAGAAGGACGGTGAAGTCGTCGGCGCTGCCGTGGTAGGAGAAGCCGATCTGCCGGATGCGGCCCGCCGCGCGCTGGCGCGCGACCCACCCCTCGATGCCCAGCTCGCACAGGCGCTCCCACTGGGCGGGACTCGTGACGTTGTGGATGAGGTAGTAGTCCACGTGATCCGTGCGCAGGCGGCGCAGCTGCTCGTCGAAGATGCGGTCGAGGTCGGCGGCCTCGCGGACGGAGCCGTGCGGGAGCTTGGTGGCTATGAGGACGCGGTCGCGCAGGCCCAGCTCCTCGAGGGCCGCACCCACACAGGCCTCGTTGCCCGGGTAGAGGTAGGCCGTGTCCAGGTAGTTGATGCCGCGCTCCACGGCACGCGCGATGATCTGGCGCGCCTGGCGCGGGTCGGGACGGCCGAGCGCCCCGGGAAAGCGCATGCAGCCGAGGCCGAGCGCGGAGATGCGGTCGCCGTTTCTGGGGTTCACGCGGTACTGCATGGTCACCCCTCGCACGCCGCCAGCGCGTCCTCGAGCGAGAAGGATCCCTCGTAGAGGGCGCGACCGGTGATGGCGCCCTCGATGACGTCCGGGCCGAGGGCCGCAAGCGCCCGCAGGTCGCCCAGGCTCGCGATGCCGCCCGAGGCGACCACGGGAAAGCCCGCAACCTCGGCCACGTGGCGGTAGGCCTCGGCGTCGATGCCGCAGCGCATGCCGTCGCGCGCCACGTCGGTGAAGACGAGGTGGCGATAGCCCAGCTCGGCGAGGCGCGCCACGAGCTCGTCGGCGGAGAGCGCCGCGCCCTCGCGCCAGCCGTTCACGCGCACCTGGCCGTCGCGCGCGGCGACGTCCGCGACGACGAGCCCGCCGAACTCGCGCGCCGCGGCCTCCGCGAAGGCGGGGTCGCGCACAAGCGCCGTGCCGATCGCGATGCGCCGCACGCCGAGGCCCGCCAGGCGCTCCACCGCCGCCATCGAGCGCACGCCGCCGCCGGCATCGACCGAGATGCCCTCCACGGCGCAGATCGCGCGGATCGCGGCGTCGTTGGCCGCACGGGCGGCCTCGTCCTCCTCGAGCGTGGCGGAGAGGTCCACCACGTGGACCCAGGTCGCGCCGGCCCCACGGAACTTCTCGGCCACCGCCGCCGGGTCGTCGGAGTAGACGTCCATGCGGGAGCGCTCGCCGTTCGCGAGCCGCACCACGCGGCCACCCACCAGGTCGATCGCCGGGAACAGGATCATGCGACACCCCCTGTCAGACGCACGAAGTTGCGCAGGATCTGGAGCCCCACCGCCGAGCTCTTCTCGGGGTGGAACTGCACGCCGTAGGTGTTGGCACCGTCCCAGGCCGCCGAGGCAAAGCTGCGCGCGTAGTGCGTGCGCGCGGTCACGAGCTCGGCCGGGACGTCGTCCGCCAGGGCATACGAGTGGGTGAAGTAGACGTGCGCACCCTCCGCGACGCCCGAGAAGAGCGGGCACGCGCGGCCGAGCGGCGTGAGGTCGAGCTGGTCCCAGCCCACGTGCGGCACCTTGAGGCGCGAGGACTCCAGGCGCGTGGCGGAGCCCGCCATCACGCCCAGTCCCTGCGCCCACGAGCCGTCATCCGTCTCGCTCCCCCGCTCGAAGAGCAGCTGAAGGCCCAGGCAGATGCCCAGAAACGGCACGTCCCTGTCAAGCGCGGCGAGAAGGGCCTCGCGCTGGCCGCTCTCGCGCAGATACGCCGCCGCGTCGCCGAAGCTGCCCACCCCAGGGAGCACCAGCGCGTCGGCGGCGGCGATCACGGACGGGTCGTCCGACACGAGCGCCGTGCCGCCGACCTCGACGAGCCCGCGCTCCACCGAGCGCAGGTTGCCCTTGTGATAGTCAACGATGACGATCGACGCCGCCATCAGAGGGACCCCTTGGTGGACGGGATGCCGTCGACGCGCGGGTCGCTCTCGACCGCCTCGCGCAGGGCGCGCGCGGCCGCCTTGAACGTGGCCTCGATGATGTGGTGCGCGTTCTCGCCGGCAACGAGCCGCAGGTGCAGCGTGACGCCCGCCTCGCGCGCGAGCCCGACGAAGAACTCCTTGGCGAGCTCGGTGTCGAAGGTCCCCACCTTGGAGGGGCCGATCGGGACGTCCCAATAGAGCTCGCCCCGGCCGGAGACGTCCACGGCGGCCATGACCAGCGCCTCGTCGAGCGGCACCATCACGGAGCCAAAGCGACGGATGCCGCGCTTGTCGCCGAGCGCCTCGCGCAGCGCCTGGCCGAGCACGATGCCCGTGTCCTCGACGGTGTGGTGGTCGTCGACCTCGGTGTCGCCCTTGACGCGCACCGTGAGGTCCACGAGCGAGTGGCGCGCGAGCGCGCAGAGCATGTGGTCGAAGAAGCCCACGCCGGTCTCGACGTCGGCGGCGCCGGTGCCGTCCAGATCGACGGACAGGCCGATGTCCGTCTCTGAGGTGGCGCGCACGACCTTGGCGGTCCTTGTCATGATTCCTCCCTTGTGAGCACCGCGAGCGCATCGAGAAGGGCGTCGTTCTCCTCCCGCGTGCCCACGGTGAGCCTGAGACAGTCCTGCGTGCCCGGAGCGGAGCTGAAGTCGCGCACCAGGATCGAGTGCTCGTCGCGCAGCCGCTCCCACGTGCGGTGGGCGTTCGGGACGCGCGCCAGCACAAAGTTGGCGGCAGACGGCCACACGCGCACGCCGGACAGCGTGGAGAGGCCCGCGGCCAGCCGCTCCCGCTCGGCCACGATGTCCGCGACGACGGGGGCGAGAAGTGCACGGCGCTCCACGAAGGCGAGCCCAACCGCCTGGGCGAGCACGTCAACCGAGTATATCTGGCGCACCGCACCGAGGGCGTCCACGACCCCGGGATCCGCCACGAGGTATCCCACGCGCAGGCCGGCGAGCGAGAAGGCCTTGGAGAGCGTCCGCAGCACGATGAGGCGGGGGTTGCCCGGGACGAGCGGCGCGAGGCTCTCGTCCTCGCCGGCAAACTCGACGTACGCCTCGTCCACGAGCACGAGCGCCTCGGTCTCGACGAGCAGCCGCTCCACGAGCGCACGGTCAACGAGGCCGCCCGTGGGGTTGTTGGGTGACGTGAGGATCACGAGGGCCGCGTCACGCGCGGCGGCGAGAAGGGCCTCGGCGTCCACGGAGAAGTCCTCCGGGTCGCGCGGCACGGCCACGAGCGGCGTCTCGCACATCGCGGCGAAGTTTGCGTACTCGGCAAAGTCGGGAGGGCACGTCACCACGGCGCGCCCGGGCCCGCCAAAGGCGAAGAGCAGGTTGAACAGCAGCTCGTCGCCGCCGTTTCCCACGATGACGCGGGAGCGGTCCGTGCCGTGGCGCTCGGCGATGGCGTCGCGCAGGGCGTTTGCCATGGGGTCGGGATAGCGGTTGAGCGGCGTGGCGAGAAGTGCGGCGCAGGCCGCGTCGCGCAGCTCGGCCGGCATGTCGTGCGTGTTCTCGTTCGCCGAGAGATTCACGCGCACGGGCGAGAAGCGCGGGTCGTAGGGCTCGAACCCGCGCAGCGCGGGACGCAGGCGCGCCGTCACGTCGAGGTTCTTCTCGGCCATGCTACGCCCTCCGCTCAAAGCCGGGCAGCGGGACGCCGACGGGCTCGGGAAGCGCCTCGGGCCACGCGAGGGGACCTGCCGCCGAGACGTCTGGGTCGGAGCCCTCGGCGAGCCTGCGGCGGATGCCCACCGACAGCGCGTGCGCCCACAGGCCCTCGGCCTGGGCGATGGTCTGGGTGGCGGGGGCGTCCGCGAGCAGGCCCTCGGGCGTGTAGCAGATCACGCTCGAGCGCTTCTGGAAGTCGTAGACGCCGAGCGGGTTGGCCCAGCGCGCGGTGCCGCCCGTGGGCAGCGTGTGGTTGGGGCCGGCAACGTAGTCCCCCAGGGGCTCCGAGCTCCAGGGGCCCACGAAGATGGCGCCGGCGTTGCGGATGCGCCCGAGAAGCCCCATC
>DXBZ01000074.1 GCA_019116265.1 Candidatus Olsenella stercoravium | reverse complement strand
GGAGCCCGGTGCTACGCGCAGCCGCCGCAGGCCGTGCAGGCCGCCCGCGCCGCGGGCGTGGCCGCAAGCCCCCCGCGCGCGGTCTCGCGCAGACGCGACGGCAAGGCGTGGCCGACCTCGGCCATGGCGGCGACGATCTCGTCGAAGGGGACGAGCCAGCGCACGCCGGAGAGCGCGAGCTGGGCGCTCGAGAACGCCGCCGCCACCCCGATGGCGTTTCTCGCCTGGCAGGGGACCTCTACGAGGCCTCCCACCGGGTCGCAGACGAGTCCCAGCAGGTTGGAGATCGCAAGCGACGCCGCCGTGAGCGCCTGCTCGGGCGAGCCGCCGAGAAGCTCCACGAGCGCGGCGGCCGCCATCGCCGCAGCGGAGCCGACCTCGGCCTGGCAGCCGCCCTCGGCGCCGGCGACGCAGGCGTGCGTCTGGATGTTGAGGCCCACCGCCGCGGCACAGTAGAGGGCCGACGCAACGTCCTTCTCGCCAGCGCCCGCGGCGTCGGCCACGGCGAGCACGCAGCCTGGGACTACGCCCGCCGAGCCCGCCGTGGGGGCCGCCACGATTACGCCCATCGCGGCCGAGCGCTCGAGCACGGCCATCGCACGGGCCACAGCGTCGGTCTGAACTGCTCCCATGAGCGCGCCCGCCCAGCGCTCGGCGCCCGCGCTCACCAGCTGTGCCTCGCCGCCGATGAAGCCGCCGAGCGAGCGGGCGGGGCAGGAGAGCGGCGCGCTCGTCTCCGCGCGCATGACGTCGATCACGCGCCTCATGGCGGCCTCGGCGCGCTCCGCCCCCGTGAGGCCCCGCTCGCGCAGCCCCATGACGCCGCCGATGGAGAGCCCGCGCTCGGCGCATGCCTCCAGCAGCTGCCTGCCGTCGTCGAAGAGCTCCTCGGCCGTGACGCCGGGCGCCGTCGCGGAGGCGGAGCCGGGGACCATGATGAACGTGGCAAAGCTCACGTCGCGCAGGGCGCGCACCTGCGGCAGCACGCCGTCTGCGGGCGCGCCGTCCGTCTCAAAGACGGAGTAGGCTTGCCCGCCCTGCTCGGTGCGGTAGGTGCGGCAGAAGGCGATGTTGACCTCGGCCTCCGCCAGCAGGTGCGTGAGGGAGGCGAGAAGCCCGGGCGCGTCGCGGTGCGCCACGAAGAGCGTGGCGTAGGTGCCGGTGAGGTCAACGCCCACGCCGTTCACGCGGCTGATGCGGACGCGCCCGCCACCGAGGCTCTCGCCGCGCACCTGGCAGGTCGTGCCGTCGGCGCACTCCATGTCGATGTCGACGGTGTTGGGGTGGACCGAGGTGTCGTCGGGCGCCTCCTCGAAGGCGACCTCGAGGCCGGTCGCGCGGGCCAGCTCGAACGCGTCGCGGATACGCTCGTCGTCGGTGTCCAGCCCGAGGATGCCCGCCACGAGCGCGCGGTCGGTGCCGTGGCCGCGGTAGGTGTGGGCGAAGCTGTTCCACAGCGTGAAGCGCACGCGCTCGATGCGGCCCGAGACGAGCGAGGCCGCCACGCGCGCGCAGCGCAGGGCGCCGGCGGTGTGCGAGGAGGACGGGCCCACCATCACGGGTCCGAGCACCTCAAAGGCCGAGGTCGTGGCAAGGGTCTGTGGCTTTGCTGCCATGCCAGCTCCTAACGGAATGTTACGAAGGGACTGTCCCTTCGCAACATCACAGGGCGAGCGCGCGGGCGCGGTCCAGGCGCGCCATGCAGTCCTCGCGGCCCACGAGCGCCATCGTCTCGCCGAGCGGCGGCGACACCAGGTTGCCGCACACGGCTACGCGCACGGCCTGGAAGACCAGGCGCTTCTTGAGGTCGAGCGCCTCGGGCAGCGGCTCCAGCGCGGCGTCGATTGCGGCCGGCTCCCAGGCTGCGAGCCCCGCCAGCGCCTCGTGCGCGGCGTCGAGCACCGCGCCCATGCCCTCCCGGGCGAGGCCCTTGGCCACGCTCTTCTCGTCGTAGACGAGCGTGTCGGCGGTGGCAAAGACCGGTGCCGTCACCGTGACCACGTCCGCCGGGAACTTGGTGCGCGGCCGCACGATGGCGACGAGCGCGCCCATCCAGTCCTCGTCGAACTCGGCCCCCTCGCCGATGACCCCGGCGCGGACGAGCTCCGGCAGCATGATCTTGTCGGCGAACTCCCGGTCGCTCATCGAGCGGATGTACTCGGCCTGGATCCAGTCGAGCTTCTTGGGGTCAAAGGTTGCCGGGTTCTTGGAGACGTGCTCCAGGGAGAACTCGCGGGCCAGCACGTCGCGCGGGACGATCGTGGTCTCGCCGTCGAGCGACCAGCCGAGAAGCGCCAGGTAGTTGACAAAGGCGTCGGAGAGGTAGCCCGCGTCGCGGTACTCCTCCACGTTGGTCGCGCCGTGGCGCTTGGAGAGCTTCTTGCCGTCGGCGCCCAGGATCATCGAGATGTGCGCGAACGTGGGAACCGGCGCGCCCAGGGCCTCGTAGACGATGACCTGGCGCGGGGTGTTGGAGAGGTGGTCGTCGCCGCGGATGACATGGGTGATGCCCATCGCGGCGTCGTCCACGACGGTGGCAAAGTTGTAGGTGGGCGTGCCGTCGGTGCGCTGGATGACAAAGTCGTCGAGCTCGCGCGCCGCAAAGCTCACCTCGCCGTGGACCGCGTCGCGCACGACCACGTCGCCGCGGTCCTCGGGCACCTTGATGCGCAGGACGTAGGGCTCGCCGGCGTCGATGCGCGCCTGAGCCTCCTCACGGGAGAGGTTGCGGCAGCGGCGCTGGTAGCCCTGGAAGGGGTCCTTGCGGGCGCGGGCCGCCTCGCGGTCGGCCGCGAGCTGCTCGGGCGTGCAGAAGCACGGGTACGCCTTGCCCTCGTCCCACAGGCGCTGGGCGGCGGCGCGGTACATCTCGGCGCGCTCGGTCTGGAAGTAGGGGCCAAAGTCACCGCCCACCTCGGGGCCCTCGTCCCAGTCGAGCCCCAGCCAGCGCATGGCGCGCAGGATGATCTGGGTGTTCTCCTCGGTGGAGCGCTCGGGGTCGGTGTCGTCGATGCGCAGGATGAAGGTGCCGTGGTTGGCGCGGGCGAAGGCCCAGTTGTAGATCGCGGTGCGCGCGCCGCCCACGTGGAGCTTGCCGGTGGGGGAGGGCGCAAAGCGCACGCGAACGGGGGTCTCGGACATGGCGTTCCTCTCGATGGTGCTTCTCGTCACATACGCAATCAGTATACCGCGCGGGCGAGAAGGACGAGGGCCCGCGGCTCACATGAGGCGCGTGTCCTCGAGGAGCCGCTCGAACCACGCACCGAGGCGGATGACCGGCCGGCGCACCACGAGCCCCAGCACGAGCGCCGGCGCCAGGTAGGCGAGAAGGACTGCGAGCTCGCGCCAGTAGTCGAGCCCGTAGAGGCCAAACATCGCCGCGCGCAGGGCGCCCTCGCTGTGCACGAACGGCAGCCACTGGTAGAGCGCCTGGAACACGGGCGGCAGCATCTGCGGCGGGAAGGTGCCGCCGGAGCCCGCCACCTGGATCACCATGAGGACCACGGCCACCGCCTTGCCCACGTCACCAAAGGACGTCGTGAGCGAGAAGATCAGGTTCACGTAGACCACCGACGACGCGACGCACGCCAGCACGAAGAGCGCCGGGTGCGCGCACTGCACGCCGAGAAACGCGAGGTCGCCGCCAGCGATGAGTGCGGCCTGCGCCACGCCCACCGCGCAGAAGAGCGCGAGCCTCCCGAGGTAGGCCCCCGCGTGCGAGCAGCCGGTCTCGGCGAGCGCGTCCTCTGATGGCGTGGCGCGCACGAGCGCGGCGAGCACCACGCCGCCGATCCAGATCGCGAGCGTCGTGTAGAACGGCGCCATGGCCGAGCCGTTGTTCTCGACCGGGTAGACCGCGGTGCGCTCCACGCTCACCGGGGAGGCCATGAACTCGGCGAGCGCGCCCGTCCCGGAGGAGAGCACGGCGCGCAGCTGGCCTGTGTCGGCCGAGTCGAGCGCCGCGCCCAGGCGCGCCCGGAGCTCGTCGAGCCCGTCGGCCGCCGCGTCGAGCTGGCCGGCGACGTCGTCCAGGGCGTCGCGGCCCGCCTCGAGTGCGCCCGCGGCGCCCGACGCGGCACCCTCGACGGAGGAGAGGGCGCCGGCGAGCCCACCCTGCACCTCATCGGCCCCATCCGCCGCCGTGCCCACCTGGTCGGCGAGGTCCGCCAGGGTGTCGCGCGCCGTGTCGTCGTAGCTGGCCTGCGCGCCGTCGAGGGCGTCGCGCGCGTCGGCGAGAAGCCCGTCGAGCTCGCTGCGCGCGTCCTCCGCGTTCTTGGCCCCGCTCGCGAGGTCGGCTGCCGTCTGCTCGATGCCGTCCGCAAGGTCCTGCAGCTCCGCGCGGACCTCGCGGGCGGTCTCGGCGAGGCCCGCCACGAGCGAGCGGACGGCGGCCACGCGCTCGGCCCCGGCGCCTCCCTCCCCGAGGCTCGCCTGCAGCCGCGCCAGGAGGTCGTCCGCCTGGTCGAGCGAGCTCGTCAGCTCGTCGAGCGTCGCCATCTGGTCCTTGAGGGACGCGTCGGCATCCGCGAGCGCGTCCTGGACGCTGCCCTGCTGGGTCGCCGCCGTCGCAAAGGCGCCGTCGATCGCGTCCCGGACGTCGTCGAGGCTCGTCCCGGCCGACGTGAGCGCTCCCGCCACCGCATCTGACGCGTCATCGAGCGCCGTGCCGGCCCCCTCCAGCCCCTCGGCCGTCTCGCGCAGCGTCTCGCCGGCGCCTGCCGTCGGCGAGAGCGCGGCGGAGGCTGCGTCGCCGCCGGTCGTGAGCAGCTCCTCGGTGTCCGAGAGCAGCCCGGAGAGGTCGCGGGCGTCCTCGGCGGAGCCTCGGATCTGGTCGGAGGCATCCGAGACGGCCGCGGCGAGGCGTCCGGCGAGGCTCTGGACGCCTTCGTCGTCGAGCGTGCGCCCCAGCTCCTCGAGGGTCCCCGCGCCCACGGTCGTGACGGCTGAGGCAAAGCCCCGGTTGATGTCCGCGAGCACCGCGTCCTCAGCCTTGCCGGTCACGATGGCGGCGATCGCGTTGGCCTTCTCGTTCTGGTAGAAGCGCACCTGCGGGCGCTCGGGGTCGCTCGAGAGCATCGTCATGAGGTCGCGCGAGAAGTCCTCGGGCAGCACGATCGCGGCGTAGTACTCGCCCGAGCACACGCCCCCCACGGCGTCGTCGGCCGAGGTGACCACGTAGTCGATCGTGTCGGACGCCCGCAGCTCGTCGATCACGCGGTCGGCCAGGTTCACGCTCACCGGGACGAGCTCGCCGGTGTAGCCCTCGTCCTCGCTCGCCACCGCAACGCGGATGTTGTCGGTGTTGCCGTAGGGGTCCCAGCTCCCGGCGATGTTGAACCAGGCGTAGAACGACGGGACCGCTACCATGCCCACGAGCGCCACGAGCGCAACCACGTTGGCGCGCAGGTGCCGCGCGTCGCGCCGGACGAACGAGCCGACCCTTCCCAAAAACCCTCTCATCGGGCCTCACCGTCTTTCTCGCCCAGCAGCTCGGCAACGAGCTCGTCGCGCCCCATGTGGGAGAGCTCCCCGCGGGAGCGCAGACGTTCGCGCAGGTAGGCAAGGCAGATGAGGTATCCGCAGGTGATCGCCAGCGAGGCCGCCCACGCGGCGAGAAGGACGAGGCGCGCCTCGGGCAGCGCCGCGCCGAGGGCCAGCGCACACGCCGGCGCCACGACGAGCGCCGCGACGCCGCGGCGCACGCGCGCGGGGTAGCGCTGCTCGAAGCTCTCCGTGCGCTCGAGCAGGGCGTCGCGCGTGGTCGGGGACTCCGCCAGCGCGCGCAGGAGGGTCGCGAGGCGCCCGCCCTTCTCGCCCGTGCGCTCGGTGACGAGCAGGTCCGTCCGCGCGAGCTCGCGGTCGAAGAAGGCGTCGAGGTCGAGCAGGCGGGGCCGGCCCACGGTGGCGAGCAGGAGCGCCGGCAGGGCAAAGGCGAGAAGAACGAGCAGGTCGCGGACGTAGTTTCCGTCGTAGAAGCCGGCGACGGCCTCGCGCATGGCGTTGATGCCGTAGGTGAACGGGAGCCAGGGGCCCAGGGCCTGGAAGAAGGCCGGCTGCATCTGGATCGGGTAGAGGCCCGAGGCGCCGGGGATCTGCAGGACCACGAGCAGCACCGCGAGCGCCTTGCCCACGTGCTTGAGCGTGGCGGCGAGGGCGTAGACCACGAGGACGTAGACGAGCGAGGCGACCATGCCCGCGAGCACGTAGGCGGCGGGCGACACGCACTGGACGCCGAGCGCGAGGTCGCCGGCGCAGCAGATTACAGCCTGGACCTGGCCGAGCAGGGCGAGCAGCATCCAGCGGCCCCAGAACGCCTGGCTCGCGGTGACGCCGGTGCCGGGCAGGTCCTCGCGGTCGACCTCGAGCTTGTAGACGGCCACGAGGACGAAGCCGCCGACCCACAGGGCGAGGTTGGTGTAGAAGGGCGCGACGCCGGAGCCGTAGTTGGCGACCGGGTAGATCGCCTCGGTGACCATGTCGACGGGGGAGGCGAGCGCGGAGCCCGTCTGCGCGGGTTCGAGCGCGAGGACGCGCGTGACGAGCTCGGGGTCCGCGGCGCCCTGGAGTGCGGCGACGTCGTCGGCGAGCGAGCCGGCGCTCGCGGCGGCGTCGCGCAGGGTGCCGGCGCCGTCCTCGAGCGTGGAGGACGCCTGGTCGAGGAGGGTGCCCAGCTGGTCGAGGGTGCCCTGGGCCTGGGCGACCATGGCCGGCAGCGCGTCCGCGCCGCCCGCGAGGCGCCCGCCGACGTCCGCGAGGGTGTCGAGCGCGCCGGTGAGCTCGGGGGCAACGTCCTGGGAGAGCTCGGCCTGCAAGCTGGTGAGGGAGTCGGCGCCCGACTGGGTCGCGTCCGCCACGGCGCCCGCCAGGCCACTCGCGCTCTCGGCGCCCGCCGCGATCTCCTGCGAGGTCTCGCGCATGGCCGCCGCCTGTGCGTCCTGGGCGTCGGCGAGCTCGCCGAGCATCTGGGCCTGGGCGTCGAGGGCGGCCACCGCGGCGTCGCGCGCCTGTGCCTGCTCGCCGGTCGCGGGGAGGGCGGCGATAGCGTCGCGGGCGCGGCCGAGCGCGGCCTGGACGTCGCGCAGGGTCCCGCTCGCGGCCTCCACCTGGGAGATGGCGGCGTCGAACTTCCCCTGTGCCCAGCCCACGTCACCGGCGATGAGGCCGACGTCATGGCTCGCCTGCGACGTGAGGTCCGTGAGGGTCGCGGCGCCCGCGCCAATCTCGCCCGAGAGCTCCGTCGCCAGGCTGCGGATCTGCGTGCGCGTGTCGCCGAGGGTAGAAAGCGACACGTCCAGGGCGTCCGCGAGCGAGCCCGCCCCGGCCGTGACGTCGTCCAGCGCGTCGCTCGCCTGCGCCACGGAGGTCCGCGCGTCGACGAGGCTGTCGCGCGCATCGTCCAGCGCGTCCGCTGCCTCGCCGAGCGTCCCCTCGACCCCACGCAGGGTGTCGAGGGCGCCGGCCGAGGCCTCGCCCGTCGCTGCGTCCGCCGTGCGCACGGCGTCCTGGACCCGCTCGGTGACGGTCTCGCCCGCCACGCTCATGAACTCGGAGGAGATCTGGTTCTCGAGGGTCGTCGCCCCGGTGTCGGTGACCTTCGGCGAGACCGCGTTGACCTTCTCGTTCACGTAGTAGCTGACGCGCGCCGGCTGGGCGTCGCCCTCAACGACGCCGGCGAGGGTGCTCGTGAAGTCGGCCGGGATGACGAAGGCTGCGTAGTAGCGGCCC
>DXBZ01000073.1 GCA_019116265.1 Candidatus Olsenella stercoravium | reverse complement strand
GCACGGAGGAGGGCTTCTACCACGTCATCCTGCGCGGGAGCGGCCGGCAGATCCTGTTCGAGAACGACGGGGACCGCAGGCTCCTGCTCGCCCTGCTCGGACGTTGTCTCGGCGAGGCTGGAATCTCGATTCTGGCCTGGTGCCTGATGAGCAACCACGTCCACCTACTGCTGCGTGAACCTCAGGGCGAGCTGAGCCCGGCGATCCAGCGCTGCACGGGCTCTTACGCCGAGCACTTCAACCGTCTGACTGGGCACGTGGGGCACGTCTTCGAGGGACGGTTCAAGAGCGTCCCCGTGACGAACGAGCGTCAGCTCCTGCAGGTTCTGCGCTACATCCACGACAACCCGGAGCGAGCGGGGGTCTGCAGGGCGTCCGAGTACCGGTGGAGCAGCTTCTCAGAGTACGCCTCGGGTCGCTCGGAGGTTGCGGACGTGGGCCCCCTCCTCGAGCTTCTTGGAGGGGCCGAAGGCTTCGCTGCGCTCTGTGCGTCCGCCGATCGCGGGACGTACGTGGAGCGAACCGGCGCGTTCGTGTCCGACGACGACGCGCTGCTCGCCGCTCGGGAGGCGCTGGGCGGGGTCGACCCGGCGACCCTGAAGGGGCTGCGGCCGGCAGAGCGTAACCCGACGCTTCAGCTTCTGCGTGACGCGGGGCTCACGATCAGGCAGGTTGAGCGGCTGACCGGCATTGGTCGCAGCACCATCTCCCATGCGACGCACCGCTCGACCGAAAGACTTGCCTAAAAGGGGTCTGACCCCTTCTAGGCAACTATACTGGGGACATGGACGAGAAGAACGACAGCGCCGACCCCTCGCTCGACCTGTTCGCCTGGGACGGCCCGGCGGTGGGGCTGCTCGACCTCGACGCGTTCTTCGCCTCGGTGGAGCAGCTCGACCATCCGCAGTGGCGCGGGAAGCCGGTGATCGTCGGCGGGTCCGCGGAGCGGCGCGGCGTGGTCTCGACGGCATCCTACGAGGCGCGTCGCTACGGGGTGCGCTCGGCCATGCCCGCAGCAACCGCGCGCCGTCTCTGTCCGCAGGCGATATGGACCCACGGCCACTTTGACCGCTACCGCGCGGTGAGCGCGGCCGTGATGGCGATCCTCGTCGACGAGACGCCCCTCGTCGAGCAGGTCTCCATCGACGAGGCCTTCTTCGACGTGACGCCCGGGCGCTTCTCGCACGAGAGCCCCGTGGAGATCTGTCGTCGCGTGCAGCGGCGCGTGGCCGAGCTCGGCGTCACGTGCTCGATCGGCATCGGCGTGAACAAGACCGTCGCGAAGATCGCCTCGGAGCGCGAGAAGCCCCGCGGCCTCACCGTGGTGCCCCCGGGAACCGAGGCGGCGTTTCTCGCCCCGCTGCCCGTCGGTGCCATGAGCGGGGTCGGCCCGGCGACCGAGGCGCGCCTTCACGAGATGGGCGTGCGGACCCTGGGGGAGCTCGCCCGCGCCGACGTCCGAGAGCTGGAATCGGTGTTCGGCGTCAACGGGCCCCGCATGGCGCTGCGCGCCTCGGGAGGGGAGCGGGCGCGCGTCGCGGAGGCGGCGGCCACGGAGCGTGCCAAGTCGGTCTCGAACGAGCGAACCTTCGCGCGTGACCTCACCGACCGCGAGGATCTTGAGGCGGCGGTCAGACACGTCTCCGAGATGGTCGCGCACCGCCTGCGCCGCAAGGGCCTCAAGGGGAGAACCGTCACCCTCAAGCTCAAGTTCGACGTGAGCCGCACGCGGACCGCGCAGCGCGCGCTAGAGCGCGAGAGCGACGATGGGCGCGCGATCGGCGACCTTGCCGTGTGCCTGTTGGGCGAGGTCTGGCGCGCGGGGCTCGCCGTGCGACTGGTGGGTGTCGCCGTCTCCGGCTTCGACGCGGGGGAGAGGCAGCTCACGCTCTTCGACGGTTCCGAGTCGAGCCCGCGTGCGGGCCGCGATCTCGGCGCGATCGGACGCGTTGCCGACGCCCTGCGCGAGCGCTACGGGGAGGGCGCGGTCCGTTACGGGCGTGACCTGAGGTTCATCGACGCGACTTCCGACACGGCGCCCATGAACAAGGACGACTTCTAGAACTTGCCTAAAAGGGGTCAGACCCCTTTTAGGCACCTTTTAGGCGTCAGAGGAGGACCGTGAACGTGGTGCCGTCACGCTCCGTCGAGGTGGCCGATATGGAGCCTCCGACCGACTCGATCAGCGCCTTGGCGATGGCGAGCCCCAGGCCGAAGCCGCCCTCGGAGGTGCGCTGGCGCGCGCGGTCGGTGCGGTAGAAGCGGTCGAACAGGTGCTCGAGCTCCTCAGGTGAGATGACGTCGCCATGGTTGCTGACCTCGAGGCGAGATCTGCGCGCGTCGCGCACGAGACGCACGCGGACCACGCTGCCCGGCCTCGCGTACTTGGTGGCGTTGTCGAGGAGCGTCCTTACCACCCTCTGGTAGTCCGCCGGGCGCACGCGCGCCGTCACGGCGGGGGAGAGCTCGCTCTCGATCGAGCAGCCCCGCTCGTAGGCGACGGCGTCGAACTCCAGGCAGCACCCCGAGACGAGGTCGGTGAGGCTCGCCGCGGGGAGGGGGCCGGATGTGGCCTGGTCAGTCGACTCGCCCGCCTCGTCGGCGCGGGCCAGCGTGAGGAGGTCCTCGACGAGGCACTTCATGTGCAGGGCCTCCTCGTGGGTGCTTCTCACCCAGCGTCGGGCCGAGGCGTCGATCCCCTGCTCTCGCTCGAGTATCTGCACGTTCGCGAGGATGACGGCGAGCGGGGTCTTCAGCTCGTGGGAGGCGTCCGAGACGAAGCGGCGCTGCTGGTCCCAGGCGCGCTGGACGGGGCGCAGGACCCATCCGGACAGCAGGTAGGAGACGACGAAGAGAGCGCCCATCGACACCGCGAAGACCGCGAGCACGTTGAGCGCCTGCGAGCGGAGCGCCGCGTCGCGCGAATAGGTGTCGACGAGGGCGACGCGCCAGCCGTAGGGCATGCGCGCACGCTCCCATGAGATGGGATAGCTCTCGCACTCGCCCTGGTCGCTGGGGGAGGAGAGAATCTCGGCGACGACGTCGTCAAGCGTGTCGACGGGAATCTGGACCGGCGACTCGCCCAGGTCGAGCAGCCGTCCGCTGTGATCGAGCTCCACGACGACGGCGAGCATGATCTCCGCGCTCTGCTCGCCGGTCGTGTCGCCAATCTGGGCCGAGGTGATGTCACCCTCTATCGCGCGGTCGAGGATCCTCGTGGTGACCGAGCGCAGGGTCATCGCGTTGCTGACGAACATCATGCCGAGCACGCCAACGAGCACGAGGCCGACGAGCAGCATCGTGATCGCAATGAACTCCCTGCGAAGCCGTGCGAGCATGGTCGCCTACGCGCCAAAGACCTCGAGCCGGTACCCGAGCATCCTGAGCGTGGTTATCTGCACCGCGGACCCTATGTGGGCGAGCTTCTTCCTGAGGAACGACACGTACGCCTCAACCGAGTTCTCCGAGGCCTCCGTATCACCCCAGACGCGGCCGAGCAGGTCCTGCTTGGAGACGACGCGCGAGTTCGAGCTCATGAGGATGCGCATGACCTCGAACTCCTTACCCGAGAGATGGACCGTCTCGTCCCCGCAGGAGAGGTCGTGGGTGGCAAGGTCGAGCGAGACGTCGGCAAAGCTCACGTCGTCGAGCATCACGTCGCCTCGGCGCCGCGTGAGCGCCCTCAGGCGCGCGAGAAGCTCGTCGGCCTCGAAGGGCTTCGTCATGTAGTCGTCGGCGCCCGCGTCGAGCCCCTCGACCTTGTCGGCCGTAGAGGTGCGCGCGGTGAGGAGCAGCACGGGGGTGGCGACCCCCTGACGGCGCATCTCGTGCACGACCTCGTAGCCGTCCATGCCGGGGAGCATCACGTCGAGGACGACAGCGTCGTACGAGCCGCCGAGGGCCGCGCGGAGCCCGGAACGGCCGTCATAGACCGCGTCGGCGTTGTAGGAGGCATCAGAGGCGATACGGACGATCGCGTCGGCAAGGTTGCGCTCATCTTCGACAACGAGGATGTTCATGGGTGTTCCTTCCGTCTTTGCCGCACGCCAACTCGAGCGGCATACGTGGCGTATCCTACCCAGCCAGCCTGAATTTCTCCTGAACACCCAGGCCCTTCTCGCCGTCTTTGACACCTTTCACAAAAACTGCACCTTGCGGCCGGTTCAAAGAGTCGTAAACTGATATGTCGTTTTGTGGCCAAGCGGTGCGGCCACCCCCTGTGTCCACGCGCACCGCACGTATGGAGGAGTGTTCATTGGCAGTCAAGATTCGCCTGGCCCGTCATGGTGCCAAGAAGCGTCCGTACTACCGCGTCGTCGTCGCTGACGGCCGCATGCCGCGCGACGGTCGCTACATCGAGGAGGTCGGCCGCTACAACCCGCTGACCAACCCCAAGACCATCGACATCAACCTCGAGAAGGTCGACGAGTGGATCGCCAAGGGCGCCCAGCCCACCAACGCGGCCTCCCACCTGATCGACATCGCTCGCAACGGCCAGCCCGTCGTCGAGAAGAAGACGAAGATGTCCAAGAAGGCCGCCGCCAAGGCCGCCGCTGCCGCGGAGGCCGCCGCTGAGGCTGAGGCCGAGTCGGACGCCGAGTAGGTGTCCGTCATGGGGACCAACGATGGCTCCCTTGCCGAGACCGTGGAGCAGGAGCTTCCCTCCGACCGCGTAGCCGACCTCGTCGAGTACATCGTCTGCGGCCTCGTCGACGACGAGGAGTCCGTCTCGCTTGACGTCACGGACGGCGACGGTGGCGCGCTCATCGAGGTGAGCTGCTCCGAGGAGGACGCCGGTCGCGTGATCGGTCGCAAGGGCAGGACCATCAAGGCGATCCGCACCCTCGCCCGCGCGCTCGGGCAGCGCGTCGGCACGGCCGTTGAGGTCGAGGTCGTGGGCTAGGGCCGCATGCCGGATCGCTTCAGGTGCATAGCCCGTGTGCAGAAGGCGCACGGGAGACAGGGGGAGGTCGTGACGGTTCCCGTTCGCGGCCTTCCCCCGCTTGTTCGCGAGGGGCTCGAGGTCGCCGTCGTGCCGCCCTCGCTGCGCGGGGACCGCTGGCACCGCATCCTCGCGTGCGGAAGCGACGGCCGGAGCGGCTCGCTCGTCTCGCTCAGCGGCATCGAGGACCTCTCCGCCGCCGAGGCGATCGTCGGCAAGGTGCTTCTCGCACGAGACTCCGAGCTTCCGGAGGACCTCGCCCTCCATGACGCCAGGCGCCTGGTGGGCCGTGACGTCCGCGACGCGGGCACGGGGGAGATCGCGCAGATCAGCGAGGTCATGACCGGGCCCGCAAACGACGTCTGGGTCCTGAGCGGGCCTCGGGGCGAGCTGCTGCTCCCCGTGATCGACGAGGTCGTTCGCGACGTGCCCGAGAGCGGGCCGATCGACGTGCGCGTGCCCGCGGGACTCGAGTGGGAGTGAGCACGCATGATCTTTGAGGCACTCTCCGTCATCCCCGACGTATTTGAGCCCTATCTCGACGCCTCGATCATGGGGCGCGCGCGCCGCGCCGGCGTCTTCGACTTCGTCGCCCATGACCTGAGGAACTGGACGCACGACCGACACCGTACCGTCGACGACGCCCCGTTCGGCGGCGGCCAGGGGATGCTCATGAAGCCCGCCCCCGTCTTCGAGGCGGTCGACGAGCTCTCCTCGACGGGCGAGCGGCCGCACGTCGTGTTCTTCTCGCCGTGCGGAAGGCCCTATGACCAGCGCTGTGCCGAGAGGCTGACCCAGGAGCGCCGCGTCCTTCTCGTCTGCGGCCGCTACGAGGGGATGGACGAGCGCGTCTACTCGCTCGCCGACGACGTCTTCTCGCTCGGTGACTACGTCCTCACGGGAGGCGAGCTCGCGGCGCTCGCCGTGATCGACTCCGTCGTGCGGCTCCTGCCGGGCGCGCTCGGGGACGACATGAGCGCCGTCGACGAGTCGTTCTCGGCCGACGCGGGCCTTTTGGAGTACGCCCAGTACACGCGGCCCGCCACCTACCGCGGCATGGCCGTTCCCGACGTGCTGCTCTCGGGGGACCATGCACGCGTGGCGAGCTGGCGTCGGCGCAGCTCCCTGGAGCGCACCGCGCGGTGGCGCCCCGACCTGCTCGAGCGCGCACCGCTCACCGAAGAGGAGCGCGAGCTCGTGCGCTCGCTGACCCCGGAAGGCGGAGAACGATGACGGCCTTGCACGAGAGACGACCCGAGACGCGCAGGCGCCTCCTCTGGTGGGCGGGGACGATCGCCCTTACGGTCGCGCTCGCCGTTTTGCTCCGCGTCTTTGTGGTGGGCGCCTACTACGTTCCGTCCGGCTCGATGCTCGACACGATCGGGATCGGCGACCTGCTGCTCGGCGAGCGCGTCTCGTACCGCTTCCATGACCCCGAACCCGGTGACATCGTGACCTTTGAGAGCCCGCTCACCGAGGGGGAGACCCTCGTCAAGCGCGTGATCGCCGTCGGGGGACAGACCATCGACCTCGTGGACGGCGCCGTCGTCGTGGACGGGGAGGTGCTCGAGGAGCCCTATGTGGGCGGCGCGCCGACCGAGTCCCTCTCGGGGATCTCCGGCTCTGCCGGGGTAACGTATCCCTACGTCGTTCCCGAGGGATGCGTCTGGGTGATGGGCGACAACCGCACCAATTCCAAGGACTCGCGTTACTTTGGCCCCGTGAGCGTCGATGACGTAACATCGAGGGCGATTCTGATCTACTGGCCACTCTCCGACGTGGGCCTGCTCTAGGCGTGCGCGGGGACGAGAGAAGGACGACGATGGGCAAGACGACACTGACGTTCCAGGACATGATCCTCGAGCTCGAGCGCTACTGGGCCGCCCAGGGCTGCACGGTCATGCAGCCCTACGACTCCGAGGTCGGCGCCGGCACGTTCCACACCGCCACGACGCTGCGCTCGCTGGGTCCCGCGCCGTGGCGCACGTGCTACCCGCAGCCGTGCCGCCGCCCCGCTGACGGCCGCTACGGCGAGAACCCCAACCGCATGCAGCACTACTACCAGTTCCAGGTCATCCTCAAGCCGTGTCCTGTGGACTCGCAGGAGCTCTACCTGGGCTCGCTTGCGGCGATCGGCCTCGACCCCGCCGAGCATGACGTCCGCTTCGTCGAGGACGACTGGGAGAGCCCGACGCTGGGCGCCTGGGGCCTGGGCTGGGAGGTCTGGATGGACGGCATGGAGGTCACCCAGTACACCTACTTCCAGCAGGTCGGCGGCATCGAGTGCGACCCGGTGCCGGTGGAGATCACCTACGGCCTGGAGCGCATCGCCATGTACGCGCAGGGGGTCGACTCCGTCTACGACGTCATCTGGTCCTACCTGCCCGACGGCACGCCCATGACCTACGGCGACGTCTTCCATGAGAACGAGCGCGAGTTCTCCACCTACAACTTCGAGGTCGCCAACGTCGAGATGATGCGCCAGAAGTTCGACGACTACGAGGCGGAGTGCCACTCGTGCCTCGAAAGGAAGCTCCCGCTTCCCGCCTACGACTGCGTGATGAAGTGCAGCCACGCGTTCAACCTGCTCGACGCCCGCGGCGCCATCTCGGCGACCGAGCGTGCCAACTACATCCTGCGCGTCCGCACGATCGCCAAGCTCTGCTGCGAGTGCTACCTCGCGGAGGTGGCTGGCAAGACCGGCGACGCCGCCGAGAAGGGGGAGGTGGCCTAGATGGCAGACACCCGTGACTTCCTGCTTGAGATCGGCACCGAGGAGATGCCGTCCGCCCCGCTCATGAACGCCGCCCAGCAGCTCGGCGGCCTCGTGGCCAAGGGACTGGACGCCGCCGGGCTCGCGCACGGCGAGGTGCGCGTCATCTCGACGCCTCGCCGTCTCGCCGCGCTCGTCTCCGACGTCGCCGTCGCGACTGACGAGATCCACGAGGTCAAGCGCGGTCCCAAGGCGGCGATCGCCTTCGACGAGGGTGGCCGGCCCACCAAGGCCGCGCTCGGCTTTGCCCGCAAGTGCGGCGCCGATGCCGCCGACCTCGTCCGACGCGTGGACGCCGATGGCA
>DXBZ01000072.1 GCA_019116265.1 Candidatus Olsenella stercoravium | reverse complement strand
GTCGGTGCCCTGGTAGCCCTCGTGCGCGGCGGCCTTGTGCGCGGCGAGAAGAACGCGTCGCCGAAAGACCTGCGGGGTCTGCGCGGCCCAGTAGAACGAGCGGTCGGGCGTCGCCACGATTTTCTCGCCCTCCACGAGCTTGAGCGTGTCCGTGCAGCGCGAGGCGAGGATGGCGCCCGCCAGCGCCTCGTCCATGCGGACGGTGGCGATGCATGCCTCGACCTGCTCGACCTCGATGAGGGGGCGCGCGGCATCATGAACGGCAACGAGCGGCAAGTCGCGTGGGGTGGCGTCCAAGCCGGAACAAACGGAGTCCTGACGCGTCGCACCCGAGGGGGCGAGCGTCACCGGCTTGGCGAGCGAGAGCTGCGAGAGCACGTCCTTCTCGACCTGCGCCACGCGGTCGGGCGCGCAGACCACCACGATCGCCCCAACCGACGGCGCGCGGTCAAACGCCATGATCGACCAGCACATGAGCGGCAGGCCGCAGAGATCGACGAACTGCTTGCCGCGAGGATCGCCAAAGCGCTCGCCCGAGCCACCGGCCACGATGATCGCGCAGGTGTCGGCGCCGGAGGCGGCCTCGCCCACGCGCTCGGCGCAGGCGCACGGACAGGGGGTCGACGCCGGCGCGCCCATCACTCCCCCTTGTCCCACATGCGGTGGAGGCTGTTGGCGAGCACGCCCGGGTTCTTGACGCCGATCTCGCCGAGGCGCGACGGGTCGTCGTCCACGGCCTCGAGCACCTCCTGGAGCGAGCCGTACTCGTCGACGATCTTGTCGGCCATGCCGTCGCGGACGACGGGCACGCGCGAGAGGGTGCGCAGGCCGAGCGGGGTCATGATGGAGTCCTCGCCGCGCTCGTCCTCGTAGCCGAGGATCTTGGCCACGAGCTTGGCGGAGCGCAGCTGGGTGTTGACCGTGTCGTGCAGGCGGCGGCGGATGGTGCGCGCCGTCTCCTCCGAGGAGTCCGCCGCGTAGTCGCGGATCATGAGGGTGTAGGCCTCGTCGGTGCCGGCGAGGTACTCCTCGCGCTGCATCTGCGCGATCTTGCCCTCGCGGCCGAGCTGGGCGATGCAGGCGTCGAGCTCCTCGCCGGCCGACTGCAGCACCTCGAAGAGGTAGAAGATGCTCGTGAGGTCGCCAAGCGTGACGCAGTTGTCCAGCTCGAGGCTCGTGAGGCGCAGCAGGCTCCGGTCGAGCTGGTTGCGCGTGTTCTGCATCGCGACGGTGAGCTGGTTCACGGTGGAGAGCAGGTCGCTCACGCTCTTGAGCTCGTAGCCGCGGCCGTCGACGTAGACGTTGACCACGGAGCGCCGCGACGAGACCGAGATGACCATCGCGCGCGTGAGCAGGCTCATCCGCGCTGCGGTGCGGTGGCGCGTGCCGGTCTCCGAGGTGGGTAGCGACGGGTCCGGGTTGAGGTGGTAGTTGGCGCGCAGGATCTTGGTGAGGTCGCGGTCAATGACCACGGCGCCGTCCATCTTGCAGAGTTCGAAGAGGCGGTTGGCCGTGAACGAGACGTCGAGCTTGAAGCCGTCGTCGCCGGCGGCGAGCACGTTCTCGGTATCGCCGACGCAGACGAGGGCACCCAGGTGGCCGGCGAGAATCATGTCGAGGGCGGTGCGCAGCGGCGTGCCGGGCGCGGTCTTCCTGATCGCGTCCTCAAAGCGCTGCTCGCGCTCGGTCGCTGGGTCGAGCTGGGTGACTTCCACGGGCGCCCCTCTCTGTCGACGGTCGATTACGAGTATAGCGCGGGCGCCCGCCGCCCTTGCTCGCGGCGGGACCTGACCGCCGGACCCGTGGGCTACTCCCCCGCGCTCAGCAGGCCACCGGTGCCGGCGGCGCCGTGCGAGGGCTCGGGGAGCGGGGCGAGAAGATCGGGGGAGCCCATGGTCTCGCGGCGGCGCGGCGCGGGGATCTCGCCGGTCGCGTGCTCAAAGACGAGCGCACCGTCCTTCTCGTCCACCCGAATGATCTCGCCCTTGCGCCACAGACCCTGCAGCAGCTCCTCGGAGAGCGGGTCTTCGATGAGCGTCTGGATGGCGCGGCGCAGCGGGCGCGCGCCGTAGACGGGGTCGGCGCCCTGCTTGGCCACGAGGTCGCGCGCGGCATCGGTGAGCTCGATGGACATGCCCTCGGCGACGAGGCGGTCGCGCAGGTCGGCCACCATGAGCTCCACGATGGCGCGCAGCTGCTCGGAGGTGAGCGACTTGAAGACCACGACCTCGTCCACGCGGTTGAGAAACTCGGGGCGGAACTGCTTCTTGAGCTCGGACATGACGCGGCTCTCGATCTCCTTGTCCGAGAGGCCGTTTGCGCCCTGGGACGAGAAGCCCATCGTGGTGGTCTGGGCGATGTCGCGCGCGCCGATGTTGGACGTCATGATGATGACGGTGTTGGAGAAGTCCACGTGGCGGCCCTGGCCGTCGGTGAGGCGGCCCTCCTCCAGGATCTGGAGCAGGACGTTGAAGACGTCGGGATGAGCCTTCTCCACCTCGTCAAAGAGGACGACCGAGTAGGGCCGGCGGCGGACGGCCTTGGTGAGCTCGCCGCCCTCGTCATAGCCCACGTATCCCGGAGGCGCGCCGACGAGCTTGGAGACGGTGTGCTTCTCCATGAACTCGGACATGTCAAAGGAGATGAGCGCCTCCTCCGAGCCAAAGAGGAACTCGGCGAGCGACTTGGCGAGCTCGGTCTTGCCCACGCCCGAGGGACCGAGGAAGATGAACGAGCCGCCGGGGCGGCGCGGGTCCTTGAGCGGGCTGCGGCTGCGACGGATGGCCTTGGCGACCTTGGTGACCGCCTCGTCCTGACCGACGACGCGCTGGTGGAGCACGTCCTCGCAGCGCAGGAGCTTGGAGGCCTCCGCCTCGGTGAGGCTGGAGACGGGCACGCCGGTCATGGCCGAGACCACGTCGGCGATGTCCTGCTCGTCCACGGTGACCACGTTGGCGGCGAGCTCCTCGCGCCAGGCGGTCTCGAGCTCGTCGCGACGGGCGACGAGCGACTTCTCCTCGTCGCGCAGGCGGGCGGCGTCCTCGAACTCCTGGGCGGCCGCAGCGGCGGACTTCTCCTCGCGCACGCGGGCGAGGTCGGCGTCGACCTGGGCGATCTCGGGCGGGAGCGCCATCTTGTGGACGCGTGTGCGGGCGCCGGCCTCGTCGAGCACGTCGATGGCCTTGTCGGGCAGGAAGCGGTCCTGCACGTAGCGGCTCGAGAGGGTGACGGCGGCCTGGATGGCGGCGTCGGTGTAGCGGACGTGGTGGTGGCGCTCGTAGCGATCCTTGAGGCCTTCGATGATCTTGATCGTGTCCTCGGGGCCGGGCTCGCCGATGTTGACCGGCTGGAAGCGGCGCTCAAAGGCGGAGTCCTTCTCCACGTGCTTGCGGTACTCCTCGGCCGTGGTGGCGCCGATGACCTGGATCTCGCCGCGCGAGAGGGGCGGCTTCAGGATGGAGGCGGCGTCGATCGAGCCCTCGGCGGAGCCGGCGCCGATCACGGTGTGGATCTCGTCGATGAAGAGGATGTCGTCCTCGGATGCC
>DXBZ01000071.1 GCA_019116265.1 Candidatus Olsenella stercoravium | reverse complement strand
GCCACCGCACCGCCGAGAGCGCAGAAGAACATCCCGGCGGGGACTGAGAGCACATCGTGCTTCTCGCCCCTCCCCGAGCTCCCGGGGACGATGCCCCGATCCTCCTGCGCCGTCCCCGTGACGCCCTGCGGCGCTGGGGGCCGACGGTTGTCTGCCCAGCTGGCCATGTGCCTGCGCTCTAATCAGAGCCGCGGGCTAGCCGCGGTTGCGCCCGCCGCGGCTGGAGACCACGGGGACGGTGTAGGGGAGAAGCGCCATCTCACGAGCGCGCTTGATGGCAAGCGCGATGTCGTGCTGGTGCTGCGTGCAGGCGCCAGTGACGCGGCGCGGCTTGATCTTGCCGCGGTCGGTCATGTACTTGCGGAGAAGCTGCACATCCTTGTAGTCGATGTACTCGGTCTCCTCCTTGCAGAACTGGCAGTACTTGCGACGCGGCTGGCGCTGAAAATCCTGCTTCTGCTGAGCCATGTCTTCTTGCCTTTCTTTTGGCGGCCGTGGCCACCGGGTGGTTAGAACGGGATGTCCTCGTCGTAGACGTCGGTCGACGGCGGGGTCTGGACGGGAGCACCGTAGCTGGGCTGCGGTGCGGCAGCCGCAGGCGCGTTGTAGGAGGGAGCCTGCTGCCCCTGCTGATAGGCGGGCGCGCCGCCCTGCTGGCCGCCCCTCGAGGAGAGGAACTCAACCTCGTCGACGACGACCTCGAGCTTGCTGCGCTTCTGTCCGTCCTTCGTCTCCCAGGAGCTGTAGCGAAGCTTGCCCTCGACGGCAACCTTCGAGCCCTTGGAGAGGAAGCGGGAGAGCGGTTCGGCGCGGGCGCCAAAGACGACGCAGTCGATGAAGTTGGGGACGTCCTCCCACTCGCCCGACTGCGGGTTGCGGCGACGGTCGTTCACGGCAACGCCAAACGCAAGGATCTGCGTGCCGCTGCCCGTCATGCGCAGCTCCGGGTCCCTTGTGAGGTTGCCCGAGATGTTCACCCTGTTGATGCTCATGATCTCACTCCCTCTCGTGCGGACCTCCCGGCCCGCGCTTCCATGCTTACTCCTTGTCGGCGCGACGCACGATCATGTGACGCTTGACGGCGTCGTTGATGCGCAGAACTCGGTCGAGCTCGGCGATCACCGTGGGATCTGCGTGGAAGTTGATGAGGGTGTAGTCACCCTCCGTCAGGTCGTCGACCTCAAAGGCGAGCTTGCGCTTGCCCCAGTCCTCGACGTTGTCGACCTTGCCGGTCTCGCCGAGCGCACCCTCGATGCGCTTCATGACGGCGGCGCGAGTCTCCTCGTTGCACGTGGGGTCGACAAAGTAAAGCAGTTCATAGGCCTTCATGTGTTTCACCTCCTCTGGGCTAATGGCCCCGGGTCGTGAAGGACGCCCGGGGCAGGAAAGGTTCGGCGAAGCATCATAGCACATATTGACTACCTGCTAAAACCTTCCACATGTCCCGTTGGGTGGGATGATAGGGGCCACAGGTGACACCAATCTTTCCGTTGGCTCTCAGCTGGCTGTCGGCTGGCTGACACGCCCCAGCTCAAGCGCAGCGCGCCACCGCACCATGCCCGGTGCGGCGGCGCGCGCGATCACGCATTCTCCACAGGAGCTACGAGAGGTCGGTGTTCTCGCCCGCGTCCCTGTCGTCCGACTCTATGGGCGAGAAGGACGTCGGCTCGGCGGGCTGCACGGGCTCGGGAGCCGGATCCGGCTCGGGTTGGGGCGCCGGGGCAGGCTCGGGCGCCGCAGGCGGCTGGACGGGCTGAGCTGGCTGGACGGGCTGCTGCGCGGGCTGTGCCTGCGCCTGGGCGGGCTGGGCCCCATAGCCGTAGCCGTAGGTCTGCTGTGGCTGGGCGGGCTGGGCGCCGTAGCCGTACCCGTAGGTCTGCTGTGGCTGCGCGCCATAGGCGTACGCCCCGTACGCGGCGCCCGCGGCGGGGGAGGCCGTGGGGAGCGGGTCCTCCTCGTTGCCCCAGGCGGGCACGTTGAACTGACGCATCCAGAGAGCGATGCCCGTGTAGCCGAGCATCGTCACGATCATCGAGAGAACCGCACCAAGCAGGACTGCCACCACCAGCGCGGGGCCGAGCGTCGTCAGGAAGCTCCCCAGCATCTCAAAGGCAAGATTCATCTTCATGGACTGCGACATGATGGCGTCAAACTCCGAGATGTAGTCTGCGTAGTAGATGATCTGCGGAACCAGCCCCACGAGCGCGATTATGGAGATGACTCCGCAGATCAGGCTGGAGATCGCGCCGCCGGCGAGCTGCATGCCGAGGATTCTCATGAGGCCGCCGATGTCGCTTTTGGTCATCTGCCATATCGTCGAGACGCGGAAGCCCGCTCCGATCCTCTGGTAGATCGTCGCACGCAGGGCGGCGATCATGACCATGAGGTTCAGCAGAACCGAGAAGATCATCCAGGCAAACAGGAGCAGCGGTCCAAACAGGGGCACGAGCAGAAGCACCGAGGTGATCAGGCTGCTGGCGAACGCCCACACGAGCATGATCACAAAGACGCGCCAGCCGCTTGCGATGCAGGCACCCACCTGCACGTTCTTCTGTTTGGGCGAAGAGGCCACGCCCCATGCGGTGAGACGCGCCCACTCGACCACGTACCCAAGAACCCCGAGCGGCCCCACGATGGGGACAAGCGAGGCGGCTACCATCACGAGAATCGGCTTGATCCACCCGCGGTCGCGGGTGAGCAGGCCCCATGAGCGTGCAAAGTAGCGGTTGGGGCGAAAGCCCTCGAGCTCGGCGTCATTCATCAGAGACTCCTTCTTCCGTCAACACGTCCAATTGTAGGGCACCTCGCCGACATTCAGGAAGTTTGCCGCACTAAAGAAAAACCGGCCCCACCGGGACCGGTCGTTGCGTGCGATGGCGGAGGAGGAGGGATTCGAACCCTCGTACCCCCGAAGGGGTAAACGGTTTTCGAGACCGCCGCATTCAACCACTCTGCCACCCCTCCGAAGGGTGACGTGGCCCCTTGCGGGGCCACGGAAAGTTCTGGCGGAGAGTCAGGGATTTGAACCCTGGAGACGCTTTAGGCGCCTACACGATTTCCAATCGTGCTCCTTCGGCCACTCGGACAACTCTCCGTGAAATGGTGCAGCGGTCAGTATAGCGTATGTTGGCGCCCTGCGCGAGGGGAATTTCTGTAGCTCGAGGTTATGCGCAGTCTGGGAGGTTATGCGCAGCCTCGCGGCGGAAGGTTCTTCTCGACAACTCTTCTAGCTGGGACAATAGAATCTGCAACCTCGTATATAACCTCGGCCTGTGCGCACAACCCTTAGGATTGCGCATAACCTCGGCCCGGGCGGCAGGTTCGTGGGTTTCTCGCGCTGTCGGTCCCGTGGATACGCCACAATGTGAGGGCCAACGATCACGCAGAAGGAGCGCCTGTGCCAGAGCTGTTTGCAACCTACCCGGAGCTTGCCGCCGTCTCCCTTCCCACCTGGGTCGACCTCGCCTCGGTCATCGTGGGCTCGGCCGGGGGCGTGGCGGTCGCGCGGGCGCGGCACCTGGACGCCGTGGGCTTTGTGGGCCTCGCGCTCCTGTGCGGGCTCGGCGGCGGCCTCATCCGCGACGTCATGATGCAGGTGGGCAGCGTCTACATGCTCGACTCGCCGTTTGCCATCCCGGCAAGCGTGGCCACGGCCCTTGTTGCCTTTCTCTTTCCGCAGCCGATCGACCGCGCTGGTCGGCTGCTGGAGTGGCTCGACATCATGGCCGTCGCGCTCTTTGCGCTCGTGGGCTGCGACAAGGCCCTGGTCCACGAGCTCTATCCCGCGTCGTGCCTGTTCATGGGCATCATGACCGGCGTCGGCGGCGGCATGCTGCGCGACGTCTTCCTCGGCGAGGTGCCGCACATCTTCCAGCGCTCCAACCTCTACGCCGTCTGCGCGCTCGCCGGGAGCGCCACCTACTACGCCGCCGTCATCGGGCTCTCTATGAGCAAGCTCTGGGCGGGCCTGCTCTGCATCGCCGTGACGACCGGCCTGAGGCGCTGGTCGCTTCGCTTCAACGTGCAGACGCCGGCCGACGTGGACCTCGGTCCGCGCGTGAGCGAGCCCGTCCGGCGCGCGGCGCGCATCGTGCGGATCACGCGCCGCCGCGTGCGCCGTCGCTAGCAGGCGAGAAGAACCTCGCGGTCCCTCTCTACTTCTTGACCTTGCCGGTGCGGACGGCCCACTTGCGACGCTCGATCTCGGACAGCAGGCGCTTGCGCATGCGGACGCTCTTGGGCGTGACCTCCACCAGCTCGTCGTCCATGATGTACTCGAGCGCCTCCTCCAGCGTGAAGGTGCGCGGCGGCGTGAGCTGCACCGCGATGTCGGCGGTGGAGGAGCGCTGGTTGCCCAGGCTCTTGGTGCGCGCGATGTTGACGACCATGTCGCCGGGCTTGGAGCGCTCGCCCACGAGCATGCCCTCGTAGCACTCGTCGCCGGGGCCCACGAACAGCGCGCCGCGCTCTTGCAGCGTCCCGAGCGCGTAGGCCACGGCCTTCTCGGTGCTCATGGAGATCATCGCGCCGTTCTGGCGCACGCCGATCTCGCCGGCGTAGGGGCCGTACTCGAGGAACGTGTGGTAGAAGACGGCCTCGCCGTGCGTGACGTTCAGGATGCGGTTCTTGAGGCCCATGATGCCGCGCGTGGGGATCTTGAACTCGAGGTGGGTCTGCGTGGTGCCGGCGTCCATGCTCGTCATGGTGCCACCCGCGTTGCCAAAGACCTCGATGACCTTGCCGGAGTACTCGCCGGGGCACTCCACCACGGCCTGCTCGACGGGCTCGGTCATGGCGCCGTTGGCGTCCTTCTTGAAGAGCACGCGCGGGCGGCCCACCTGGAACTCAAAGCCCTCGCGGCGCATGGTCTCCATGAGGACGGAGAGGTGCAGGATGCCGCGGCCCGCCACCTCGACGCCGGTCTTGTCGGGGAGCTCCTCGATGCGCATGGTCACGTTATTCTCGCGCTCCTGCATGAGGCGCTCCTTGAGCTGGCGACCACCCACGATGTCGCCCTCGCGGCCCACGAGGGGACTGGTGGAGGGCTCAAAGACAACGGAGAGCGTGGGCGGGTCGATCTCGATGGGCTCCAGCTCGACGGGGTTGTCGGGATCGGTGTAGACGTCGCCGATGTCGGTGGAGTCAATGCCCACGACGGCGGCGATGTCGCCAGCCTGGGCCTCGGAGCACTCCTTGCGGCCCAGATAGTCAAAAGTGAAGAGCTGCTTGACCTGGCTCATGGCACGGGAGCCGTCGTTCTTTACCACGAGGATCTTGTCGCCGTCGTGGATCGTGCCGGAGTAGATGCGACCGATGCCGATGCGACCCACGTACTCGGAGTGGTCGATCGTCACGCACTGCATGGCGAGCGGGCCGTCCACGTCCACCTCGGGCGCGGGCAGGTCGTTCACGATCATGTCCAGCATGGGGAACATGTCCTGGTTGTCGTCAGCCGGGTCCAGACGCGCAAAGCCGTTCACGGCGGAGGCGTAGACCACGTGCTCCATGGCAAACTCGAGCTGCTCGTCCGTGGCGCCGAGGTCGGCCATGAGGTCGAGCGAGGTGTTGACCGCGCGCTCGGGGTCGGCGGCGGGCTTGTCGATCTTGTTGACCACGATCATGATGGCGAGTCCGGCGTCGATCGCGTGACGCAGGACAAAGCGCGTCTGGGGCATGGGGCCCTCGGCGGCGTCCACGAGCAGCAGCGCGCCGTCGGCCATGCGCAGCACGCGCTCGACCTCGCCGCCAAAGTCGGCGTGGCCCGGCGTGTCGATGACGTTGATCTTGACGCCCTGGTACTCGATCGAGATGTTCTTGGCGAGGATGGTGATGCCACGCTCGCGCTCCTGGTCGTTGGAGTCGAGCACGCGCTCCTGGACCTGCTGGTTCTCGCGGAAGGCGTCGGTCGCCTTGAGCATCTGGTCAACGAGCGTTGTCTTGCCGTGGTCGACGTGCGCGATGATCGCGATGTTGCGAATGTTCTCTTGACGCATGGGTCCCTCTCGCCTCTGCTGAGCCGGCTCTTCTCGGCCGGCGGTCCGTATTTCTCGACATACGGTACTTTACAGCAGAGGAGGCACCTCACCTGCCGGCGCGGGATCGGTCCACGTGAAACCATCACCTGTGCCCTTGTCGCCCACGAGCGAGTAGGCGGAGTAGGAGCGGTACCCGCGCTCGCCAAACTCGAGCAGCAGGGCGTCAACAAAGCCGTCTGTGCCCGCCTCGACCGCGCCCTCGTAGACGATCGCGTAGCGGCGCGCGCCCGTGACCTGCGCCACCTTGGCACGGGCGGCCTCGAGGCAGGCCTCAGGGCCATCGTCTTCAAACTCGTAGCTCGTGACCTCGCCCGAGGCGCTCTGGACGGCGAGGAGGACACAGAACGAGTCGCCGGCGGCCAGCAGGTCCAGGGCGTCACCCATGAGCGTGCTTGCCAGCTCGTCGGTCTCCGGGGAGACCCCGTCAAGCAGTTGGTCCTTCTCGGCCATGCACCCTCCTCGTGCCACGTTGCTGCTGCGATGATACCGCAGCGCCCGTGCGTGTCCCGGCGTCAAATAGCATACAAATGAGCGGAGTTCATCAAGTCTCAACTGGGCTTTTGCAAAAACCTGTCCGTTGTTTGCATGTTGTTTGCCACCCCACACCAAAAAAGGGCCGCCGGGCGAGAAACCCGACGACCCGCGACTTCTGGTGGAGACGATGGGGATCGAACCCACGACCTCAGGCTTGCAAAGCCCGCGCTCTCCCAACTGAGCTACGTCCCCGACGAAAATAATAATCGCCCCAGCGGCGACTCGGCTAACGCTGGGGCGACTATTGTCAGGAAGTGGTGGGCCTGACAAGGTTCGAACTTGTGACCTCCCGGTTATCAGCCGGACGCTCTGACCAACTGAGCTACAGGCCCAACGCAAGGAGATATATTACACACGCGGCGCGCAGCGGTCAACGACTTTTTTGCAATTTCTTACGGCCTTGGAGAGATAGGTTGCGCTGCGTCGACTATTGGGTAGGATATGCGAGCAAGGATTGTCGAGAGGAGCAGCGTGCCGCTGAGAAGGATGGACATAGAGAGCGTCGTCGTCGGCGAGGGGCCCATCGCGTCCCTTGTCGTGCTGCGCACGCACGGGCAGAGGAGCGGCGAGACGCGACGCCAGCTTCCCATTCGGATCGGCTCGTACGAGGCCACCGCCATCACGATGGGCGTCAACGCGCGCCCCGGAGGGCGACCCATGACGCACGATCTGCTCGGCTCCGCGATCTCCGCGCTCGATGCCCGCTGCGCGAGCGTGCGCGTCACGGCGGTGCAGGGGACGACATTCTTTGCCCAGGTCGAGCTCGTGCGCGCCGACGGAGAGCGTGTCTTTTTGGACGCGCGACCCTCCGACGCGCTGGCACTCGCCGTGCGCGCCGAGGCACCGGTCTTTGCCGAGGAGTCGGTCCTCGAAGCCGCCGCACTGCCTGACTTTCGCGGCATCGAGGAGGACGAGCGCGCCCACGAGCTCGAGGAGTTCCACGCATTCGTAGAGAACCTCTCGCCCGAGGACTTCAACGTCGCGGACCGCGACCAGGACTCCGAATAGTTGCCTAAAAGGGGTCTGACCCCTTTTTGGCACTCGAGAAGAACGAGCGCCCGCGGAATCGTCTCCGCGGGCGCTCGCCGTTACTCCTCGTCGTCGAGCAGCGTGTCGTCAAGCTCCTCATCGCCGCCGATGTCGACGCTCTCCGGCTCGTCCGGGGCGCTGGCGCCGGCCGCGTCTATGTCGAGGACGCCCTGGTTCTCGTCGCGCTTGGGCGCCTTCTTCTTGCGCGCGACCATGCGGGCCACGGCGCTCACGTGGTCGCCAGCCACCATGTTCATGACCTTCACGCCCTGCGTGGAGCGGCCGAGGCGGCTCACGTCGCCCGCCTTGACGCGGATGACCACACCCTCCTCGGACACGATCATGAGCTCGTGCTGCGGGCCCACGACGCGGCAGGCCACGAGGCTGCCCTTCTTTGCCGTCATGGCAATGGTGTAGACGCCCTGGCCGCCGCGCTTGTGCTCGGGATACTCGGAGACGGGCGTGCGCTTGCCGTAGCCGTTCTCGGTGATGACAAAGAGGTCGCCGTTGCCGTTGGTGATCTCCATGCCCAGCATCTTTGCGTCGCCCTTGAGGGTGATGCCGCGCACGCCGGAGGTGTTGCGGCCCATGGAGCGCGCCTCGGACTCGTCGAAGAGAATCGCCTTGCCGTCGGTGGAGACGAGGATGACCTTGTCGCCCTCGCGCACGCGACGCACGTTCACGAGCTCGTCGCCCTCGCGCAGGTTGATGGCGATGATCCCGTCGCGGCGGCTCTTGTCGTACTCGCTCATAGCCGTCTTCTTGACCATGCCGTCACGCGTGGCGAACATGAGGTACTCGTCGGTCGGGAACTCGCGACAGGTGATCACGGCGGCAGGGTGCTCGCCCTCGGCGAGGCTGAGCACGTTCACGATCGCCGAGCCGCGCGCGTGGCGGCTGCCGATCGGGAGCTCGTGGACCTTCAGGCGGTAGACCTTGCCAAAGTTGGTGAAGAAGAGCACGTAGTCGTGGGTGCTGGCCACAAAGAGGTCCTCGACGAAGTCGTTGTCCTTGAGGGAGAGCCCCTGCACGCCCTTGCCGCCGCGCTTCTGGGAGCGATAGGTGGCCACCGGGATGCGCTTGATGTAGCCGGTGTGGGTGATCGTGACGACCATGTCCTCGTCGGCGATGAGGTCCTCCACGTCGAGGCTCCTCACGGCGCCGCCGATCTCGGTGCGGCGCTTGTCGCCAAACTTGCCGGCGACCTCGCGCATCTCGTCCTTGATCACGCCCAGGATCTTCTCCTCATGGGCGAGAAGATCCTCGTAGTAGGCTATCGCGCGGCGCAGGCCCGCGAGCTCGTCCTCGATCTTGTCGCGCTCGAGGCCGGTGAGGCGACGCAGGCGCATCTCGAGGATGGCCTGGGTCTGCTCGGGCGAGAAGCCAAAGCGCTCGATGAGGCGCTGGGAGGCCTCGGTGTCGGTCTGCGAGGAGCGGATGATGTGGATGACCTCGTCGATGTTGTCGAGCGCGAGCAGATAGCCCTCGAGGATGTGGGCGCGCGCCTGGGCCTTCTTGAGGTCGTGGCGCGTGCGACGGGTCACGACGTCAACCTGGTGGTCAACGTAGTGACGCAGGATCTCGGGCAGCGAGAGGCACTTGGGCACGCCGTCCACGAGCGCGAGGTTGTTCACGCCGAAGGTGGTCTGCAGCGAGGTGAACTTGTAGAGGTTGTTGAGGACGACCTCGGGCACCACGCCCTTCTTGAGCTCGATGACGAGGCGGATGCCCTTCTGCGTGGACTCGTCGCGCATGTCGGAGATGCCCTCGATGCGCTTCTCGTTGACCAGCTGGGCGATCTTCTCCTGCAGCGTGCCCTTGCTCACCTGATAGGGGATCTCGGTGAAGACGAGGCGGCTGCGGCCGGTCTTGGTGGACTCCACATGCGCCTTGGCGCGGATCGTGATGGAGCCGCGGCCGGTCTCGTAGGCCTGGCGGATGCCGTCGGTGCCCATGATGACGGCGCCCGTGGGGAAGTCCGGTCCGGGCATGACCTGCATGAGCTCGTCAACCGTGATGTCGGGGTTGTCGATGAAGGCGCAGGTGGCCTCCACGGTCTCGGCGAGGTTGTGCGGCGGGATGTTGGTCGCCATGCCAACGGCGATGCCGGAGGAACCGTTGACCAGCAGGTTGGGGAAGCGGCTCGGCAGCACCACGGGCTCGGCGAGCGACTCGTCATAGTTGGGCTGCCAGTCGACGGTATCCTTCTGGAGGTCGCGCAGGAGCTCCATCGCGGGCTTGGCCAGGCGGCTCTCGGTGTAACGCATGGCGGCGGCGCCGTCGCCGTCGATGTTGCCAAAGTTGCCGTGGCCGTCGATCAGCGGCGTGCGCATGGAGAACCACTGGGCGAGACGGACCATCGTGTCGTAGACGGCGTAGTCTCCGTGCGGGTGGTACTTGCCGATGACCTCGCCGACCGTCCACGCGCTCTTCTTGTGCGGGCGGTTGGGGAAGATGCCGGACTCGTTCATCGCGTAGAGGATGCGGCGGTGAACGGGCTTCAGGCCGTCGCGGACGTCCGGCAGGGCGCGGGCGGTGATGACGGACATGGAGTACTCGATGAAGCTCTGCTTCATCTCGGAGCCAAACTCGCTGATCTGAAGGCTTCCGCCGTTGATGTCGGTCTCACCGGCGTCCTCGCCGCGGGTGTTGGCGCCAAAGCTCTCCTCGAGCTCCTCGTCGTCGGCGTCGTCCTCCTCGGTCTCGGTGTCGTCCTCGACGTAGACGTCCTCGCCCTCGGCACGGTCGAGCAGGCGCCGCAGGTCCTCGGGGAGTCCCTC
>DXBZ01000070.1 GCA_019116265.1 Candidatus Olsenella stercoravium | reverse complement strand
TGCGCGGCATCGGCGCGACGCAGCGTGAGCTCGTAGCCGCGCAGGCGGATCTCGATCGGGTCGCCCATGGGGGCACGCTTCATGAGCGTGACCTCCACGCCCGGCGTGAGCCCCATGTCGAGGATGTGCTGGCGCAGGGACACCTCGTCGCAGTCCACCGACGCGACGATCGCGTCCTTGCCGATCTCCAGCTCGTCCAGGTTCATCCGCGTCCTCCTCCTGCCTTGTCCGCACGCAATTTTAGCGTGCGGCAATCCCCAATGAGATGAGGACCCAAAGATCGCGCAAGCCGAGCCTAGGAGTCTCCCTCTTCGAGCAAACGGACCAGATCCTCCTTTCTGGGGAGCACCATCTGATACTTGCTCGCAAAGATGTGCTGCTGACCCTCCGGAAGGGTCATCTCAACCACGGAGTCCTTCTTGTCCTTGCAGAGCACGATTCCCACCGTGGGACCTTCATCCGGCAGCTTCACCTTACGATCGTAGTAGTTCACGTACATCTGCATCTGCCCTAAGTCCTGATGCCTAAGCCGCCCCAGCTTCAAATCAACCAACACGAAGCACCTTAGAATGCGATTGAAGAAGACCAAGTCGACGTAATAGTGGTCCTCGTCAAACGTGAGCCTTGCCTGCCTCTCGACAAAGGTGAACCCCGTTCCCATCTCAAGAAGAAACGCCTCGAGCTGATCGACGATTCGCGACTCCAGCCCTGACTCAGAGAGGCACGGCGACTCGGGAAGACCGAGGAACTCGAGGACGTAGGGGTCCTTGACCAGGTCCTCAGGACCCTCCACGACCTGCCCCTCCCGCGAGAGACGCCTAACACCGTCCTTGTCTCGACTGAGAGCGAGGCGCTCGTAGAGCGAACTGTCTCGTTGCCGGCCAAGCTCCGAGAGGCTCCAGCCGTTGCGCGCCGCCTCAATCTCGTAGAAGTGGCGCTCCTCAATGTTGTCGATGCGCATGAGCAGCAGATAGTGAGACCAGCTGAGATAGAACGAGCGACCTGTGCTTGTTACGGGAAGCCCCTTGAATTTGGTAAACGGTGTTTCCCCAATCTCGTCTTCTGAATAGACAAGATAGAACCGCCGCATCAGTTTGAGGTTATCCTCTGAGTAGCCCCTACCAAAGCGCTCGGTCAGTCGCCGTGCAAGCCCCTTCAACACCGCCTTCCCGTACTCAGCCCTCTGGTTTCCGCCCTGCTCGACCTCAACAATCATTCGACCTATCTCGAAATAGGTGTAGACCATCGAGATGTTGACTGCCGCTCGCACCTGCTCTCGAGAGCGCTCTATGAGACGAGAAACCTGCTCGTAGAGCTCGTTGGCTTTAACCAGCTCATCCATGTCAGCCTCCTCCGATAAGAACATTTGTTCTATTCTAGAGCAGAACAAATGTTCTTGTCAATCACAATCAAACGCATCGGAACGAGCTTGACGCCGCAATCGCCGACGGACGCCTTTTACGCATATGCGACACAACTTATCGCGCAAAATATGAGATGCTATGAGGCCATAGCGGCCATTGAGGGGAGGGAGGCACCATGTATCTCGAGCGCATCAGCTCGCCCGACGACGTGCGCGCCCTTCCCGCCTCCGCGCTCCCCTCCCTCGCCGCCGAGATCCGCTCCGCGATCGTGGAGAGCACCTCCGTCACGGGAGGCCACACCGGCTCGAACCTCGCCACCGTGGAGCTTGCGATCGCCCTGCACCGCGTCTTCCAGACTCCGCGCGACAAGATCGTCTTTGACGTCTCGCACCAATCCTACGCGCACAAGATGCTCACCGGCCGCGCCGGTGCCTATCTCGACCCGGCACGCTACGGCGAGGTCTCCGGCTTCTCCAACCCCTCCGAGTCCGAGCACGACCTCTTCTCCATGGGCCACACCTCCACCTCGGTGAGCCTGGCCTGCGGCCTTGCCGCCGCGCGCGACCTCGCGGGCGAGAAGTACGACGTGGTGGCCGTCATCGGCGACGGCTCGCTCTCGGGCGGGCTCGCCTTCGAGGGGCTCGACAACGCCGCCGAGCTCGGCAGCGGGCTCATCGTCGTGGTCAACGACAACGAGTGGTCGATCGCCCCCAACCACGGCGGGATCTACCGCGACCTCGCCGAGCTGCGCCGCACCCACGGCACCTCGCCCAAAAACGTCTTCCACGCCCTCGGACTCGACTACCGCTACCTCGAGGACGGCCACGACGTCGCCGCGCTCGAGGCGGCCCTCTCCGAGCTGCGCGGGACGGACCACCCCGTGGTGCTCCACATCCACACCGAGAAGGGCCACGGCTACGCGCCGGCCGTCGCAAACCCCGAGGGATGGCACCACGCCGTGCCCTTCGACGTGACCACCGGCACCATTCGCCCCGGCGCGGCGGCCCACCCCGCCGACGAGAACTACGCCAACGTGACCGGCGCGACGCTGCTCGACTGGATGCAGACCGACCCGCGCGTCGTGGCCGTGAGCGCCGCCACGCCCTACATCATGGGCTTCACTCCCGAGCTCCGCGAGCGCGCGGGCCGTCGCTTCGTCGACGTGGGCATCGCCGAGGAGCACGCCGTGAGCTACGTGACCGGGCTCGCGCGCGGCGGCGCCTGCCCGGTGCTGGGCATCTACGCCACCTTCCTGCAGCGTGCCTACGACCAGCTCTGGCACGACCTCTGCCTGAACGGGCTCCCGGTGACGATCCTGGTCTTCGGCGCGTCGGCCTTTGGCACCACTGACGTCACCCACCTGGGCTTCTTCGACATCCCCATGCTGGGGACCATGCCCGGGCTCACCTACCTCGCCCCCACCTGCATCGAGGAGTACCTCGACATGCTCTCCTGGTCGATCGAGCACGAGGGCGGTCCGGTGGCCATTCGCGTCCCCGTGGCGGGGGGCGTGGCGACCCGGCCGGACTTTGCGCGCGCGACGGACTACACGCACGGCTGGGAGGTCCTGCGTGAGGGCTCCGAAGTCGCGCTGCTCGCCCTCGGCGACTTCCTGCCCCTGGGCGAGAAGATCGCCGACTCGCTGGCCGCGCGCGGCGTCAGCGCGACGCTCGTGAACCCCCGGCTCGCCACCACGCCCGACGAGGACCTGCTCGGACGCCTCGCCGCCGAACACCGCGTGTTCGTGACCCTCGAGGACGGCATCCTCGACGGCGGCTTCGGCGAGCGCTGCGCGCGCGTGCTGGCCGGCGACGACGTTCGTGTGCTCTGCTACGGGCTGCCGCGCGCGTTCGTCGACCGCTTCGACCCCACCGCGCTTCTCGCCAGCTGTGGCATCACGGTCGAGGGCGTCACCGCAGACGCTCTCCGCGCGCTCGGCCGATAGCGGGCGCTACTCGACCGCGTCCGGCTCCACGGCCTCCCCCGCCGCCTCGCTCGCGGCTCGAGCCTCGTTGAACTTCTCGCGCATGGTGGGGTTTTTCCACGTGAGCTTTCTGATGGTGAGCTCGTCCGCCTTCTTGTTGGCCAGGCGCAGCTGGTTCTCGGACGAGGTGAGGTTCTCCTTAACCTTCTGCAGGTGAGAGATGGTCTTGTCGATCTCGTCGATCGCCGCCTGGAACTTGCGGCTCGCCGTCTCGTAGTTCTTGCCAAACTTCTCCTTGAAGTCCTCGAGCGCGTCCTCGAAGTGCGTGATGTCGAGGTTCTGCTGGCGCACCTCAGCGAGCTCTCGACGGTACGCGTGCGAGTTCTCGGCGGCGTTGCGCAGCAGCGTGATCATGGGGATGAAGAACTGCGGGCGAATGACGTACATCTTGTCGTAGGCATACGAGACGTCGACGATGCCGGCGTTGTAGAGCTCGCTCTCCGGCTCCAGCAGCGAGACGAGCACCGCGTACTCACAGCCCTTGTTGCGCCGGTCCTGGTCGAGCTTCTTGAAGAAGTCGGCGTTCTTGTGGCGGCTGGACGCGGCGGAGGCGTCGTCCTCGTTCTTCATCTCAAACATGATCGAGACGACCTCGACGCCCTCGTCGTCGACCTCACGGAAGACGTAGTCTCCCTTGGAGCCGCCCACGACCTCGTTGTCCTTGTGGAACTCGGCGCCCCGGAAGGCCGTGGCGCGCCAGCGGTTGAACTCGGTCTCGCAGTGCTGCTCGAGCGTCTCGCCGATGAGCTTGGTCGAGAGGCGCGCCCGCTGGTTGCGCAGGCGCTCGATCTCGTCCTCGCGGTCGCGGATGGTCTGGTCCTTGAACTGGGCCTGCTCGGCCATCTGCTGGCGCAGCGAGGCCTCCGTCTGCTCGCGCTCGAGCCGCGCGGCGCGCAGGTCGCCCTGCAGCTCCGCGATGCGCTGCCCCTGCTCGCCGGTCGCCTCGCTCACCGCGAGCGCCTTCTCGGCGTCGAAGGCCGACTCGCGGGCCTTGATCTGGGCCTCGAGCTGCGCGATCTGGCGCTCTCGCTCGGAGAGCTGCTCCGCGAGGCTCTTCTCGGCCTGGGCGCGCTCCAGGGCCAGCGCGTCCGCTCCCTCTCTGACGCGGGCCTTGAGCTGGGCGATCTCCGCGTCCTTGCGCGCAGCGTCCGCCAGCGCCTCCTGTCGGGCGCGCGCCAGCGCCGCCTCCACCGCGCTCTCGCGCTCCCGCTCGGCGCTCCGCTCGCGCGCCTCCAGCTCGCGCCTAAACTCCGCGTCGCGCACCTGGCGCACGATCTGCGCGTACTCCGTCTCGTCGACCTGGAACATCTCACCGCAGTGCGGGCACCTGATCTCTGCCATGGGACCCTCCGTCCTTCTCGTCTGAGACCAGCTTACCCGTCCGACCGGACAACAATTGCCGAGAAGCCCGTCCGGCGGCGCGCCCGGCCGTCCTGAAAATCGAAGCTGCGGCAGCGGACGGGACTGCGGACAAAAAGTTGGACCCCACGGGTCCGGTCAGGAGGTCCGCATGCACGACAGGGAGACGGTGGAGCTGGCCCTGATGGCGCTCGAGGAGGGCTGGTCGGCGAGGGCGGCGGCCGAGCTCGT
>DXBZ01000069.1 GCA_019116265.1 Candidatus Olsenella stercoravium | reverse complement strand
CAGCGAGCGAGGGGCGCGGCGGCGCGGCGGATCCCGTGGCGATCGCCTACATCGAGACGCGCGAGGGATGGGTCACCACGCCCGTGCCGGCCGGCTCGCACTTCGCCTACGCGGAGGTCGAGTACTTCGAGGACGCGCTCCGGGACGCATTCGCGGAATTGGAATGGAACTCCATCGGCGAGGCCTCGTCGCTCCTCGCGGAGATGCGCCATGACGTGGGCTGGGCGCCCGGGGTCCTCTCCGCCCTTGACGAAATCGCACGCGTCAATCCAGCGATGCCGGGCGCGGAGCTCGTCTACGAGGGCGCGGCAAAGGTGCTGCTCGGCTCCCTCGTCGGAACCGCGACCGCCTCCCTGCCGGAGAGCCATGACGACCGGGTTGGCGTACTCGCCGCCATCGAGCTTGCGAACGCACGGTGGCGCGAGGGCGCGAGCCAGGAGGAGGCAGCCTCCGTGGCGGGCATGGGCCTCACGAAGTTCAAGCGGCTGTTCCGAAATACGACCGGGAGCACGTGGAGCGCCTACCTTACCGCACGGCGCATGCGCGAGGCGAGAGTGCTACTCGCATCCGGGAAGGCGGTTGCCGAGGCGGCGAGGAAGGTCGGCTACCGCTCCCCCACGAGCTTCTCAGCAGCGTTCTCAAGGGCGTATGGGGTGTCTCCCCACCAGTTCAAGAGCGAAACCAAAGCGAGGGTTGTGGAGGTCGCCTCCGAATAGGCCAGCGCCGCCGACCAGACGCTGGGGCATAACCGCAGCCAATCTTCCCCGCTTCCATGCAGCCAAAGTTAAAGACAGCTCAACATGCGCTTCGTCTACGAGCTGATCGTCAAGCGAGCACCGAAGGAGGCCTGGATTGCCATGGAGCGCATCAACGGGCCCACCCTTCTCGCCAGTCCCTCCCGAGCCCGGCCTACCGCCCGATCTCCCCCAGCAGCTGCGCCACGCCCTTCTTGCCAAAGGTCACGTGCTCGCGGCCGTCCGCATGGCGGATGACCACGCACGGCACGCTCATGGCGCGGTAGCGGTCGCGCAGCGCGCCGAAGTGCGCCACGTCGTAGGCCTCCGCCGTCACGCGCGGGCTGAGCGCGGCGATGCGCTGCGCGGCCACCACGGTGTCCGGGCACATCGTGCACGAGAGCGAGACGAGCAGTGTGATCTGCAGGTCCTCGGCAATTCCTTCCGCCGCGGCGCGGTCCGCGTCCGCGATGGGCTGCCCGGGGCCGGCCGCGTTGTAGAGCCCGAGCACGAAGCTCGTGAACTCGTGGCCGCCCGGCACGCCGTGGAAGGCAAGGCCCGTCCACGCGCCGTCCTCGCGGCACACGCGCACGCAGGGCAGCTCCTCGGCGGGCAGCTCGCCCGCAGGCGCCACCTCCACGGAGAGCCTGTCCGTGAGCGCGGCCAGCTCCTCCATGTAGGCCCGAAGCTCGGCCGAGACCGGACCATCGTCGAGGTGCAGTCGCAGGACGAGCGGGCGCTCCATGCGCGAGAAGACCGAGTCAAGCTGCGCCCTCATCTCCGGCGTGAGGAGCGACCCGTCGTCCTGGGCGGCCGGGCGCTCCCCCTTCGGCGCCTCGGAGGCGCGCGGGCGCGACACCGGCGCCTGGGGCACGAGGCCCGTGCGCTCCTGCGCGGCCTTGAGGTAGCGCTCCATGTCCGTCGCGGTCTGGGCGGCCTGACCCACGGCCGTCGCCACCTGGCGCAGCGTCTTCACGCAGACGTCGCCCGCGGCAAAGAGGCCGTCCGCCGAGGTCATCTGGCGCTCGTCGGTGAGGACGTACCCGCGCTCATCGAGCTCGGCTATCCCGCGCACGAGCCCCGTCGCCGGCGCGTAGCCCACAAAGACGAAGATGCCGAGGGTCTCGCCCACCGGAGCCTCGTAGCTGGTCTCCTCGCCGGTGCGCGTGTTGCGGTAGCGCAGGCGTCGGAGCCCGACCTCGTCGCCGCCCGCCTCCACGAGCTCGGTGTTGTAGAGCACGTCGATCTTGGGGTGGCTCTTCGCGGGCTCGGCTGCGGCGGGTGCGCAGGTGAAGTCGTCCTCGCGCACGAGCACGGTCACGTGGCTCGCGTACTTGGTGAGAAAGACGCTCTCCTCGGCCGCGGCGAAGCCGCCGCCCACCACAAAGACCCGCTTTCCCGTGAAGAACTCGCCGTCGCAGGTGGCGCAGTAGGCCACGCCGCGCCCGCGGAACTCCTCCTCGCCGGCAAACCCCAGGCGGCGCGGGCTCGCCCCGGTGGCGAGAAGGACCGCGAGGCAGGAGAGCTCCCCGCGCGAGGTGCTCACGCGCTTGACGTCGCCCGCCAGGTCGAGCCCCGTCACCTCGGCGAGCAGGAACTCCGCGCCGAACGACTCGGCCTGCCGTCGCATGGTCTCGGTGAGCTCGGCGCCGCTCGCGGAGAGGACGCCGGGGTAGTTCACCACCTCGCTCGTGATGGTGATCTGCCCGCCGAACGTCTCGCGCTCGACCACGAGCACGCGGTAGCGCGCCCGCGCGAGGTAGAGGGCCGCCGTGAGGCCGGCCGGTCCGCCGCCGATGATGACGGCGTCGTAGAGGCTCTTGGGGTCGGGCCGGTCGGCCGCGTTCTTCTCGCCCAGGTTCTTCTCGCTCATTCTTTCCTCCCTATGTACGAGGGCCGCGGCCGGATGCCCGGTCGCGGCCCTGTCCGAGTCTTCGCGCACAGCGCGCCTACAGCTGGCCCACCAGGTCGAGGCTGGGCCTCAGCGTCTCGGCGCCCGGCTGCCACTTGGCAGGGCAGACCTGGTCGCCGTGCTCGGCCACGAACTTGGCGGCCTGAACCAGGCGCAGTAGCTCCTTGGCGTTGCGGCCAATGCCGCCGGCCGTGACCTCGTAGACCTGGATGCGCCCCTCGGGGTCCACGATGAAGGCGCCGCGCTCGGCGAGGCCGTCGCCCTCGATCAGGACCTCGAAGTCGCGCGCGAGGACGTGCGCCGGGTCCGCCAGCATGGGGTAGGTGACCTTGCCCACGCGCTCGGACTCGTCATGCCACGCCTTGTGCACGAAGTGGGTGTCGCAGCTCACGGAGTAGACCTCGCAGCCCTCTGCCTTGAAGGCGTCGTAGTTCTCTGCCAGCTCCTCGAGCTCGGTGGGGCAGACAAAGGTAAAGTCGGCGGGATAGAAAAAGAACAGGCTCCAGTGCCCGAGGGCGTCAGCCTTGGAGACGGTGTGGAAGCCGCCGTTCTGATAGGCCTGGACGGTGAAGTCGGAGATCTCCTTGTTGATGAGGGACATGCTTGGCTCCTTTGATTGGTGGCTACCCGTTGGGGCTTGCTCAAGTGATACCCTGCTGGCTGCATTTCTGACTCGAGAGTTTACCTATTCTTACTTTTGTCGAATACTGCACGGTTTTTGCACAATCTGAGAATCGTGGCCCAGCTCACCCCACCACACGATAGCCGGCGGACTCCACGGCTTCGGCCAGCACGGCGGAATCGATCGGGTCCTTGGAGAGCACGCGCACGCGGTCGGGCAGGGTCGCGCGCGCCCACACGCCACCGATGCCGTCGAGCGCGGTCTCCACGGCGGCGAGGCAGTGCTCGCAGTGCATCCCCTCGACGGTGAGGTCGGCCGAGTAGGGGTAGTGCGCCTCGTTGGTGTCGGCAACCGTCGGGCGCGCGACGTGGGACCCGGCGTCCCCGCCCGAGCACCCGCAGCCACAGCCGCCCCGGCGGAGCGTCCGCAGGTAGCGCTGCACAGCGAGAAGGACGACCGCCACCACGGCCAGGACGATAATGACGTTGATCATGGCAACCTCCTTGCGAGCCCGCGTTCTTCTCGCCCGCCGCTCACGCCTCGGCGGGGACGCGGCGAGTCTTCACACCGAAGCAGAAGTACAGGATGTGGAACACCCACACGCACGCCAGCACGATCTGGCCAACGCGCACCTGGTGCATCATGACAAAGCCGATGGACATGAGCACGGTCACCGTGACCATCACACGGATCTTGGTGGCCCAGTCCATGCCCTGGCCGGTCACGTAGCTCTCGAGGTTCTTCTTGTAGAGCTTGGTGCCCGTGAACCACGTGTGCAGCCGCTCCGAGCTCTTGGCAAAGCAGAACGCCGCGAGCATCAGAAACGGAAACGCCGGCAGCAGCGGAACCACCGCGCCCACAGCCCCCAGCGCGAGCCCAACGCAGCCAAGCGCTACCAGCAGCACCTTCTTCACCTTCATGCGTTCTTCTCCTTGTCGAGTCGTCTCTTCTCTGCCCTGGTCTCGATGACGTGACGGACGGCCGCCACGGGGTGATGGAAGATCATGCGCGGGCCCGAGAAGCGCATGACCTCGCGGATCTTCTCGCGCATCTCCGGCCTGTAGCAGTGCACGCGGCAGTTTGAGCAGAAGGTTTTGGTCTCCATGAAGGGACAGCGGTCGCTCCGGCTCCGCGCGTACTCCGCGAGCCCGGCGCACTCCGGGCAAAGCTCGCCCGCGCGCGTGCCGTGACGCTTGCGGCAGTAGAGCGAGATCATCTCGGAGACCATGCGCTTCTCGCGCTCGCGCTTGGCCGCCACGCGCGCGGTATCGGACGTGCGCGCCATCAGCTGACCCTCCCATCCTCAACGCTGACCACGATGTCGGCGATGCGCATCGTGGACGGCCGGTGGGAAACGAGAAGGACCGTGTGCCCGGAGCGCTCCTCGACAATGGAGCGCAGGATGACGGCCTCGTTCAGGCTGTCGAGGTTGCTCGTGGGCTCGTCGAGCAGCATGAACGGGGCGTCGTGCAGGAAGGCGCGCGCGAGCCCCAGGCGCTGGCGCTCGCCTCCTGAGAGGGTGTCCCCCAGCTCGCCGACCGGCGTGTCGTAGCCCGCCGGCAGGCTCATCACGAAGTCGTGGACCGAGGCCTTGCGGCAGGCCGCCTCAATCTCCTTGTCCGTGGCGTCGAGCCGGCGGACTGACGAGCTGACGCCCTCCGCACAACCTAACGGCGGCGGACGCCGATCGCGGCAAGCGCGACCGCGAGCGCGGCGAGGACCGGCCACGCGCCGGCGAGCGTGAGCGCCGCCACGGCCGGCCCGCTCGCCGCCGAGCCCGCGAGTCCGCCGGCGCGCAGGGCGATCGACTGCACGGACGCCATGCCGGAGCGCTCACGCGAGGGAACGGCGTTGTGGAGCACGGTCTGCTCGACCACGCTGCGCGCACCGAGGGCGAGGTAGAGCGCCACGTAGACGGCAACGAACACGGGCGCGCTCGCTGCGGCCGAGAAGAGCGCGAGGCAGGTGATCGCCGCCGCCTGCAGCGCCAGGTAGAGCCCGCGCCGCCCGTGCGTGCCGAGCGCCACGCTCCCCCAGCGCATCGCCACAGCGCTGCCGAGCGCGGCCGCACCCATGCCCGCGCAGCTGACAAAGCCGAGCAGCCACGTGCCGCCCGCGCCCACGAGGCCCTCGAAGGCGAGCTGCCAGTACGTCTCCACGGCGACCATCACCACGCCAGCGGAGGCGGACGCGGCGAGCACCAGGCGGATTTCGCCCGGCTGGGCAAGCGTCGCGCGCATGTCGGCGAGGGTGGCGCGCAGTCGCTCGCACACCGGGACGCTCGAGCGCTCGTCCGGCGGGAAGAGCGCCAGGCCGCCCGCCAGTGCGGCCGCCCCGGACGCGATGATGCAGCCAATGAGCAGCACGTAGCTGGGGTCGAACGCCGCCAGCACGCCGCCGGCTATGGCGCCCGCGCCCACGCCCGCGGACTCCAGCAGCGCGAGCCTCCCGTTGAGCGCGTCGAGCGCAGCGAGGCGCTCCGAGGCCTCCGGGTGCTCCGCCACCGCGCGATCCAGCTCGACCGCCTCGAGCGTCCCCGTGCGCGCCGCGAGGGCAAGCCCGCGCAGGACGCCCGAGAGCGCCACCACGGCGAGGCTCGAGGTCGCGAGCAGCACCACGTAGGTCGCCACCTGCAGCGCCATCGAGAGCGCGAAGACCCGCCGGCGCCCCAGCACGTCCGCAGCGATGCCGCTCGGTACCTCGAGGAGGCACGTGACCACGGTCGTCACACCCACCACGAGCGGCAGCGTCGCCAACGTGGCCCCGCGAGCCAGCAGCATGAGCGAGAGCACGGGCGCCGCAAGGCCCGTCCCCAGATGAATCAGCAGGAGCACGAGCGCGTGCGAGACGGGCAGAACGCGGTTCTTCTCCATGACGAACCCCTCCCCTGTCGGGCTTCGAGCAGGCTGATTGTGCGGGTAATCGTGCGGGCGGGCGGCGCTTACGCCGGGAAGCTCCGATGCGGGTAGCAGGCCACGCTGAACTCCCAGGGCACCGCGCCCTCGTGCGGCTGGTCGTACTTCTCGACAAACGCGCGCACCACGTCCTGAAACTCCCGCGCTGCGTCCTCAGTGAGGTACATCACGCCGCTGAGCAGCTCGCCGTGGGCAAGGCCCAGCTCCTTCTCGCGCTCCATCGCGTCCGAGGCCGCATAGGCGCGCAGCCCCGCAAAGACCTGCTGGTTGAGGTAGTCCACGAGGAACATCTTCTCCTCCTGAAGGTCCCCGCCCTCGTTGGCGCGCAGCGAGACGTCCGTGGGCACCGCCCGCCAGTAGCGCGCGGTGATGCCGCGGATGACCTCGGTGTGGTCGAGCTCCACGAGCCCGAGCGACTCGAGTTTCTTCATGTGGTGCGTGACCGAGGAGGGGGAGATGCCCATGGCGTCTGCCAGCTGCTTGCACGTGGCCGGCCGCGCGAGGACCTGCATCTCGTGCAACAGGCGCTGACGCTGCGGGTTCATGTAGACGTCCAGCTGTTCGCGCGTCGTGATGTCCAGGGTCTTCTTGGCCATGGTGTCCCCCTCTCTATCGTTGCACATTATGGTACGTTACACATTCTGTATTGTCAACAACAATCCTTCCTTCACGACAGCGTTTTTCTATGCACATAAAGAGGGCCATCTACCTGCAATTACTTGAATCAGTGCAGGTAGATGGCCGCATAGGAAATGAGCCGAAAGGAGGCTATCCCCTTGAACGGTTAGAGGCCGCCGGCACCCCAGAGGTACCAGGATCCGTTGATGTTGATGGCGTACATGCCGCTCTCGTCGAGGCTCTGGTCGCTCTGCTGGCCAAAGGCGTCCATCGTCATGACGTAGGAGATGTGGTTGCCCTCGGTCACGTTGACGTTCATGCCCGCGGCATTGAGCCTCTCGTTGACGTCGGCCAGCTCGTCGCCCGCAAGCGGCGCGCCGACCGAGGCCTGGAACTTGATGTCAATCAGACTCGTGAGCGAGGTGTAGTCTTCGATGCCCTCAAACATCGTCATCATGGTCTCGCTGAGCTCCTCGCGCGTAATGCCCTGCTCGTTGAGCGAGTACTCGACCGCCTCCTGCGGCATGAGGTCGATGAGGTCACTGACGCCCTCCTGCATGGAGTCCGCGGAGAAGTTCCCCTCGATCATGGTGTTGAAGGAGGCGCTGACACCGTCGGCGATCGACTGAGCGGAGCCACGCCCGCCGCCGCCCACGCAGCTCACAACGCCCCAGATGGCCAGCGCGATGACCGCGACCGCCGCGACAGCCGCGACGATGAGGCCAACCTTGCCCTTGGACTTCTGCGGCGCGGCACCGGGAACGGTGGGCGCGCCCGAGCCAAAGTCGGGAGGCGTCTGGGGCGCCGCCGGTGCCGCTCCGGAGGCAGCCGCCGGCTGCGACGCGTCGGCGAGCTGGGCCCCGCACTTGCCGCAGAACCTGCTGCCATCCGGCAGCTGCGTACCACATTTGGGACAGAACATGATGGCCTCCCGTCGTCGGCGCCCGATGCGCAGGCGCACGATTATCTCGGCAGTATCATAGTCGAACCTTGGGAGCAGCTGAAAGTCCAGCCCCGAGCGGCCGGGATATCCGCGTTAGAGGCGGCCGCGCCTGGGTACGATGTCGCTACGAGCCACAACTCATAGAGGAGCCCCATGAGCGCCCACAAAACCCCCGCGCACGCCCCGGCGCCGACGCCGGCCGAGAGCCGCAAGATCTCCGTCCTTCTCAAGGTCTATGGCGTCTACTGCCTGGTCACGGCGGCCGCCGTGCTTGCTCTGATCGCGCTCATCGCGGTACCGCTCATCCAGTACGGCGCCGACCTCTACCGGGAGCGTCACGACGTCACGCTCACCATGACGCTCGCCGCCGCCCAGCTTGTGGTCATGCTCGTGGCGTCGGTGGGCTACGTCGCCTTTGGCGTGCTCGTGCTCAAAGACCGCCGGCGCTACGTGGCGCAAATCGCCTACGCCCTGCTCGCCGTGGGCATCGTCAACCTGGTGCTGGAGATCATGCTCAACGGCTTTGGCGACAACCTCATCTACGACGGGGTGCGGCTCGTGGTCCTTCTTGTCATCTCCGCAACCATCGACCCCACGCTGGTCTCGGAGCGTCAGCTCCAGCGCAAGCTGCGCGACATGGAGACCGAGGAGGCGGCCGAGGCGGGCACGCTCGGTCGCGCCAAGGGAGACCGCGGCTTCATCGAGCTGGACTTCTTCAACCTGTTCTGGGTCTTCGTGGTCTGCTGCGTGCTGGGGCTCGCCATCGAGACCGTCTACCACATGGTCGTCGTGGACCCGGGCGTCTACCAGGACCGCGCCGGCATGCTCTACGGTCCCTTCTCGCCCATCTACGGCTTTGGCGCCGTGCTCATGACCGTGGCGCTGAACCGCTTCTATCGCGCGAATCCCGTGGTCATCTTCCTGGTGTCAGCCGTGATCGGCGGGCTCTTTGAGGCGGCGGTCTCCTGGTTCATGCAGGTCGGCTTTGGCGCCGTGGCGTGGGACTACTCCGGCTCCACGATCTTTGGGCTCTTCCCGGACCCAATCGCTGCGCTCTTCCAGGGCCGCACCTCGACCCTCTTCATGTGCATGTGGGGCGCGCTCGGCTTTGTGTGGATCAAGCTCTGTCTGCCGTGGCTGCTGAAGCTCATCAACCTCATCCCCTGGCAGGCACGCTACTCGTTCACCACGATCTGCGCGATTCTCATGCTGGTGAACGGCGTCATGACGCTGCAGTCCCTCGAGTGCTGGTACCAGCGCGAGAGCGGCCTTCCGCCCAGCTCGCCCGTCGAGGAGTTCTACGCCGAGCACTACGACGACGCCTACATGGCCAACCGCTTCCAGTCCATGACGATCACGCCCGAGGACTCCGCCCGCGGGTAGGGCGCAACGTGACGTCCTTCTCGCCCGAGCGTCAAGCCGGGGCGAGCGGACCGCTAACGCTCAAGGTAGCCGCGCTGCGGCCGGTTCAGCCGATGCGCCACGACCAGAATCGCTATGCCGAGGAGAACGAGCGGCAGGCTCAGGAGCTGGCCCATCGTGATGGGCCCAAAGAGGTAGCCGAGCTGGGCGTCGGGCACGCGGACAAACTCAACGAGGAAGCGGAACACGCCGTAGAGCGTGAGGAACGTGCCCATAAAGGTGCCCTGCGGGCGCGGCGGCACACGGCGCGAGAGCGCATAGAGCACCGCAAAGATCACCAGGCCCTCAAGCACGGCCTCGTAGAGCTGGGAGGGATGGCGGTACACCCCGCCGCCCGTCTCGAACATGACGCCCCAGGGCAAGTCGGTCTCCTTGCCCCAGAGCTCACCGTTCACGAAATTGGCGCAGCGGCCAAAGAAGAGGCCGATCGGTGCGCCGATCACGCCCATGTCGCAGACCGTAGGGATGGAGATGCCCAGACGCCAACACACCAGGCTGCCGCCCACGACGGCACCCACGAGGCCTCCATGGAAGCTCATGCCGCCGTGGTTGAGCATGATGATCTCGAGCGGGTTCTCAAGGTAGTAGCCCGCCCCGTAGAAGACCACGTAGAACAGGCGCGCGCCGATGAGGATGCCAAAGACGATGCCGATCATGATCGAGAGAACGTCGTCGAGGGTGAGCCCCAGGCTCCAGCGCCGCTGCGTGCGCCACAGCACCACGCCCGCACACACAAAACCAGCGAGGTAGGCCAGCGCGTACCAGCGCACCGTGAGCGGGCCCAACGAGAAGGCCACCGGGTCGAGCGCCTGGTAGATGTCGTTCAGCAGCACGTTCTTCTCGCCCGCCCTAGAACGCGGCGGGCTGGACGCGCGTCACGCCGGGGACGTGCTCCATGAGGATGCGCTCGATGCCCTCGGACATGTCGAGGGAGGAGAGGGGGCAGCCGGCGCAGGCGCCCTGCATCTCCAGGGTGACCACGCCGTCGTCGGTCACGTCTATGAGGGCGACGTCGCCGCCGTCGGCCTGGAGGCTCTGGCGGATGACGTCGAGGGTTGCGTCGAGAAGCGCGCGATCAACAGCCATGGTGTTCCTTTCGCTGGGCGCGCGGCGCGGCGGCGCCGGGCGCAGTTGTTGTCCGAGAGACATCTTACCCAATGGGCGAGAAGAGATGTCCTGACGTGGCTCCCTTGGCGCGCGGCGCGGGACGGCGGCCGGTGCGGGCCGCCTCGAGGGCACGGGTCACGCGGGTCACGGCGTCGCCGACCTCGGAGACGTCCATGAGCTGGGCGTCCACGAGCAGGCGGGCCACTCCGGCCTCCACGAGCTCCGGGACCTGCGGCGTCGCGTCGAGCGGGCGGGCGCACCAGATGCGCGAGCGGCCGTTGACGTCTGTGCGCACGGGCAGGAGGTTGCCGTCGATGTCGCGCAGGGAGAGGCGACGGGCGCGCTCCGGGCAGCGGGCGCAGTCGTGCCGGCAGCGGCCGAGCGCCTGCAGGACGCAGTGCTCGCTCGTCATCACGCGCTCGCGGCCCAGGACGGAGAGACCCACGGGCACACGGGACACCCGGGCGAGCGCGCAGACCTCCTCGAGCGTGAGCTCAGGCGAGAGCCAGACGCCGGCCGCCCCTGCTCCGGCGAGCGCGGCCAGGGCGGACGCGTTGTGGACGGGGATGCAGGAGCGGACCTCGGGATCCGCGCCGCGCTCGACGGCGAGGGCGAGCTCGGAGACGTTGCCCACCGCCACGGGCTCGCCGGCGCGCACCCACGGGTCCAGGCGGGCGTGGTCGGCCTCGCGGCAGACCTCGTCCAGCCAGGGGATCACGCCGTCCGGCCATGTGCCCCGCGCGAGGTCGTCCGCAGGCGCGTAGACGCGCGTCGCGCCGGCCGCGAGCGCCGCCTCCGCGCACTCCGGCGTCGCCACCAGCGCGCACACGCACGCCCCCTCGCCGCAACCGGCCGCATCCGTCAACCGGGGACCGTCCCCAACTGGCAGGGACCGGGCGGCATAGGGGGCGAGCAGGGCCTCCTCGAGCCGCGCGCACGCCTCGGCGCGAACCTTGTGCACGGCCGAGAAGGACATGCCACAGCCGGCATCCAGCGCGACGTCCCAGCTCACGGGCGCAAACGGGCTCTGCCCCATGCGACCCACGTGCTCGACGAGGTCCTCCCCGGAAACCGCGCGGGTGCGCGCCGCCTCCACGACAAAGCCCTCGGCGCGCGCCACCGCCGCGCCGTCGAGCGTCTCGAGCTCCACCGCAAACGGCTCCCCCAGGCGCGCCGCAACGCGCACCCGTACCGGGCGCCGCCGCACCACGTCCTTGTTCGCCACGCGCGCCGCCTCGTCGAGCGCCGCCTGCGAGCGAATCACGCGCACGAGCGAGCCCTCCTCCATGGGCCGGGCCGTCCGGCAGGTGATGGTCTCCCCCGCTTCTGCGTCGGCCTCGGCGTGCGCGGTCAGGAACTGCGACGGGTCGGAGACCGGGCGAATCTCCAGCAGGTCACCGGCTCCCACCGGCTCGCTGAGAAGGACCTCCACGTCGGCACGCGTGACGCGGCGCATGCGCTCGCGCCCGCCGTTGCCGCCGCCGCGCCGCACGAGCGCGTCCTCGAGCGCATGCGACCCGACGACGCGCCCAACGAGCTCGCCGCGGTTGTTGGAGCGCTCGTAGCTCATCATGTCGTTGTCCGAGCCGCCCCAGAGGTAGCTCTCGGTGAAGTCGCGGTTGAACGCACGGCGCAGGCGCCGGTCGCGCGCCGCGCGGGCGGCGTCGTCGTCACGTCCGTCACGCAGGGCGTCGAGCGCGTCGCGATAGGCCGCCACCACGGAGAGCACGTAGTCGGGCGCCTTCATGCGCCCCTCGATCTTGAGCGAGCCCACGCCCGCGTCGCGCATCTCGCGCACGCGGTCGATCGTGCGATAGTCCTTGGGACAGAGCAGGCGCGTACCGCCCACGCCGCGACTCGTCTCGGGAATGCCCTGCGTGGCCACTCCCGGAATCTCGAGCACCTCGCCCTTCTCGTCCACCAGGTCGTAGGGCAGCCGGCACGGCTGCGCGCAGAGGCCGCGGTTTGCCGAGCGGCCGCCGTTCATCGAGCTCATCAGGCACACGCCCGAGTAGCAGAAGCAGAGCGCGCCGTGACCAAAGCATTCCAGCTCGGCGCCCTCCTCGGCGATGCGCCCAATCTCTGCCAGCGAGAGCTCGCGCGAGAGCGTCACGCGATCCACGCCCCAGACGTTGCGGCACCACGCCACGCCACGCGCGTCGTGAACGTTGGCCTGCGTGGAGACGTGGGTCTCCACCTCGGGCCACCGGCGGCGAATCTCTGCCATGAGGCCCCAGTCCTGGACGATGAAGGCGTCCGCGCCCAGCTCCCACGCGCGGCGCACCAGCTCGAGCGCGCGGGGCAGCTCCTCGATGGAGACGGCGACGTTGACCGTCACGTAGACGCGCGCACCCACCAGGTGCGCCCGGCGGCACGCGACCCAGAAGGACTCGTCGTCGAAGTTCTTGGCCCCGCGTCGGGCGTTGAAGCCGTTGTCGAGGCCGCAGTAGATGGCGTCGGCGCCGGCAGCGAGCGCGGCGTTGAACGGCTCCGGACCGCCAGCGGGCGCCAGCAGCTCCGGGACGCCGTGTTTCTCCAGAAACGTGGTTCTTCTCGCCATCTCTTCCTTCCCACCAGAACGGTTTGGGTTCACCATTTTGCTCCTTGCAGAGTATATCGTGACAAAACCGCAGGTCGCAGAACTCCCCCATAACGACGGTGAACCCAAACCAAAAAGAGGTTTGGGTTCACCGAGCGGGTCGATTGACGTTGTCTTTCCGTAAAACCCCAGTTGGCGCTCACCGGTGCGGGGCACGAACCGCGCACCGTGAACCCAAACCGGAAAAATGGGGTCTACACCAGACGCGCCCAGCGCTTCTTGCCGGCCTGAATCGTGGTTCCGGCCGAGAAGAGCGCGGGGTCGACGTTGTAGCACTTGGGCGCGACGGCCTCGCCGTTGATCTTGACGCCGCCACCGTCCACGAGGCGGCGCGCCTCGCCAGTGGACTTGGCGATGCAGACGTCCACGAGGAGCTTACCCAGGTAGACCTTGCCCTCGTCGTTGACCTCGACGATCGAGAGCGGGAACTCCGGCATGTCATCGGGGCCTTGGCGCGCTTGAACTGCGCGTCAAAGGCCGCGCTCGCGGCGGCGCCGGCACCCTCGCCGTGGTAGAGGTCACAGATGTTGGCGGCCAGCTCGCGCTTGAGCGCGTAGGGGTCGGCGGAGCCGTCCGCAAAGGCGGCGTCGATAGCGTCAAGCTTGTCCATGTTGGCCGTGGAGCAGAGGCGCCAGTAGAGCGGCACCAGCTCGTCGGTGATGGACATGACCTTGCCGTACATGTCGGCCGGCTCGTCGGTGAGGCCCACGTAGTTGCCGTAGCTCTTGGACATCTTCTTGTGGCCGTCGGTGCCCACCAGAAGCGGCATCGTGAGGGCCACCTGCGGCTCCATGCCCATGGCGCGCATGAGGTCGCG
>DXBZ01000068.1 GCA_019116265.1 Candidatus Olsenella stercoravium | reverse complement strand
TATGCTCGGCCTCCAGCACCACCAGCACGCCGAGCGGGTCAAGCTCCCGCACCATGGCGTCGGCGATCTGGCCGGTGAGCCGCTCCTGGACCTGCAGGCGCCTCGCGTAGCCGCTCACGCAGCGCGCGATCTTGGAGAGCCCGGTGATGCGCCCGTCGCGCGGGATGTAGCAGACGTGCGCACGCCCGGTGAAGGGCAGGATGTGGTGCTCGCAGAGGGACGAGAAGGGGATGTCCTTCACGATCACCATCTCCTGGTTGCCGGGCTCGTGGAACTGCTTGCGCAGGTGGACGCCCGGGTCCTCCTGCATGCCGCCGAGGATCTCCTCGCACGCCCGCGCCACGCGGTCCGGCGTGCCAAGAAGCCCCTCGCGGTCGGGGTCCTCGCCTATGGCGAGCAAAAGCTCCCTCACCGCCGCCTCGACGCGCGCCTTGTCGATGGGCCTGAATCCCTGCGCGTTCACCTCGGGCAGCGCGCCCTTCTCGTCAGTCACGCTTCCTCCTCTCGGCGCGTGAGCGCCCGTAGACGAACCAGTACGACACGCCCACGAGCACGACGCCGCCGACGAGGTTTCCGAGCGTGGCGGCGCTCAGGTTGTGCAGGACGCCCCCAACGTCGACCGTGCCGGCGGCGACCCCCGTCGCCTGGAGCATGAGCGCGTAGGGCAAGAAGAACATGTTGGCGACGCAGTGCTCAAAGCCCGCCGCCATGAACGCCATGACGGGAAGCAGCGCCGAGAAGAACTTGTCGGTGACGGAGTTGGCCGAATGGCCAACCCACACCGCGAGGCAGACCAGGAGGTTGCACAGGATCGCGCGGAAGAAGGCGACGTCCCACCCGAGCGCGACCTTGCCCTCGGCCACCGAGATCGCGGCTGCCCCGAACGCGCCGCCGTTGGCCGAGGCGACGTCGGCGGCGAGCACGAGCGCAGCTGCGAGCACGCTCCCCACAAGGTTGCCGAGAAGGACCACGCACCAGCTGGCGAGCAGCCTCCCCCACGAGAAGCGCCCGGAGAGCGGACCCATGACCATGAGGCAGTTGCCGGTGAAGAGCTCGGCGCCGGCGGCCAGAATCAAGAAGAGCCCGAGCGCAAAGGAGAACCCGCCCAGGAGCTGGGTCGCGGCAAAGGGCAGCGAGGCGTCGGACTTGACGACCAGCATGAACGTCGCACCCATGGAGATGAAGACGCCCGCCAGCACGGACAGCACGAGCGCGCTCACGACGTCGGTGCCCGCCTTGGTCTCGGCGACGCGCTCGTTCTTGAGCTCCATCGACGCCGGCGTCATCGCCCCGCTGTAGGACGAGGACGGCTTCTCGGTAACCCTCATCGGCAGCTCCTTTCGGCGGCCTCGACAACGTGCCTGGCGAGAACCGCGGTGGTCACGGAGCCCACCCCTCCCGGGACGGGCGTGATGGCGTCGACGACGCCGCTGACGGCGTCATAGTCTACGTCACCGACGAGGCGCGCGCTCCGCTCGTCCCAGTTGATGCCGACGTCCACCACGACCTGACCCGGACGGACGGCCTCGAGGCCCACCACGCCGGGGCGACCCGCCGCGACGACGAGGACGTCCGCCTCGCGACAGACGGCGCCCAGGTCGCGCGTCCTGGAGTGACACATGGTGACGGTGGCGTTTCTCGCCAGCAGCATCATCGACACGGGCCTGCCGATCACGAGGGAGCGTCCCACCACTGCGGCGCGGGCGCCCTCGAGGCTCACGCCATAGTGGTCGAGCAGGGCGAGAACCGCCTCCGCCGTGCACGGGGGAAAGCCCACGGGACGGCCCGAGAACACCCCGTAGAGCGAGCCGTCCGTCACGCAGTCGACGTCCTTGGCGGGATCGAGCGCCGCGCAGACGGCCGCCTCGTCGAGCGCGGTCGGCAGCGGCCGGAAGATCAGGCAGCCGTGGATCGAGGCGTCCTCGTTGACGGAGCGGATGGCGTCGAGAAGAACCTCCTGCCCAACGTCATCGGGAAAGACGAGCCTCCGCACGGCGACGCCGACCTTCTCGCAGCGCTTGAGGGCACCGCGCTCGTAGGAGAGGTCGTCGGGTCGCTCCCCCACGCGCACGATGGCGAGCGTCGGGGTGACCCCGCGCTCGGCGAGCGTCGAGGCGCGGGCGGCGACGTCCTCGGAGAGCGCGGCCGCGACCGGCGCCCCCCTCAGCAGGAGCGCCATCAGCGGACCGACCTCCCCGCGAGGCGCGCCGCGAGGGCGCGGGCGCGCGGGACAAACTCGTCGAGCATCTCGGAGCAGGCCGACTCGATGCTCGAGGTCGTGTCGTCGGCGGGCAGGGCCGCCGTGTTGACAAACACGTTGACGCTCGCCGCCTGGAGCGCGGCCGAGGCGAGCAGCGCGCCGCAGGCGACGTCAGAGGCGAGCAGCCGGGAGCACCTGTCGGCCATCTCCTCGAGCAGGACGATGGCGCGGCAGCACTCCCCCATCATCGCCAGCGGCGCCATGCAGGCGCCCCTAGTCGCCTCCTCGATCGCGCCGGCGCGACGCGAGTCGCCCTTTGGCAGCGCGTAGGCGGCGAGGAGCGGCGAGAAGCCGGCAGCGTCGTCGTCGACGAGCTCGAGCAGGCGAAAGCGCACATCCTCGACGTCCTCCATGATCGCGAGCACCTCGGGCTCGACCGCGGAGAAGCGCGGCTTGCCAACCGTGAGCGCGCCCGCCATGGAGCAGAGCGCAGCCGCGAGCGATCCCGCGAGCGCGGCGGCGCCGCCCCCTCCGGGAACGCCCTCGCTCGAGGCGAGGCGATCGGCGAACTCCTCGCAACTCAGCTCGGTGAGCCTCTCGTCCACCGGCACCCCTCCTCGTGTTGACGCGGGCTAGAACAGGCCGATGATGCGCCCGTCGGGCGTGACGTCGATCTTCTCGGCGGCGGGCACCTTAGGCAGGCCCGGCATCGTCATGATGTCGCCGGTGAGCGCCACGATGAAGCCGGCGCCGGCGGACACCTTGAGGTTGCGGACCGTGATTCGGAAGCCGCGCGGGGCGCCGAGCTTGGTCTGGTCGTCGGTGAAGGAGTACTGCGTCTTGGCCACGCAGATGGGGAGGTTGCCAAAGCCCTGATCCTCGAGCTGCTTGAGCTGCTTTGCCGCAGCGCTCGTGAAGTCGACGCCATCGGCGTGATAGACCTTGGTGGCAATGGCGGTGAGCTTGTTCTCGATCGTGTCGTCCGCGTCGTAGGCAAAGCGGAAGTCGCTCGGCTGCTCGCACAGGCGCACGACCTCCTCGGCGAGCGCGCATCCGCCCTCGCCGCCCTTGGCCCAGACCTCGGAGAGGGCGACGTTGACGCCGAGCTCGTTGCACTTGCGCTCGACGAGCGCGAGCTCGGCGGCGGTGTCCGTGGGGAAGGCATTGATGGCCACCACGACGGGCAGGCCCCAGACGTCGCGGATGTTGGAGACGTGCTGCAGCAGGTTGGGCATGCCCGCCTCGAGCGCCTCGAGGTTCTCTGTCCCCAGATCCGCCTTGGCGACGCCGCCGTTGTACTTGAGCGCGCGCACGGTGGCAACGAGGACCACGGCGCTCGGCTGGATCCCCGCGTAGCGGCACTTGATGTCGAGGAACTTCTCGGCACCCAGGTCCGCACCAAAGCCCGCCTCGGTGACCACGTAGTCGGCGAGCTTGAGGGCCGTGGTGGTGGCCTCGACGGAGTTGCAGCCGTGGGCGATGTTGGCGAAGGGGCCGCCGTGGACAAAGGCGGGGTTGCCCTCGAGGGTCTGGACGAGGTTGGGCTTGATGGCATCCTTGAGCAGCGCCGCCATGGCGCCCTCGGCATGGATGTCGGCCACGGTCACGGGCTTGCGGTCGTAGGTGTAGGCGATGACCATGCGGGCGAGACGGGCCTTGAGGTCCATGAGGTCGGTCGCGAGGCAGAAGACCGCCATGACCTCGGAGGCCACGGTGATGTCAAAGCCGTCTTGGCGCGGCATGCCGTCGGCGATGCCGCCGAGGCCGTCCACGACGTTGCGGAGCTGGCGGTC
>DXBZ01000067.1 GCA_019116265.1 Candidatus Olsenella stercoravium | reverse complement strand
GCGTCGACGCGGACGGCAGCGAGTACGTCTTCGCCGAGCGCAGCATCCCCTCGCGCGACGCCGTCTCGATTCTCTCGCCGCTCTCCGCCGAGGTCATCGGCGGCCTCCAGTGGCCCAACTACCGCAGCCAGCGCTGGGGGTCTGAGCACGCCACGTTCGTGCGCCCCATCCGTTGGATCTGCGCCCTCCTCGGCACGGACGTCGTGCCCGTGACCTATGCCGACGTTACCTCCGGCAACACCACGCGCGGCCATCGCGTGCTGGCTCCCGGCGAGCACCCCGTCGCATCCCCGGCCGACTACGAGGCGACGCTCGAGCGCGCCTTCGTGCTCTCGGCGGAGCGCCGCGCCGAGGCCATCCGCGCCGGGATCGCGCAGATCGAGGCCGAGCGCGGCGGCGCGCACGTTGACACGCCCAAGCGCACCTTCGACGAGGTCGTCAACCTCTGCGAGTGGCCGACGGTCCTCGTGGGAACCTTCGATGAGGCCTTCCTCGAGGTCCCGCACGAGATCATCTGCGAGTCGATGCTCTCCAACCAGCGCTACTTCCCGATCTACGACGCCGCCGGCAACCTCACGCGCGAGTTCGTCGTGGTCTCCAACGCCGATCCGCGCGTCTCCGATACGGTGGTGGCCGGCAACGAGCGCGTGGTGCGCGCCCGCCTCGACGACGCCAAGTTCTTCTATGACGAGGATCTCAAGCGCCCGATGGAGGAGTTCGTCGAGCGCCTCGGCTCGGTGACCTTCCAGGAGCGCCTGGGCACCATGCTGCAGAAGGTCGAGCGCATGGAGGGCCTCGCCGCCGCGGTCGCCGAGCAGGCGGGGGAGGGCCAGGGCAGCGTGGCCGCCGCAGCGCGTGCGGCGCACCTCGCCAAGGCGGACCTCGTCTCCCAGGCCGTCGTGGAGTTCACCAACCAGCAGGGCGTCATGGGCGGCTACTACGCCGCGGCAGCGGGGGAGGCCGAGGAGGTCTGCGACGCGATCCGCGAGCACTATCGCCCGCGCTTTGCCGGCGACGAGCTCCCGAGCGGCGTCTGCGGCCGCTGCGTCGCCATCGCCGACAAGCTCGACACGGTCTGCGGCATCTTTGCCATCGACGAGCCCCCCACCGGCTCCTCCGACCCCTACGCCGTGCGCCGCGCCGCCATCGGCATCATCGCGATGCTGCGCACGCTGCCGACCTGTGACCTGCGCCAGCTCATCGGCCTCTCGCTCGGCGCCTACCAGGCGCAGGGCCTCGAGTTCGACCTCGAGCGGGTCGCCTCTGCGGTCGTGAGGTTCTTCCAGGGCCGCCTGGTTGCCATCGCGCGCGACGAGGGGCTTCGCCCCGACACGATCGAGGCGGTCTCCGCCGTCGGCGTCATCGACCCCGTCGAGTTCATGGCCCGTGCCCACGCCCTCGAGGACGCCCGCGCGCAGAGCCCCGAGCTCTTCGATGACCTCGCGACCGCCTATGCGCGCGCCGCTCACCTGGGCGACGCGTCGCTGGGGACTTCCGTTGACACCGCTCTTCTCGGTGGGGCCGAGAAGAGCCTCCTCGATGCCTGCGAGCAGGGCTCCGTTTCCGTCTCGCGGGCGCTCGGGGCCAACGACTACGCGGCGGCCCTGACCGCACTTGCCGAACTCAGAGCCCCCATCGACCGATTCTTTGATGACGTGCTTGTCATGGACGAGGATACTGCGGTAAGGGAGAACCGCCTGCGGTTGCTCAACAGGTTTGTTGAGGTCTTTGCGGGCGTCGCCGACATCGGCGCGCTCTCCCGCAAGAAGTAGGGTACGATTTCGGTGCGGTTTGGACATGCTGTGCCGTCTGGGACTTGGGAGGATACGAGATGAACAAGCTCGACCTGGATGACGACATCTTCGGTGAGGTCGTCCCCCTCATCTACGTTCTGTCCGACGCCCGCGGCGAGACGGCGAACACCGTCGTCATGGCCGCTGCCGCCCAGTTTGGCGACTCCTCGGTCGAGATCGAGCGCCTCTCCAACGTGAAGGACGTCGACACGGTGCGCGCCTACTTCGACGAGCGCTACGACGCCGATCGACCCTGTGCGGTGTTCCACACGTTCGCAAACGGCACGCTCCGCCGCGAGATCCGCCGCGAGCTCGACCGTCGCGGCATCCCCTCGATCGACCTGCTCGGCCCCGCCGTCACCGTCATCTCGACCCTCACGGGCGAGGAGCCGACGCACGAGATCGGCGCCGTCTACGACAAGCCGCTCTACACGGAGTGACGCATCTCTCGGAGCTTTTTGGCGAGGGGCGACCGATGTCTTTCGGTCGCCCCTCTACGTTTGGGCGCCAAGTGGCTCCGATTACCCAATTCAAACTTGCGCTTTCGTCGCACGCTGTTAGGATTACCTAGGATGTACGTCTGTCGTAAGTGCGTCCCCCCGGGGGCGTCCGGACATAGAAAGCAAGGGAGAACCATGGCAGAAAAGCACGTATACCGCTTTGGCTTCGACGCCAACGGCAACAACGTGACCGAGGTCGCGGGCGAGTCCGTCGCCGAGGCCAAGTGGATCACGGGCGGCAAGGGCGCCAACCTCGCCGAGATGGCCAACATCGGCCTTCCCGTCCCTCCCGGATTTACGATCACCTGCCAGACCTGCGTTGCCTACTCCAGCGCCGGTAACGTCTGGCCCGAGGGCGTCCTCGACGAGATCGACGAGTACCGCAAGGACCTCGAGGAGCGCATGGGCAAGAAGCTCGGCGACTCCGAGGACCCGCTGCTCGTCTCCGTGCGCTCCGGCGCGCCGTTCTCCATGCCGGGCATGATGGACACCGTCCTCAACCTCGGCCTCAATGACGACTCCGTCCAGGGCCTCATCAAGCAGACCGAGAACCCCCGCTTTGCCTACGACTCCTACCGTCGCTTCGTCCAGATGTTCTCTGACGTCGTCATGGGCGTCTCCGGCCAGCTCTTCGAGGACGCCATCACCGCCAAGAAGGCCGAGAAGGGCGTGAAGCTCGACACCGAGCTCGATGCCGACGACCTCAAGGACCTCGTCGCCACCTTCAAGCAGATCTTTGCCGACAACGTCGACGCCGAGAAGTACCCCGAGGTGCTCGTCGACGGCAAGATCGAGTTCCCGCACGACCCGCTGGTGCAGCTCCGTCTTGCCGAGCAGGCCGTCTTCGGCTCCTGGAACACCGATCGCGCCATCCTCTACCGCAAGCAGAACAAGATCCCCGACGAGCTCGGCACCGCCGTCAACGTCCAGGTGATGGCCTTCGGCAACAAGGGCAACACCTCCGCCACCGGCGTCGCGTTCACCCGCAACCCGGCCGACGGCACCAACGAGCGCTACGGTGACTTCCTGGTCAACGCCCAGGGCGAGGACGTCGTCGCCGGTATCCGCAACACCGAGCCGATCGCCGACCTGCCCAAGGT
>DXBZ01000066.1 GCA_019116265.1 Candidatus Olsenella stercoravium | reverse complement strand
TTCTCGTCTGCCACGTGTGGCCTTTCTCTGGATGATACGAGGGGACAGTCCCTTCGTATCATGGTCTAAATGATACGAAGGGACTGTCCCCTCGTATCATCCCGTCAGGTGGTTACGCGTCGAGGAAGCGGGCGTCGTGTGCGTGCTTCTCGATGTAGTCGCGGCGGTACTCGACCTGGTTGCCCATGAGCTCGCGGACCGCGCGGTCGGCCATGGCTGCGTCCTCGATGGTCACGCGCTGCAGGATGCGCGTCTTCGGGTCCATCGTCGTGGAGGCCAGCTGCTTGGGGTCCATCTCGCCCAGACCCTTGTAGCGCTGCACGGAGTAGCCCTTGCGGCGTCGGCCCGAGCCCTTGATCGCAGCCTGGGACTTGGCGTCGCCCTCGTCCTCCTCGTTGGGGTTGAGGCCGAGCTCACGGATCGAGCGGTTGAGGATCTCGTCCTCGGGTGTCTTACCGTCCGGGTAGACGTAGTGGATCTTGTTGCGCACCTTGATGCCAAAGATCGGCGGCGTGGCGATATAGACGTAGCCGGCGTCGATGAGCGGGCGCATGTACTTGTAGAAGAAGGTCATCAGCAGGATGCGGATGTGCGCGCCGTCGACGTCGGCATCCGTCATGATGATGATCTTGTGGTAGCGCGCCTTGGTGATGTCAAAGTCGCCGCCCTCGCCGGAGCCGGTCGTCACGCCGGTGCCGATGGCGGTGATGAGCGCCTGGATCGTGTCGGAGGAGAAGGCGCGGTGATCGCCCACGCGCTCCACGTTCAAGATCTTGCCGCGCAGGGGCAGGATGGCCTGGATGTCGCGGCGGCGCCCGTCCTTGGCCGAGCCGCCTGCGGAGTCACCCTCCACGATGAAGAGCTCGGTCATCTCGGGGTCGCGCACCGAGCAGTCGGCCAGCTTGCCGGGAAGCGCCGCGCTCTCGAGCAGGCTCTTGCGGCGCGTGGCCTGGCGCGCCTTCTGGGCGGCGAGGCGGCCCTTGGCGGCCTGGGAGGCCTTCTTCAGGATCTCCTTGGCCTGGTTGGGGTGCTCCTCGAGGTACTCGGCCAGACCCTGCGAGACAATGCGGTTGGTGAGCGTGCGCATGTAGGAGCTGCCGAGCTTGGCCTTGGTCTGGCCCTCAAACTGCGGGTCGGGCAGCTTGACGGAGATGACCGCGGTGAGACCCTCGCGGATGTCGTCGCCGGTGAGGTTGGGATCCTTCTCCTTGATGATGTTCTGGCGACGCCCGTAGTCGTTGATCACCTTGGTGAGGGCCGTGCGGAAGCCCTCGAGGTGCATGCCGCCCTCCTCGGTGTAGATGTCATTGGCAAAGGAGAGCGTGTGCTCCGAGTAGCCGGTGTTCCACTGCATGGACACCTCGACCTCGCCCATCTGGGACTCAGGGGCGTCCGCGGCGGAGCGGCCCTCGATGTAGATCGGACGGGAGAGCCCGGGCAGGATGTCCTTCTCGTTGTTGAGGAACTTTACAAAGTCCACGATGCCGCCGGCGTAGCAGAACTCGTCGGTGCGCGGCACCAGCTCGCGCTCGTCCACGAGCACGATCTTGAGGTTCTTGTTGAGAAACGCCGTCTCCTGCAGGTGGTCGTGGAGGGTGTCGTAGCTGTAGGTGGTGGTCTCGAAGATCTCCTCGTCGGGCCAGAAGGTGATCGAGGTGCCGGTGGCCTTGGAGGTGCCCACGACCTTCATCTTCTGCACGGTCTTGCCACGCTCGAATGCCATCTCGTAGACCTTGCCGTCGCGGCGCACCTGTGCCACGAGCTTCTTGGAGAGGGCGTTGACGACCGAGACGCCCACGCCGTGCAGGCCACCGGAGACCTTGTAGGCGTTGTTGTCAAACTTGCCGCCGGCGTGCAGGATCGTGAGAACGACCTCGAGGGTGGGGATCTTCTTGACGGGGTGCTTCTCCACGGGGATGCCGCGGCCGTTGTCGTCGACCGTGATGGAGTTGTCCGGATGGACCGTCACCTTGATCTTGGAGCAGAATCCGGCCATCGCCTCGTCGACAGAGTTGTCCACGATCTCCCACACCAGGTGGTGCAGGCCCGCTGCGGACGTCGTGCCGATGTACATGCCGGGGCGCTTGCGGACGGCCTCGAGGCCCTCGAGAATCTTAATGGACTCCCCGCCGTAGTCGTTCTTCTTTGCCACGCTCACATCCTCCCCTGTAAGGGCATTTTTACGTTCGGCCAAAGCCAAAACTAGCATAGACCGAACGATAATAGCGCTTGTGAGGCTGTGAGAGACACGCTGAGGGTGGTCTCAACAAATTAGCTATGTTCTCGCTTCTGCGCTCGATACGACGCGCTCATGGCCCGAGAGACGCTGTCCCTGAGCGCCTCGGGGAGGTCTGCGCACAGCTCGACCACCTCGCACCGCTCGGTGGCGTCCAGCTCCGGCGGCTCGGCCAGCGCGCGACCCCTCCTTCGCGGCGGCACAACCGTCTCCCGCCTGCCCTTGGACCGACGGAAGGAAATCCGTGAGAAGCGCAGGCCGGCCGTCTCCAGACGCGCGAGGTAGATCTCGCGGTTTGCCGAGAAGTCCGTGAGGTACGCGGCGGAGTCCACATAGACGGTGAGCTCGGGGTCGCGCGCGCCGCGGCGGGGCTCGCCAACGTAGACCCCCGTGGTATGGGCCCGTTCGACGTCGCCGTTCACCTCGTTCCAGGCGATCCACGCAAGGGTCGCGTCGCTGCGTCTCCCCTGGCTCCCGATCCGGTCGACCTCGCCGGAGACGAGCTCGACCAGGCCCGTGCCGCCGCCCTCCCTGAGGCGGACCTCGCGGCTCAGCTCGTCACTCACCAAAGCTCACCACCTTCGCGCCATCGAGGAGCTCGGGCGAGAAGTACCCGAGATTGGTCGTGGTTATCAGCGTCTGTATGCCGTCGTCCACAAAGCGCACCATCGCCGCGCGGCGACGTGCGTCGAGCTCGCTCATGACGTCGTCGAGCAGAAGGATCGGCCGGCTCCCCAAAATCTCGCCGGCGAGCTCGACCTCGGCCATCTTGAGTGCCAGGACAACGGAACGCTGCTGCCCCTGGGAGGCGTAGGCCCGTGCGTCGCGACCCCCTATGGCAAAGGTGACGTCATCGCGATGGGGCCCCACGCAGGTCTGCCGCCGGCGCAGGTCCTCCGCGCGCGCGGCGGCCAGTCGCTCGAGGAACAACTCGCAGAGCTCCTCCCGGCCGAGCTCGGCCGCATCGGCACCGAGCGTGCACACATAGGAGCAGCAGAGCTCCTCCCCGTCGGATATGACCCCGTACGCCTGGGAGACCTTCTCGGCGAGGCGGCCAAACAGGCGCAGGCGCGCGGCCAGCAGCGTCGCGCCGCCGAGGGCGACCGAAGCGTCCCACGCCTCGAGCAGCGAGGCGTCCGGGCGCTCCTCGTGCAGGAGGCGGTTGCGCTGCTCCACGGCGCGCTGGTACTCCGCGAGCACGTGCGCGTAGCCGCGACTCACCTGACGGCCCAGAAGGTCCAGCTCGTCGCGACGCACCGACGCCCCCCTCTTGACCAGGGCGAGGTCGTCGGGCGAGAAGAGCACCGACACCAGCGACTCCGGCATGTCCGCCGCGCGGCAGCGCTTCCCGTTGCGCGAGAAGCGCCTCCCGGTGCGGGTCACGTCGCAGCGCACGTCGACCACGCGCCCATCGCCGACGAGGCGGGCGTCTATCCTGGCCGACTCCTCCCCCTCGCGCACGAGCTGCGCGGGGGTCGCCCGACGAAAGGAGGTGCCCGAGGTCAACAGCTGCACCGCCTCGACCGTGTTGGTCTTGCCCGTGGCATTGGGCCCCACGAGCACGGTGACCCCGGGCGCGAGGCTGAGGTCAAGCCGCTCGAAGCTCCTAAAGTCCCGCAGACCCACGTCTGTGACGAGAAGTCCCATCCCCGAGTCGCACGTCCCTAGAGCCGGATGGGCATGAGCAGGTACAGGTAGTTGATCTTGCCGTTGCTCTTGAAGATGCCGGGCTGCGTGGACCCCTGGAGCTCGAGCCTGACCTGCTCGGCGTCCGTGACCGCGTTCACGCAGTCGAAGACGTAGTGGTAGTTGAGGCCTATCGCAAGACTCTGACCCTCGACCTCGCAGGAGAGCGTCTCGGAGGACTCCCCCTGCTCCGGCGAGCGCGCGGAGAGCCTCACGAGCCCGCCGTCCGCGTCGACGTCAAAGCGGATGGAGGCGTTCTGCTGGGCGATGACCGAGACACGCTTGAGCGCGGCAGCGAACTCGGAGACGTCCAGGTTGACCGCCGTGGAGCACGTGGGGGAGACGAGCTGGCGCCAGGAGGGGAAGTTCCCCTCGAGCAGGCGCGTCACGAACGTCGTGGTCCCAAACGAGAAGACCGCCTGGTTGTCGGCCGTGCCGATGGAGATCGTGTCGGTGATCGAGGGCATGGCCAGGACGTCGTGAAAGACCTGGCCGCCGATCACCGAGCAGAACGGCTCGTCGGGGGCCGCTTCGACGGAGGAGTCGCACACGGCCAGGCGGATCGTGTCGGTCGCCACCATGCGGATCGTGTTGTCCTCGACGGTCAGCTGGATTCCCTGGAGGTACTGGCGCGTGGTCTCCTTTGAGGTGACGCGGTACACCTTGTCGACCATGCGGGAGAGAAGCTCGCTCGGCAGCTCGATCGTGCGCTCGGGCTGGATCTCGGGGAAGGCGGGCCAGTCTGCGGCCTTGAGCGTGTTCAGGCGGAACGTCGACTTGGCGCAGGAGATCGTCACCTGGTGGTCGGCGTCCTCGAACGTGACCGCCGCATCGGGAAGGGTCTTGGCGATGTTGGTGAGGACCTTGCCCGAGACCACCGTCTCGCCGTCCTCCTCGACGTTGGCCGGAACGAGGTGTCTGATGGAGATCGAGAGGTTGTTGGTCTGGAGCTCGAGGCTGCCGTCCGCCGCACGGAGGTATATGCCCGAGAGGATGGGGAGCGTCGTGTTGGAGCTCATGCCCTTGGACACGACCGTGAGGGCCTTCATGAGCGATGACTGACTGACGGTGAACTTCATGGTCGCCCCTTCTTCTAATAGTACTTAGAGAATAAAAGAACAGTAGTAGTAATAGGGTCTGTAGAAAAGAAGACAAGTCACTTGCACCCAAGGTCACACGCCTTGTTGAGACGGCGCGCGTCCACCTCTCCTCTCGACACCCGTCGACATCTCCCAACGGGCGAGAAGAACGTTCTACATCGTTGCCTCACTTTTCTACGCCTTTCAACAACATACCCACAGACTTTTGTCGCCGCCGTCAGGCGTTGCCCGTGATGGACTCCTTGATTTGCATGAGACGGTCGTAGAAGGTCTTGTCCTCGCGCCTGGCCTCGTCGACCACGCTGATGCTGTGCATGACGGTCGCGTGGCTGCGCCCGCCAAAGTGCTTCCCGATGTCGGCGAGGGTGCGGTCGCAGAGCTCGCGCGAGAGCCAGATCGCAACGTGACGCGCCTCCATGAGGCCCTTGTGGCGCTTGTTGCCCACGAGGCTCGAGTGGTCTATGTCATAGTACTTCTCGACCGCCCGCTGGACGTCCTCGATCGAGACCGAGCGCCCCGCGCTCGGCCAGCACTCGCGCGCGACGGCCTCGATCTCCTCGCGCGTTAGCTGCGCGCCGCGCTTCTCGGCCGTCGTTGCGGCGAAGAGGCACCTCTGGCAGAACCCCTCGATCACGCGGATGTTGTTGCCCGCGCGCTCGGCCATGTAGCTCATGGCCTCCGCAGGGACCGTGCCGGTGAGCCCCGCCACGTTCTCGCGCATCGCGTCCTCCCGCATGCGCTCGCAGAAGGTCTCGATGAGGCGCAGCTTGAGCTCGTAGCTGGGGACCTGGACCGGGGTGGTGAAGCCGGAGGAGAGGCGGCTCGTGATGCGCTCGTCAAAGCCGTCCTTCCCCATGCCGAGCTGGGCGGGCGTGCGGTCGGCGGCGAGCACGATCTGCTTACCGTTGGCGATGATCTCGTTGAAGGTGTCAAAGAAGAAGCCGACGGTCCCCGCCTTGCCGGTCATCTTCTGGACGTCGTCGATGATGAGGACGTCGATGTCCGCGTAGTTCTGGCGCAGCACCGACGCGGCCGAGCGCTCGGGGTCGCGCATGGCCTCGGTGTAGTCGGTTATGAACGACGAGGCGTCGCGGTATACGCACAGGCGCGAGGGGTCGTTCTCGGCTATGTAGTTCTGGATCGCCCGCAGCAGGTGCGTCTTGCCCAGCCCGCTCTTCCCGTATATGAACAGGGGGTTGTAGGTGCTGTTCATGCCGTTTGCGACCTGGAGGGCCGCCTGGTAGGCGATGTCGTTCTCCTCGCCGCGGACAAAGCGCTCGAAGGTGAGCTTTGAGGTCGCCTGGGAGATGTCCTCGACGAGAGGGTTGTTCCTCCGCCTCCGAGCCGCCGCCGCGCGGAGGTCCTCCGCGCTGGGTTCAGACCAGGTGTCCTCGACGATCTTGTGCGGCGCCTGCGCGTTCCAGGAGGGTCGCCCGCCTCCGGTCTCCGCTGCCCAGCTGTCGGCCTCCTCGCGCGACATGCTCGAGGAGGCGTGGGGGGCGCTCGAGGGTGCCGCGGCTGCAAAGCCGATCTCAAAGCGCATGGGCTCGAAGGCGGCCTGGGAGAGGCACTCTTCGATGACGTCGGCGTTCTTCGCGACCGTCTTGAGGACGAGGCGCATCGAGGTCTCCACCCGCATCGTCGCCCCCTCCATGCTCGTGGGCGTGCAGTTTCTGAGCATGGCGAGCGTGGCCTCGGGCAGGTCCTTGCCGCTCAGAAGATCGAGCGTGTCCTGCCAGAGCGCCTCGGCATCTGATTCGAGAGGGAGTTCCATGGGCTTCTCATTCTCGGATTGTTGAAAACGGAAACCCTAGTATAGCGATTGTTGATAACTTCTCGGCGAGGCTTAGACGAACGTTCTTCCGATCCCGGTGAGCCGGTACTTCTGGCCGTCCTTCATGACGAGGCCCTGGGCCGAGAGGGACGACAGTGTGCGCGACCAGGTGGCGCCCGAGGAGCCAAAGGCCCTCACGAGGTCGGTCGGGCCGCAGCTCTCGTGTGTTGCGAGGTAGGACATCACCTGGCTGCCCCGCTCGTCGAGGGTGACGGGCGGGACTGCGGCGGCCATCGCCTGCTGCTGGGGCATGGTCTGATAGGCCGGCTGGTAGGCGGGCGAGAAGAACGTCGGAGTCTGAGGAGGCTGCGTAACCTGCTGCCAGCCCAGGGGAACGCCCGTCGCCGCGCTCTGGGGCCAGTACTGCTGCGGGGGGACCTGCTGTGCGAGGTTCCTCTCGCCCTCCTCGGGCTCGGCCCCCGAGATGGCGCGCGCCTCGCTCTTTGAGCGGGTTGAGATGGTGACCACGGTGCCGCCCGAAATGTTGTCCTCGACCTCGAGGCTACCGCCCTTGTCCGTCATGTACTGCTGCACGTAGGGCAGGCCGCTGCCCACCCCGCGGATGTAGCGCTTCATCTCCTCGGTTGCCGACGAGGTCCCGTACTCGAGCGCGAGCGGCTTCTCCCGGATGCCGGGCCCCTGGTCGGAGAAGCGGATCGTGTCCCCGTTGTCGAGGATGGTGATCGTGGGCGCCTGGAAGTAGGCGTGGATGAAGTTCTCGACGATCTCCCTGATGACCATGAAGGGGATGGTCCCGCCCTGCTCGCGCGCCAGGCGGCTCACCGTGGCCGTGATCTCCTCGAGGTAGGGGCGCACCTCCTGGGGCTCTATCTCAACCACGCGGGGCGCCGCCGCGGCATCGTCATAGATGGCGATGCGCGCGGGATGGCGGACCTCGAGGGTGCCCTCGCCCCCCGTCTCCTGTGCGGTGCCGTTCTCGACGAACGGATAGAAGTCGCTCGGCACCCTCTCCCCTTTCAACATTCGTTCGACGTCTGTAGAAAACTTTTCAGACGGAATTCTATCTGAACGGAATATTTCAACAAACGTCAAACACTTGTTGAAAACTGCGTAATCTGCTGAAACATCGTGTGGAAATCATAGCATTCAAGAAGACTTATAACGCATCTTTGAAATGACGAATTCAGATGGATTCATTTCCGTGTTCCAAAAGACAGGGGAGCCCGGTTGATCAGGGGCGGCATTCTGCTCCGCCTACCTGCGGAGCAATCGTGGAGATTGTCTGGACTCAAAATTGACAGAGCCCACGGCAGACCCTTACAATCTCTGAGCTTATTGCTCAATCTGGACGTTCATACCCAACTGGGAGGAATAGACATGAAGCGTACGTATCAGCCTAACAAGCGCAAGCGCGCCACCACGCACGGCTTCCGTGCCCGTATGGCCACCAAGGGCGGCCGCGCCGTTCTCGCCCGTCGCCGCGCGAAGGGTCGCAAGCGCCTCACCGTGTAGCGCCGCCCCATGAGGACCATCAAGTCCAGAGGCGACTTCGAGAGGGTCTTCTCGCGGGGGAGGCGCCTCAACGGCTCTCTCCTCCGCGTGCGCGTGCTCATGACGGGTGCGGACAAACCCGGGAGGGCCGCGTTCGTCGCCGCCAAGCGTCTGGGTAACGCCGTCTTTCGTAACAGGTGCAAGCGGGTCCTGCGCGAGGCCGCGCGTCTGTGCGATTTGCCTGTCCAAGGCTACGACGTGATTCTCTTCTCGACACGGGCGACGCACGACAGCTCGCCGGCCGAGGTCGCCACCTCGCTGAGGAGGCTCCTCGAGAAGGCTGGCATATGATGGTTCAAAACGGTTTGGGCGGGCTTCCCTCTCGAGGGGCGCGCGCCCTTATTCGTTTCTATCAGAAGAGGGTTTCACCCGTACTTCCCGCTCGTTGCATCTATGTCCCCACGTGTTCACAGTATGCGTATGAGGCGATCGAGAGGTACGGTCTCGTAAGAGGGGGAGCGCTCACCCTGCGCAGAATCGCACGGTGTCACCCCTTCCATGCTGGAGGATACGATCCCGTCCCCTAGGGAACGGAGCGGAGGAACCATGTGGGAATGGTTTATTGACTTCCTGACCACGGTGCTCGCGGGCATCGAGAGCTTTGTCGGTGACTGGGGTCTTGCGGTCATCGTGCTGACCGTCATCATTCGTCTGATTCTGACGCCGCTCATGGCGCATTCAACGCGCTCCACGGCGCGCATGCAGGTCATGCAGCCCAAGCTCAAGGAGATCCAGGAGCGCTATGCGGACGACCCCACGCGCCAGGCAGAGGAGCTCCGCAAGGTCTATTCCGAGATGAAGTTCAACCCACTCGGCGGCTGCCTGCCCATCCTGCTCCAGATGCCGGTCTTCTTTGGCCTCTTCTCCGTTGCGCGTGACATCTCGCAGCTCGACGCCAACGCGAGCTTCTTCAACATCCTTCCGTCCATCGCCACGTCCTGCTCGGCCATGGTCGAGTCGGGCGACTGGGTCGCGGCGGCTCCCTACATCGTCCTGGACATTCTCTTTGGTGTCCTCACCTTCATCCCCATGGTGCTCAACACCTCCATGCAGGACTCTTCGCAGCGCTCCCAGACCACGACTATGGGCGCCGTCATGGCGGTCATGATGCTCATGTTTGGCTGGGGCGTGCCTGCGGCCGTTCTGCTTTACTACGTGACCTCGTCGCTCTGGCAGGTAATCCAGCAGAAGGTCATTACCCAGCGCGTGGTGGAGAAGGCCAAGGCCGAGGCTGAGGCCGAGGCGGCCAACCGTCCGGTCGAGGTGGACGTCGTCCGCCGCGAGAAGAAGCCTCGTCCACACAAGAAGAACTAGACATCAGCACTTCTCAGCTTTGTTTTTCTGTCTTATTTAATTTGATTTCTATTTCGGAGGCCGGCATGTCAGAGGAAGAGCAGTTGGAGTCGGTGGAGCTCGCCGAGGATGAGTTTGCCACCATCCGAGAGCACTACGAGTCCGGGGTGGAGCTCGCTGACGACGAGATGGACAAGATTGCCGACCTTGCCGTTGGCTACCTCAAGGGCATCCTCTCCC
>DXBZ01000065.1 GCA_019116265.1 Candidatus Olsenella stercoravium | reverse complement strand
TCGAGGACCTCGTTGACCATCTCCGGGTCGAGCGCGGAGGTCGGCTCGTCGAAAAGCATGACCTTCGGGTTCATGGCCAGCGCGCGGGCGATGGCCACGCGCTGCTGCTGGCCACCGGAGAGCTCGTCGGGGTAGTAGTCGGCACGCTCGGCGAGGCCGACGCGGGCCAGCTGCTCGCGGGCGACCTTCTCGGCCTCTGCGGAGGAACGGCCCAGCACCTTCTGCTGGGCGAGCATGACGTTGCGCATCGCGTCGAGGTGCGGGAACAGGTTGAACTGCTGGAACACCATGCCCATGCGCTTGCGGACGTCGTTGACGTCTGTCTTGGGGTCGGTGATGTCCTGACCCTCGAAGTAGATCTTGCCGCTCGTGGGCTCCTCGAGGCGGTTCAGGCAGCGCAGCATCGTGGACTTGCCCGAACCGGAGGGGCCGAGCACGACCACGACCTCGCCGCGGTGGATGTCGACGTCGATGCCCCGCAGGACCACCGTCTCGCCAAAGCTCTTGTGCAGGTCGACGATGCGCAGGATCGGCTCGTCGGCCACGACGGTCTCACTCATCTGAGGCTCCCTTCTCGGTGGCCGCCTCGAGCTCGACGGCGTGCTTGCGGCTGCGGTGCCCGCGGACGCGGTCCTCCAGGTGACGCGTGACCTTGGAGAGCGGCAGCGTGAGCACCAGGTAGAACAGTGCGGCCACGATGTAGGGCGTGATCGATCCGGTGGAGGCCACAATCGTGCGAGCGTACATGACGAGCTCCATGATGCCCACAGCGGCGAGCAGCGAGGTGTCCTTGTAGAGCACGATGAACTCGCTCGTGAGATTGGGGATCACGATGCGGAACATCTGCGGCAGGATAACGTAGAACATGGTCTGCGCGCCGTTCATGCCGAGCGAGCGCGCAGCCTCGGTCTGGCCCTTGCTGATGGAGAGGATGCCCGCGCGGAAGATCTCGCACATGTAGGCGCCCGAGTTCATGCACATGACCGTGACGCCCAGCACGAAGTTGGGAATCTGGATGCCGGCGAGCGGCAGACCGAAGAAGGCCACGTAGATCTGAAGGAAGAGCGGCGTGCCGCGCACGATGTTGACGTAGGTGGTGGCGATGCCGCGAAGAAGCCGCAGCTTGGAGATGCGCATGAGCGCGAGCAGAAGTCCCATCGGGATGGCCAGCGGGAAGGCCACGGCCACGATCGAGACGGACATGAAGAAGCCCGTGAGCACCACCGGGAAGCTTGTGACCAGAAGAGCCGGGTCAAAGAAGAGGTGCAGGAAGCGGTTGGAGTTCCACGCCTGGACCCAGGGCTGCTCCTCGAGCCACTGCGAGAGGGACTCGGTGGTCGAGATGCCCTCCACGGAGATGGACGGGATGCCCTCGATGGCGGCCACGGTGCCGTCGGCCAGCTCGTAGGTGGCCTCGAGACGCATCTCGCCGCCCTCTGCGGGGAAGAACACGTCGTAGATCATGACGTTGAGGTGGCCCGCTTGGGTAATGGGCTCGGCAAAGTCGAGGGTGAGGCCCCGACCGTCCATCGTCTCGGTGTAGTCGAGCTCGTTTCTGGTCATGAGGTCGTCGCCGGTGAGCAGCGTCACGGCAAGATCCTGGTTGCTGTAGCTGGTTCCCTCGGGAAGGCGCAGGGTGAGGCTCGTGACGCCCTCGCCCTCGGCGATGCTGACCTCAAAGGTGATGCGCGACTCGGTGTCGCCCATGATGACGGTGGGGTCGTCCTCGGAGTTGGGGCGGCCGGTGCACTTGACCGCCTCCATGGCGTCGGCACGCTCGACGGGCAGCGCGAGGGAGCCCAGAAGGGCGATGGCGGCGATCAAGAGGCCGAGAAGAACCGTCGCCCCGCGGCGCTGCCCGGCTGTGCTGGTCGGAAGAGTGTTCACGTGACGTCCTCGCTTCGTATGCGCTGACGGCCCCTCCTCGCAAGAAGCGGGAAGGGGCCGCGCGACCATGTCCTGGAATGCGGGTGTTGCTTAGCCCATGTTGGCGGCGATGAGCTCGTCGATCGTGCCGTCCTCCTGGAGGGTGGCGAGGGCGTCGTTGATGGCGTTCAGCAGGGCCTCGTTGTCCTTGTTGACGCAGATGGCGTACTCCTCGCCGGTGGCGGAGGTGAGCACGACGTGCTGGTCGGCGTAGGCGCCGGCGAGCATCTGCTCGACCACGGCGAGGTTGCCGCAGACGGCGTTGGCCTGGCCGGCGGAGACGGCGGCGAAGGCATCCGTGAACTGCGGGAACGCGAGCTGCTCGGCGTTGGGGAAGTTCTCGGCGGCAAAGTCGGCGCCGGTCGAGCCGCTCTGGACGGCGATCGTCATCTCGGCGGTGTTGAGGACCTCGGCGGCGTTCTCCTCGGTGACGTCGGTGTTGGAGGAGAGGGTGGCCACGGCCTGGTTGTCGATGTAGTAGGGCGTGGTGAAGTTGACCTCGTCCTCGCGGTCGGGGGTGATGGAGATGCCCGAGAGGCCCGCGTCGGCCTGGCCGCCGGCGACGATGGCGGGGACGATGCCGTCGAAGTCGATGTTGGTGTAGACGCACTCGAGACCGAGCTGCTCGGCGATGGCGCGACCGAGGTCCATGTCCAGACCCACGTACTCACCGTCGACGAGGTTCTCGAAGGGCGGGTAGTCGGGCGAGACGGCAAAGGTGATCGAGCCCTCGGTCACGAGGCCGAGGTCGCCGTCGGCCGCATCGTCGGCAGCGGCGTCATCGGCGGTGGCGCCGGCGGCGTCGTCAGCCTGCTCGGCCTGCTCGCCGCCGCAGCCCGCGAGGGCGGCGGTGGACGCAAGCGCGCCCGCGACGGTCAGAAAGTTCCTTCTGGTCATGCTCTTCATGTCTGGGTTCCTTCCCCAAGAGTTTTGGCGCGTGGTCACGCCCTTTCCCGACGGAGGCACGGGTCTTCCCGTGTCAGGGCACACGCCCCGCCCGTCGCCAGATGTAGAGTGTGCGCCTGAGTCCCGCACACGTCGCACGATATCGAACTTCCTTAACAAAATGGACACGCCGCCAGCATCGTCCCTCTCGCCAGGCGCCAGCCGCAGCGGGAGGCCCCCGCGGGTTTCCGCAGAGAGGTTCCGCGCAGCGCACCTCTCGGAGGAAACCCGCAGGGGCCCAGGCTCACGTACTGGATGGCCGCCTACACTCCGCCGTAGTAGTGCTCGCGCTCCCAGTCGGTCACGGACGTGCAGAACTCCTCCCACTCGCGGCGCTTCTCGCGCACGAAGTAGGTGAAGATGTGCTCGCCGAGGACCTCGCGCATGAGGTCGGAGGACTCAAAGCGGTCGATGGCCTCGCCGAGGGTGCGCGGCAGGCGCTCGATGCCCTTGGCCTCGAGCTCGCGGTCGGGCGCGGCGAAGGTGTCGCAGGTGGACTCCTCCGGCATCGGCAGCTCTTCCTCGATGCCCTTGAGGCCGGCCGCGATGGTCACGGCGAGTGCCAGGTAGGGGTTGGCCGTGGGGTCGGGGCTGCGCAGCTCGATGCGCGTAGCGATGTGCTTGCCCGGCTTGTGCGTGGGAATGCGCACGAGCGCGGAGCGGTTCTTGCGGCCCCAGGTGGCGTGCGTGGGCACCTCGCCGGTGGAGACGAAGCGCTTGTAGGAGTTGACCGTGGGGTTGGTGACCAGCGTGAACTCCGGCGCGTACCTGAGGATGCCGGCGACATAGTGCTGCGCGAGGTCCGAGAGGTGCGCGGGGTGGTGCTCCTTGGGGCCCCAGAAGAGGTTCTCGCCGTCGTGGTCGAGCAGCGACTGGTAGAGGTACATGGCCGAGCCGGGGGCACTTGCGATGGGCTTGGGCATGAACGAGGCGAACATGCCCTGGCCGGCGGCCTCCTGCTTGATGACCAGGCGCGCGGTCATGATGTTGTCGGCGCAGCTCACGGCCTCGGTGAAGCGCAGCTCGACGCCGTTTTGCGACGGGCCCGCGGCGTGGTAGGAGTACTGCACCGGGATGGACATCTTCTCGAGCGTGAGCGTGGTCTGGCGGCGCAGGTCGTTGGCGCGGTCCATCGGCGTGAGGTCAAAGTAGCCGGCGGTGTCCAGCGGCACGGGGTCGAGGTCGTTGTCGAAGTAGAAGTACTCGATCTTGGGGCCCACGTTGGGCACGAGACCCTGCTCGTCGGCGCGGGCGAAGACCCTGCGCAGGCAGCGACGCGGGTCGCCCTCAAAGGACTCGCGCGACGGGGTGTAGACGTCGCAGAAGACGCGCGCCACGCCGGACTCCTTGGGGCGCCACGGGAGCAGCGCAAAGGTTGCCGGGTCCGGGAAGGCGAGCATGTCCGACTCCTCGAGCGAGGCAAAGCCGTCCACGGCCGAGCCGTCGAAGCCGATGCCCTCCTCGAAGGCCTCCTCGAGCTCCTCCGGGGAGATCGCAAAGCACTTGAGGTTGCCCAGCACGTCCGTGAACCACAGCTGCACGAAGCGGATGTCGCGCTTCTCGACGGTGCGCAGGACGAAGTCGATGTCTTTCTCGCTGCTCATGCGAATTCCTCTCGAACGCCAGCGAAGCCCATAGTCCGGAAGAGGTTCTCACAAGAGTGTTTCGCCGCTGTTACTGACATCGTGAGACAAATGAACCTGTCCCCTTTGCCTCACCGGCGGCGCGAACCGAGGTTCTTCTCGACGCGGCGAAGCATGTCGGAGGCGGCGGGGCACGGGGCGCCCGTCGCGTGTGCCGAGCAGCTGCCCCTGCTGCCGCATCCGGAGCAGCCATCGGCGCCGGAGCGCACGAGCGAGCGGACGGCGAGAGCGAGGAGCGCCGCAACGAGCGCTATGACGAGAAAATCAGCTGGGTTCATGCTCATGCTCCACGGGAAAAATCTTTTGTGTTAACCAAGGTCAACTATACCCGTTCCGGCTACTATAGGAGACGTGCGGCGACCGCCGCACAAACTCCGCATCGAGAAGGGAAGTCATATGTCCGACGACCAGACCATGCAGCTCGTCATCGTCCGCCACGGCGAGTCCGAGTGGAACAAGCTCAACCTCTTCACCGGCTGGACCGACGTCGACCTCACCGACACCGGCCGCGAGGAGGCCCACGCCGGCGGCAAGGCCCTCAAGGAGGCCGGCTTTGACTTCGACGTCTGCTACACCTCGCTGCTCAAGCGTGCCATCCACACGCTCAACTGCGTGCTGGACGAGCTCGACCGCAACTGGCTGCCCGTCCACAAGGCCTGGCAGCTCAACGAGCGCCACTACGGCGCCCTCCAGGGCCTGAACAAGGCCGACGCCGCCGCCGAGCACGGCGAGGACCAGGTCAAGATCTGGCGCCGCTCCTTTGACGTCCAGCCGCCCGCCCTCGAGCCCGGCGACGAGCGCGACCCCCACGTCCAGGAGATGTTCCGCGACGTGCCCAAGGAGGACCTCCCCTACACCGAGTGCCTCAAGGACACGATCGCCCGCGCCTGGCCGTACTTTGAGCAGGAGATCAAGCCGCAGATGGAGGCTGGCAAGCGCGTGCTGATCGCCGCCCACGGCAACAGCCTGCGCGCCCTCGTCATGCAGTTTGAGAAGCTGACCCCCGAGCAGATCCTCGAGGTCAACATCCCGACTGGCGTGCCGTGCGCCTACACCTTTGACAAGGACTGGAACGTCGTCGACAAGCACTACATCGGCGACCCCGCCACCATCGAGGCCAAGATCAACGCCGTCGCCAACCAGGGCAAGGCCAAGTAGTCCTCGCCAGCAGCAGGGAAACGCCCCCGCCCGTCTGCTAAGCGGAAGTTCCTAAAAAGAGCACTTCCGCGTGCAGATGGGCGGGGGCCTTTCTGTGTCGGGCCTGTGCCCGAGAGAGAAAGCGCGCCGCCTGCTCTGAGGGGGTGAGCAGGCGGCGCCAAGGTGTGCCGTGCGCAACGGGGAGAGGGTCCGTCGCTCGGGCAGGGTTAACGCGTCGTGCCGGGTTCCGAGTCGTCGTTCTTCTCGGCACATTTGTTAGTATAGACAAACTTGCGGATAATCCCACCCCTGAGGTGGGATTCACGGGTTCTCCATAAGTTAGATTAGGTTTACTATTCTCATCCCAAGGCGACGTCGAGAACCATCATTATCACGAAGCCCGCGATGAAGCCGAGCGTCCCCACGTTGGAGTGCTCGCCGAGATGTGCCTCGGGAATAAGCTCCTCCACCACGACGTAAATCATCGCGCCTGCGGCGAAGGCCAGAAGCCAGGGCATGTACGGTGCGATCCACCCGCTGGCCAAGACGACGAGCACGCCAAAGATCGGCTCCACGATGCCGGAGAGGCTGCCCATCGCGAAGGCGCGTCGGCGACTCATGCCCTCGCGCGCGAGCGGCAGCGCAACAGCGGCGCCCTCCGGGAAGTTCTGCAGGCCTATACCCACGGCAAGCGCAACGGCCATGCCGAGGTAGGCCTCCCCCGCTGCCCCGGCGGTCTGCGCCGCCATGGCAAAGAGCAAGCCCACGGACATGCCTTCGGGGATGTTGTGCAACGTCACGGCCGAGACGAGCAGCGTCGTGCGCTTCCAGTCGGAGGGCACGCCCTCGGGCTCGTCAGCGTCGGCGTGGAGGTGCGGCAGAAACGTGTCGAGCATCATGAGGAAGGCGACGCCCAGGAGAAAGCCACCCGCTGCGGGGAGCCAACCGGGCACGCCGAGCCCCTCGGCCTGCTCGATCGCCGGGTTGAGCAGCGACCACACACTCGCCGCCACCATGACGCCCGCGGCAAAGCCGAGGAAGATGTGGTGCATGAGCTTGCGCTCGGAGCGGAAGAAGAACACCACGGCCGAACCCGCCGTGGTCATGAGCCAGGTGAAACCGCAGCCGAGCGCGGCCCATACGAGCGCCTGGGGGATGTTGTCGATCATCTGCGGGCCTCCACGTTTTATCTGGGTACTTTTTTCGTGCCTCCTTAAGTACTACCCAAACAGCACCAATTTTCTACCTGCTGCTTTTTGAGGCTCGCTTCCGTGGATACTCTGCGGGCATACGAAAAAGTACCCCGCTATTCTGTCGTGCCCCAAAAGGCCACATGTCCGATCGCAAGCTGGGCACCGTAGGGCGGCATCGCAGCGCCAATCCGCGCCGAACGAGGCGGCGCCCTACCTCGCTATGCGGTAGCCCGCCGCTTCCACGGCACGCACAAGCACAGCCCGGTCGACCGGGTCCTTGGAGAGGACGCGCACCTCATCGGGCAGGCTGGCGCGGGCCCACACCCCGCCGATCGAGTCGAGCGCGGCCTCCACGGCCGCAAGGCAGTGCTCGCAGTGCATGCCCTCAACCGTTAGGTCAACGGAATAGGGGTAGTGCGCCTCGTTGGTGTCGGCTACCGAGGGGCGCACGACGCGCGCGCCTCCCCCGCCCGAGCAGCCGCACCCGCAGCCGCCGCGACGCAGCGTCCGCACGTAGCGGCCCGCCGCAACGATGACCACGGCGAGCACGGCGAGAAAGATTGCCACGTTGATCATGAGCGCCTCCTTCTGGAGAGAGGGGCGCGCCGCCGGCGCTCTGGCCGACGGCGCGCCCGGGAACCCGACTTGGCGCGTCGCCTACGCGGCCGACTCGGACAGGTCGGAGAGGATCTTCTCGTCCTCGCGCTCCGTCTTGGGCATCGGCCGCGCGATCTGGAAGATCATGCCCGCGAGCAGCACGAACGCCACCACGGTCCACACGCCGAAGTTACCCAGCGCGAAGAGCTCCCACAGCTGGTTGATGATCAGTCCCACGGCCCAGGCAAAGACGCACTGGTAGCCAATGGCAAACCAGAACCACTTGGGGCTGTCCATCTGACGGCGGATCGTGCCGATGGCGGCGAAGCACGGGGCGTCGAGCATGTTGAATGCCACGAACGCGCACATGGCGCCAACGTGCAGGATTCCGGAGGCGTCGGTGAACATGCCCGCGAAGCCACTCCACATGGTCACGGAGTTCTCGGTGGCGTCGCCGATGCCGTAGATCACGGCAAAGGTGGAGACGAGGTTCTCCTTGGCGATCAGGGCGTTGATGGACGCAGCGGCGGCCTGCCAGGTATCGGCGCCGAGCGGGGCGAAGATCCACGCCACCGCGTTGCCCACGATCGCGAGCAGCGAGTAGTCGGTGTAGTACTCGGGCGCGCCGTCCATAAGCGACAGGAACCCAAAGGCACCGTTGCCGCCCTCCCAGTTGGCGAAGCCAAACTCGAGCAGGAACCACACCACGACCGACGCGGCAAAGATGATCGTCGTTGCCTTCTTGAGGTACGCGGAGATGCGCTCCCACACGTGCAGCCACCAGCTCTTGAGCGTCGGGAGGTGGTAGTTGGGGAGCTCCATCACGAAGGGCGCTGGGTCGCCGGCGAACATCCTGGTCTTCTTGAGCATGAGCGCGGAGACGATGATGGCGGCGAGGCCGAGGAAGTAGAACATCGGGGCGACCCACCACGCGTCGGAGCCGCCGATGAGCACGCCCATCACGAGCGCGATGATCGGGGTCTTGGCGCCGCAGGGAATCATCGTGGTGAGCATGGCCGTCATGCGACGGTCCTTCTCGTTCTCGATGGTCTTGGTGGCCATGACGCCGGGAACGCCGCAGCCAGACGAGATGAGCATCGGGATGAAGCTCTTGCCGGAGAGGCCGAAGCGGCGGAACACGCGGTCCATGACGAAGGCCACGCGGCTCATGTAGCCGCAGTCCTCGAGGAAGCAGAGCAGGACAAAGAGCACGAGCATCTGCGGGATGAAGCCGAGCACCGCGCCCACGCCGGCGACGATCCCGTCGAGCACGAGGGCGGTCACGAACTCAGACGCACCCGCCGCGGCGAGCCAGCCCTCGATCACGGACGGAACCGACGGCACGAAGCTGCCGTAGTCCTCCAGGGCCGGCGCGCTCTCCTGCGCGGCGACGGCGTCGGCGAAGTCCGCTGCGGTCACGGCGTCGATGACCGCGAGCTCCTGCCCGTCGGCCAGCACGGGCTCGCCCTCGGCGTCGATGCGCGTGACGACCTCCTCGTTCGCGTCGAGGAAGTTGCCGTCGCCGTCGTGCATCGGGACGTCGGTGGCCACGATGCCGGCAGCCCCTGCCTCGGCGACAAAGTCGGTGACGACGGCCTGCGCGTCGGCGTCCTCCGGATCCTCGGCGAGCGCGGCTACCGCGTCGCTCACGTCGGCGGTGTCAAGCCCGGCGGCATCGGCCGCAGCCAGGAAGCCGTCGATCTTGTCGCCGTAATAGCCGGCGTCATACTCCTCGGTGGCCGTCTCGTAGGCCGCCTGGTCCGCGGGATTCCACAGCCAGCCGTCGCCAAAGACGCCGTCGTTCGCCCAGTCGGTGCCCCAGGTGCCCACCGTTGAGACAGCCAGGTAGTACACCACGAACATCACCGCCACAAAGATCGGCAGGCCGAGCACGCGGTTGGTGACGACCTTGTCGATCCTCTCGGACATGCTGAGCCTCTTGGGGGCCTTCTTGACGCAGGCCCCCATGGTCTCGGCGATCCAATCGTAGCGGTCGGAGGTGATGATGGACTCCGCGTCGTCGTCGCGGGCCTTCTCGACGGCCTTGACGATCTTCTCGGCCTGGTTGAGCTGGTCGGATGAAAGGTGCAGCTGCTTCACGGCCTCGGAGTCGCGCTCAAAGACCTTGACGGAGTACCAGCGCACGAGGTTGGCGTCGCAGCTGCCGGAGACGATGGTCGCGATCTTGCCAAGCGCCTCCTCGACCTCGGGCGAGAAGCACCGCGCGCCCGCCGGGATCTCGCCCGCCTTGCCGGCGGCCACGGCCTTGCTGACCAGCGCGTCGAGGTTGGTCGCGCGCAGCGCAGAGACCTCGACGACAGGCGCGCCCAGACGCTGCGAGAGCGAGGTGGCGTCAATGACGTCGCCGCGCTCCTTGAGCAGGTCGCACATGTTGAGGCCGATGACCACGGGGCGCCCCGCCTCCAAGAGCTGCGTCGTCAGGTAGAGGTTGCGCTCGAGGTTGGTCACGTCGACGAGGTTGATCACGGCGTCGGGACGCTCCCCGACGATGTAGTCGCGCGAGACGACCTCCTCGGGCGTGTACGGCGAGAGCGAGTAGATGCCGGGCAGGTCGACAAAGGTGACGCTCTTGTCGGCGCGCCAGGCGGCCTGCTTCTTCTCGACGGTCACGCCGGGCCAGTTGCCCACGTAGCCGTTTGAGCCTGTGAGCTCGTTGAACAAGGTGGTCTTGCCGCAGTTTGGGTTTCCTGCGAGGCCAATGGTTGTCTCTGCCATGTCCTGCCTTCCTCAAGTTAGCCAATTGCTACTTGTGTGGTACCATTTGTTAACTATGGTTAACTAGTGGGGCGAGAAAAACGGCCGATTTCGGCCGCACCTGCTGCACGAGGTTCTTCTCGCCCGCGTTACTCGCCCTGCGCCACGCCCGTGACCTCGATTGAGGCCGCCTCGTCCTTGCGGATCGAGAGCTCGTAGCCACGCACCGTAAGCTCGACGGGATCGCCGAGCGGGGCCACCTTGCGCACGTAGACGCGGGTGCCCTTGGTGAGACCCATGTCCATGATCCGGCGCTTGAGGGCCCCGGCACCCGTGAGGGCGGCGACAGTTGCGCTCTCCCCCACCTTCACGTCCCTGAGTGTTGTCATAACATTCCCTTCTTCTCGATGAGCCAAAGGGGACTGACCCCCATTGGATCACTCAGATAGACACGGTGATGTGGCTCGCCATCGAGCGGTTGAGCGCGAGACGCGCGCCCTTGACAAGCACAATGACGTCGCCGGCGGCACGCGAGACCACCTTGACCTCAGAGCCCTCCACAAAACCGAGCTCTGCGAGGTGCTGGCGCAGACCGGCGTCGCCCCGCACGCGCGCCACGCGTACGACCTCGTCCGCGCCCGCCATCGCAAGCGGTAGCTGGGGTGATGCCATTCGTGCGCCCTCCTTTGAAGTAATCCTGCACTAACTCAACACAAGTAATATACGACTAACTTGCACGAGCGCAAGCTCCATTCGCCGATTGAGTAACGTAAGGGCAACTTTTCTCAAGAAGACCGCACGCCTCCCGGCCCGCACGCGCCGAGTGTGCAGCAATCGAGAAAAACGCCTTCTGGAACATCGTTTTTCTCGGTTTGTGCACACTCGGCGAGAAGGGCGGCGCAACTAACACGTTCGCAATCCCTCACCGCCCGCCGATTCGAGGCCTGTCAGCAGGCCCGCTCATGTGAAAATGGCCGCCCCTCGAGAGGAGGCGCCATGAGCGATGAGGTCCATCGGAGGATCAATCATCAGCTAGACAAGGCGGAACGTTCCGACAGCTGTCTCGTCCCGGTCGCCGAGAAGGATCGCAAGGCGCTGCTCGATCGCGGTCTCGAGCTGATCCAGCCTCTGCGGGGCATGTTCGCGCGACGCTCGACCTGGCGCCGCCTCACCCCGCCGCAGCGTGTCATGCAGCTCATGCGCGGCATCGCCTCGCGCCACCCGACCTGGAACTTCTGCGGCACCTCGGCCGCCGTTGCCTATGGCCTTCCGGTCACCTGGCGCTATCTCACCCATGTCGAAGTGGCGACCCGTTCGTCGGGGAGGTCGGTCCCCGGTATCAGGATGCGCCGCCTTGGGGAGCGACGTGCAATCGTGCGCGACGGCCTCAGGCTCACGACGTTCTGGAGAACCGTCTTTGACTGCCTCGTCACGCTCGACTTCCCGGACGCGTTGGCCATCGCCGACGCGGCGCTGCGAAGGACCGGCACGACTGCGCGCGAGCTCGTCGAGCGCCTCAGGACAACATACCGAGGACACCGGGGGCTCCGCAGGGCACTGGAGGTCGCCGCCCTTGCGGACGGGCGGGCGGAGAGCGGAGGCGAGTCCATCGCGCGCGCGGCAATGCATGAGCTCGGGTTTGCGGCACCCAGAATCCAGGTCTGGATCGAGGACCCGCTCGAGCCGGGCAAGTGGTTCCGCGTAGACTTTGCCTGGCTCACCAGAGACGGGCAACTCATCATCGGAGAAATGGACGGACGCGGAAAATCGATGCTTCCCGAGTTGACGGAAGGCCGCGAGACCGCGCGCGTGCTTCAGGACGAGCGGCTGCGAGAGTCACATCTGACGGTGTTCCGGCCCGCGATTATTAGGTTTGGCTATGACAACCTGCTCGATCGTGAGGCGTTTGAGCACAAGCTGGACTCGTACGGTGTCCCGCGCAATGACTCCGAGCTACAGGAGCTTCCGGAGCTCATGAGTCTCCAGGATGCCATATTGCTCCTCGGCTGGTGCGACGTCGAGATTTCGCTCGAGGCGGCGTAGGGGCCGGACCCCACGCTCGCCTCAAACGGCGCGAGGCTTCCGTGCGCTTCCCGGCCCGCACGCGCCGAGTGTGCAGCAATCGAGAAAAATGCCTTCTGGAACATCGTTTTTCTCGGTTCGTGCACACTCGGCGAGAAAGGCGGCAGACAACCGGACGAGAATGACGACCGCCCGCGATCACCCCGTGTTCTGGAGGCCGGCGGCAACGCCGGAGACGGTGCAGAGGATGAGGTAGGTGAGTGCGTCGCGCTCCTCGGGGGCGAGCTCGCCGGCACGCAGGCGGCGCAGCGCGAGGGCCTGCGTCACCGAGAGCACGTTCACGAACGGCAGGCGCATCCTGATCACCGGACCGAGCACGCGACGGTGCTGCAGCGGCCAGTCGTCGCCCGCGATCGCGAGGACCCAGCGACGCGTGAGCTCCATCTCGTCGAGCACCTTGGATGCGAGGTCGTCACGCTCCGCGAGCGCCAGATAGAGACGCGCGATGCGCTCGTCCACCTTGGAGAGGGACATCTCCACGTTGTCGATGAACGTGGTGAAGAGCGGCCACTCGGCGTAGGCGGCGCGCAGACGGCCGAGGTCGCCCACCTGCTCGCAGGCAGTCCCCAGGCCGTACCAGGCGGCCAGGTTCACGCGCGCCTGGCTCCACGAGAAGATCCACGGGATCGCGCGCAGGTCGTCGAGCGACTGCGCGCCCAGGCCGCGCTTTGCCGGACGCGACCCGATGGGCATGAGGCCCACCTCGGCAAGCGGCGTCACGGTGGAGAACCACGTCGCAAAGCCCTCGGTGTGCAACAGGTCGAGGTAGCGCTCGCGGCTGGCGGCGTCCAATTCGGCGGCGAGCGCAGCGTACCTCTCGGTCGTCTCGGTGTTGAGCAGCTCCACGGAGGGAGCCAGCGAGAGGAGCGTGGCGCCCGCGACCGACTCGACGTGACGACGGGCCAGCGTGGGGTTGCCGTAGCGCGCAAAGATGACCTCGCCCTGCTCGGTGAGCTTGAAGCGCCCGTTCACGGAGCCGGCGGGCTGCGAGAGCACCGCGCGGTTGGCGGGGCCGCCGCCGCGGCCGACCGCGCCGCCGCGGCCGTGCATGAGAACGAGGTCGATGTCGTTGTCCT
>DXBZ01000064.1 GCA_019116265.1 Candidatus Olsenella stercoravium | reverse complement strand
AGGTCGTTGATGTCCGTGACGCCCTGCTCGGCGGCCCAGGCGGAAAGGCCGTCCACGATGTCGGCCGCGCAGGTCGGGTCGTAGAAGCTCGCGGTGCCCACCGTGACGGCGGTGGCACCGGCGAGGATCATCTCGGCGGCGTCCTGCCAGCTGGCGATGCCGCCCATGCCGTTGATCGGGATGCGCACGGCCTGTGCCGCCTCCCAGACCATGCGCACGGCTATGGCGTGGATGGCGGGTCCGGAGACGCCGCCCGTGGGCTTGGAGAGACGGCTCCTTCTGGTGCGCACGTCGATGGACATGCCGTTGATCGTATTGACGAGCGAGAGCGCGTCGGCGCCCTCCGCCTCACAGGCGCGGGCGATCTCGGGCACGCGCACCGGCGCCATCTTCACGAGAAGGGGCCTCTTGACGCGCGGGCGCACCGCGCGCACGACCTCGGCCGCGCTCTCGGGGGTGCCGCCCACGAGCGCGCCGCCGCGAGCGATGTTGGGACAGGAGATGTTCATCTCGACGCCGCTCGCCCACGGGCAGAGCTCCTCGATGAGCTCGACGGCCGCCACGTACTCCTCCACGGAGTGACCGGCCGCCTGCACGATGACGCGGCAGCCGCGCCCCTCGAGCCCGGCGAGGTACTCACCATGGGCCTCGACCATCCCGGCGACGCCCGGGTTGGCGAGCCCCACGGTGTTCATCATGCCGCTCGGCACCTCGCACATGCGCGGTGCGGGGTTTCCGGCCCAGGGCTCGGCCGAGCAGCCCTTGAGGGTGATCGCGCCCAGGCGCGAGACGTCGAAGAAGTCCTCGAAGACCGAGCCAAAGGCGAAGGTGCCCGAGGCGGTGTTCACGGGGTTCTGCATCCTCACGCCGCCGAGGTCGACCGCCATGCTCACGTTCTTCTCGCCCATTACCACGCCACCTCCTCGGCGTCGAAGACGGGACCGTCCTTGCAGCAGGACTTGTAGGTGCCGTCGACCATGGCCACGTTGCAGGTGCCGCACGCGCCAAAGCCGCAGCACATCATGCGCTCCATGGAGACCCGGCAGGCCACTCCGGCCTCGTGGCAGAGGCGCGCGACGCCGGCCATCATGACCTCGGGGCCGCAGGTGTAGACGACGTCGTAGTCCTTCTTGGCGAGAAGGTCGGCGAGGGCGTCGGTGGTGAAGCCGGCACGGCCGGCGGTGCCATCGTCGGTGGTCACAGCCACGACGTCGGCGCCGAGTCCCTCGAGCACGTCCACGCCCCAGAGCCTGCCGGCGCTCTGCGCGCCCACGACGGCGTCGAAGGCCACGTCGGAGGCGGCGAGCATGCGCGCGCAGGCCACGACCGGCGTCACGCCCACGCCGCCGGCGACCACGCACGCGCGGCGGGCGCCCGGCGCGAGCGGCCAGGGGCTGCCGCAGGGGCCGACGGCCGTGGAGGCCTCCCCCGCCGTCATCGCAGCGAGGCGGCGCGTGCCGTCGCCGACGACCGCGCAGACGATCTCGACCGTGCCGGCATCGGCGTCGGCGCAGCTGAACGACAGCGGGATGCGCAGGATCTGGCTCGCGTCGCCGGGCACGTGGACGTTCACGAACTGCCCCGGGCGCAGCGCGCGGGCGAGCTCGGGGGCGAGAAGGACGATCCGCACGAGACCGTCCGCGACCGGCTCGTTGGAGACGACCGTGAACTCGTGGACGCCCAGACCCGTCGCGCTCATCGAATGCCCCTTCTGACCGGGGTGGGCTCACCGTCGGTGAGGGTGCGGCGCCCGGCGACGAAGACGTCCGTGGCGCAGCCCGTGAGGGTCGTCCCAAGCCAGGCGGAGTTCTTGGAGCGGCTCTGGAGCCAGTCCTCGTTGACCGTGACCTCGGCCGCAGGGTCGATCAGCGTGAGGTCGGCGGTACTGCCGGCCTCGATGCGAATCTCGGGCAGGCGCAGGCAGCGGCGCGGGTTGACGGCCATGACCTCGACGAGGCGGGACCAGCTCATCGTGCCCGGAAGCACGAGGTTGGTGAGCATGAGCGGCAGCGACGTCTCGAGGCCCACGATGCCGAAGAAGGCGATCTCCCACTCGCAGTCCTTCTCGTGCGGGGCATGCGGGGCGTGGTCGGTGACGATGCAGTCGATCGAGCCGTCGAGGATGCCCTCGCGCAGGGCGGCGGCGTCGGAGGCCGTGCGCAGCGGCGGGTTCATCTTGAGGTTGGTGTCGTAGGCGTCGGTGATGTCGTCCTCGCAGAGGAACAGGTGGTGCGGGGTGACCTCGCAGGTCACGGGCAGGCCCTCGGCCTTGGCGGCGCGCACGAGCTCCAGGCCCTTCTCGGTGGAGATGTGGGCTATGTGCAGGGCGCAGCCGGTCATGCGGCAGAGCTCGATGTCGCGGTAGATCTCCAGCTCCTCGCCAAGCGCCGGCCAGCCGAACATGCCGAGACGTGTGGAGGCGCGGCCCTCGTTGATGACGCCGTGCGTGGTGAGCGACTCGATCTCGCAGTGCGCGGAGACAACCTTGTCGAACTGGCTCACGTACTCCATGCAGGTGCGCATCATGCCGGCGCTCTGGACGCCGTGGCCGTCGTCGGAGAACGCGACGGCGCCCTCCATGACCATGTCGCCGATCTCTGCGAGCGTCTGGCCCTTCTCGCCCACCGTGAGCGCGCCGATCGGGCGCACGTGGCAGAAGCCGGCGTGGCGGGCGCGGTCGATCTGGTAGCGGACCTCGGCGCCGGTGTCGGTCACCGGGTCGGTGTTGGGCATCGTGGCCACGTCGGTGAAGCCGCCGTGGGTCGCGGCGCGGGCGCCGGACTCGATGGTCTCCTTG
>DXBZ01000063.1 GCA_019116265.1 Candidatus Olsenella stercoravium | reverse complement strand
CAGCGAGCGAGGGGCGCGGCGGCGCGGCGGATCCCGTGGCGATCGCCTACATCGAGACGCGCGAGGGATGGGTCACCACGCCCGTGCCGGCCGGCTCGCACTTCGCCTACGCGGAGGTCGAGTACTTCGAGAGTGCGCTCCGGGGCGCGTTCGCCGAGCTCGGATGGAGGTCCATCGAGGGGATCTCGTCCCTTCTCACCGAGACGCGGCACAGCGTGGGCTGGGCCCCCGGGGTCCTCTCCGCGCTCGGCGAGATCTCCGACGCCGATCCCGCCGCGCCGGGCGCCGCGCTTGTCTACGAGGGGGCGGCGAAGGTCCTTCTCGGCTCGCTTGTCGGGACCGCGGCAGCAGCTCTTCCGAAGGAAGGCAGCGCACGAACCGGCATCCTTGCCGCCATCGAGCTCGCGAACGCGCGATGGCGGGAGGGCGCGAGCCAGGGGGAGGCTGCGTCAGCCGCCGACATGGGAATCACCAAGTTCAAGCTCCTGTTCAGACGGGCGACCGGAAGCTCTTGGTCGGCCTATATAGCCGCGCGGCGGATGCGCGAGGCGAGGGCCCTGCTGCTGGCCGGGAGGGGTGTCGCCGAGGTGGCGCGAGAGGTCGGGTACCGCTCCTCCACGAGCTTCTCCGCAGCCTTCGCCCGGATGCACGGCCTTTCGCCAGCGAGGTGGAGGGATGCGGCGAAGGCAGAGGTGGAGCAGGTTGACCTCTGTGAGGGGCCTTCGCCTGTGCAAACCCGATGAGAATACCTTTGAACCAAATCGGGATGGCGCTAGGATGCTACGGTCGAGGTGCCCTTCATATCGGCGTGGACTGAGTCATGAGCTGGAGCGGCCCCAAGTCGTGGCGCTCGTCGCGAAGCTGATGTGCTGCGCTCGGTACCAAGCGGGCTCCGAAGAGGAGTAGCGGCTACTCGCCGGAGATCTCTCGTTGCACGCGCTTCGGCAGCTTGGAAAAGACGAGGTCGTAGCTCATGTCGCACAGTTCGAGCAGGAGTCCCTCGGGCAGGTCGGCGTCAAGGTCGAGCGAAATCCACGTGCGCCCGTCGGAGTAATAGCCGGGCAGAATCGCATCCGGGTACTCGGCGCGTAGCTCCAGAATGCGGTCGGAGTCGCACTTGAGCGACAGCAGGTGGCGCCCCGCGTAGGGCGCTTTGGCATCGGACGAAACCGTGAACTCGCAGGCGAACTGCCTGTCGCCAACCCAGTAGACCAAAGGCCCCACTTCCCATGGAGTGCCTTGGTGGCGCCGGGTCGCGAGAGAAGGCGGGCGTCGATACGCGAGAGATCCATAGCGCACCTCACTGAAAGAGCGGGACCCTTCCCAGAAGGAAGTCCTCAACGGGGAACTCGTCAGAGCCGATGACGAGGGCATAAGTTCCCGGATATCTCTGAACGAACTCGCCAAGTCCCCTGAGGCTCTTGACGCGGCCGCTCTTGACCTCGATGGCGGTTCTCTTTCTCCCCTGCGTCACCACGAAGTCAACCTCTGCCGACCCGTCCCTCCACCAGTTGACCGAGAAGTGCTCCGTTTTCGACCGGGCAAGAAGGTAGGTGCCGACCGCTGTCTCTACAAGGTGGCCGCGCCGGTCGCTGTCCTCAAGCAGTCTCGCCCTGTCCTCTCCCGAGGCGACCACCATGAGCGAGGTGTCGTGCACGAGCAGCCTCGGCGAGCTGCCGCGCTCCTTGAGGATCTTCTCGTCGTATTTTCTGAGGCCGCTCATAAGCCCCGCGTGCGAGAGCAGCTCCAAGTAGTGTGCGATGGTATCCGTGTTGCCCCGGTCGTCGAGCTGCCCGAGGAGCTTGCGATAGGAGATCTCCTGGGCAGAATATGCGGCTCCCACCTCAAACAGCGCACGGAGAAGCGCGGGCTTGCGAACCGTTTCCATCTCGAGGATGTCCTGCGTCAGCGTGGGCTCGATTATGGCGTCGCGCACATAGGCGCTCCATCGGGGCTCGTCGTCGCGGAGCTGCACCGCACCGGGATAGCCGCCAAAGTAGAGATACTCTTCCAGCGTGCACCCAAAGGCCTCTCGGCACTCGCCGTAGGTCCACTGCGTCGAGGGAATGAGCTCGTAGCGCCCCTTGAGGGATTCGGACACGCCTCGCTTCAGGGTGAGCGTAGAGGACCCCGTCAGAACGACCTTGACGCTGCGCCCGCACCTTGTGTCCTCGTCCCAGAGGTACTTCACCGTCGAGGCCCAGTCGGGAACCTTCTGCACCTCATCAAGGGAGAGGATAACCTCGCCCCCGTCCTCGGCGACCTCGCGGGCGGACTCCCAGACCTCCTCAAGCTTGCGAGCGCGTCGGTCCCGCGGGCGGTCGAAGGCGAACTCGACACAGGGGATCTCCGCACGAGAGAGCGCCTGGCCCACGGCGGTGCTCTTGCCCGTCTGTCGCGATCCGACCACGATCTGGATGAAGCGCCGTGGCTCGCTGAGACGCTCCGCCAACAGGCCCACGCAAGCTCGCTCGTACATAAGGCCCCCTTATCCGGTCATGCTGCGCGACTCATGGCGCTGATTATATCCTAGCAACTTCTCAAATATCTACTTTTGCTAGGATAACCTAGCAAAAGTAGATGATTCGCAATTCGCTAGGTTAAAGTGACCAAGGCTCGATAACCGGATTAGGAAGAAAGGTGCACCGTGTGAACCAGGGCACGCTTCCTGAAGCCGAATCACACGCACGCGTGGATTGCGTCGCGCAGGAACTGCGCAGCGCCTGGGGCCACCTTCTCGTAGTACGCGCGAAACCGCTCGTCGGAGACGTAACCATCGGCCAGGCTCTTGTGGGCCTCGGGCGTGTAGAGGCCATCCGGCCAGTACATGCGCAGCCAGTGGCCGTGCATCGCAACGAGCTTGCGCGCCTCCGGACCGGCCGGGTCTCCCGCCTCCATAGCGCGGCGCAGCTGCTCGTTGATGGCCAGCGCCAGCTCCTCGGCCTGCAGGTGGGCGGCCTCCCCCATCGCCACGTACTTCTCGTTAGCAGTATCCATCACCTCGTCGCCGTAGGCAGCCCGAACCTCCTCGCCGTAGGCCGCCTCGTTCTCGGCGACCTCGCGCCAGCGCTTGAGATGCGGCAGCAGCGTGGCCATGAGCGAGACCGCCTCGTCGAGGGAGACGCCGAGCGCCTTGGCCTCCATGGGGGCCGTGGCCTCGATGAACTCGTCCATCGTCATGCCCTTGGCGGTGAAGTCTCCGTGGTCGTAGCAGAACTTGCAGAAGTCCACGCTCTTGGAGCCGTCGGCCTCGGTGCCGTGCATCTCCTCGTCGGGGATGGGCATGCTGCAGCACTGGCAGTAGTAGCTCATGGGCATGTCAAAGAAGCGCTCGAGCGGCACGCCGAAGGTGACGCAGATGAGCTTGACCATGTCGATCCCGGGGGTCGTCTCGCCTTGCTCCCAGCGGCTGACGGCCTGCCGCGTCACGTAGAGCCTGCGCGCCATTTCTTCCTGCGTAATGCCCGCCTCCTTGCGGATGGCGGTGATGACGTCCTTGATGGCCATGGGTCCTCCTCGCTCGGGTCTCTCGGTAAGGCCATTGTCACCGCACGCCCGAAGCCACACAAGAAACAGCCCGTTGCGCAGCTGCTCGCCGGCAAACTGCCTGCCTCCAACTCGGCACAAAGCAAGGCGCAGACACCGCCTCTCGAGGTTTGGGTTCACGTTCCGGCGGTTTCGCGAGTATCAGGTTACATACGTGCAGGTAACGGCTTCGCGCTTTTGCACTATAGGCTCGTGGTGAACCCAAACCGTTTTCCGGTTTGGGTTCACGCCGTCAGGGCCGGCAGACAACCCGCCCCGCTGAGCTGGAGTTCTGTAACCGCCTACTCGAGAAACCGCTAAAACTTGAACCCAAACCTCTTTTGAGACATGGCAGCCACCTGTGCTACGATGCCCCAGACCCAACGGGTCTCTGACGAGGGCAGCCGTACCAGAATCGCAAAGACGGCGCATAATCTTGGAGGTTGCCATGGATTGGGTCATCTTGGTCGTGTCGGGCGCGATGGAGGCCGTGTGGGCCCAGGCCCTCGACCGCTCCGAGGGCTTCTCACAGCCCGTCCCCTCAATCGTGTTTCTCGTCGCCCTCACGGCGAGCATGCTCGGCCTGAGCCACGCCGTTCGCACGATTCCGCTGGGCACGGCATACGCCGTCTGGGTGGGCATCGGCGCCGCGCTCACGGTGGCGTGGGGCGTCGCCTCCGGCGCGGAGTCGTTCTCATGGGCAAAGACCCTGCTCATCGCGGGCCTTGTGGCGTGCGTCATCGGCCTCAAGCTGGTGGGCGAGACGCACTAGGCTCTCGCGGCGCCACGAGCCATGTGCCGAGCGCCATGAGAACGAGCGCGACGGCGAACGTCGGGGCGAGCGGCGTGCGGAACAGCGCGAACGCCAGCGCGCTGCCGATGAAGGGGTTCACCGCGTAGAACGCGCTCGTTCGCGCCGCTCCCAGGTCGCGCTGGGCGCGCACGTAGCAGGCAATCGACAGCCCGTACGAGACGAACCCGAGCAGGAGTGCGAGCCACGCGTCGACGAGCATCGGCAGGGCGTCTCCCGCGCAGAGCGCCACGACGAGCGCGCCCGCGCCAGAGCCCCACCCCTTGATGACGACGACCTTGACCGGATCGCAGTCCGACAACCTGTTCGTGCAGTTGTTCTCGATGCCCCAGCACAGACATGCCGCAAGCGTGAGAAGCGAGCCGGCGGAGAACCCGCGCGCGCCCGCGTCCCAAGACAGGAGAGCGCACGCCAGGGAGATGGCACCGATGCCGACTGCCGCACGCACCCCCACCCGCTCCCCGAACGCGAGGCGGGCGATAAGGGCGGTCGCCACGATCTCGAAGTTGTTCAGCAGCGAGACGCTCTCCGCCGACGAGAGGGAGAGCCCGGCCATGAGCAGCAGGGGCGCCGCCACGTCGAGCGCGACCATCGCGGCCACGTAGGGGACGTCCGTCCGCTCGAGGGACCGTCCGCGCGCCTCGCCCGCGTCTCCGCGCACGCCGTCAGCGAGCGAAAGCACCGTCATGCCGGCGCCCGCGCCAAGGTACAGCAACGCCGCCATCATGTTCGGCGCGATATCGGCAAGCAGCACCTTGGAAAACGGCGTGCTCAGCGCATAGAGCGCCGCCGCCGCGAACGCGAAGGCAACGCTTCGTCCTGTTCGACCGGACAACACGCGCAAACGCCTCCCCGATTCCAAGCAACCTGTCCTATGGCTACGATACCGTCCTTTCCCACGGGACCGCGCCACAAACCCTGTCAGAGCGCTTACCGGCTCGTTACGCACGGCACGTGGCGCGCGACTACCCTAGGCGCACCCTTAGGAAAGGATGCTCCGCATGGCTGTGTTCGTAAGGCTGCCCACGTCCGACGAGATGCAGTACGCAGGTGACGTCATCCACGGCAAGAGGCGTCTCGACGTCGTGGTGTACGTCATATTCGCGCTGCTGGGAGCGGCGTTCGGCGCGGCGGTCGGCTTCGCGGGGACACGGGCGAACGATCAGCCCTTCGACCTCGGCTTCACGCTCGGCTGCGCCGCGGGCTTCGGCGTTGCGTTCTTCGTCTTCGCGATACTCATCATGAGCTCCATCAGGTCTCTCCAGGCGGTCTGCCGCGTCTGGCTGCCCGCACGTGTCATCGTCGCGGTCGCGGCGGCAGCCTTCGCGCTCAGGGTGCTCGACACCGTGAAATTCGTTCTCATCGTCGGGCCGACGTCGATCATCCAGCAGGTAGTCCTAGGCGGCCTCGGGTTCATATTCGCGCTGCTGTTCCTGAACCTCGGCGTCCGCCTCGTCTTCATCATCTACTGCATGGTGACCGGACGCGACGAGGACGAGATCGTCACGCGGAGCATCAGCGCGGAGTCTTCGCAAGAATGTCGCGGTAACGAGGATTGTCGCTCACAATCCTCTGCCACTCAGGAGACGATGTGCGCTCGGCGAGACCCTGTCGAATGAGCAATCTTGCCTCGCCTGCCTGACGTGCCTTGTGCTCGGCCCATGCCTCGCCGGCACAGGCGGGGTCGAGACGGTCGGCCATGCGATCCCAGAGCGGAGAGTCTGTCGCGTCCTGATGCTCCAGGGTCACAGCTTCGATTGCTCGCGCAAGCGCCTCGAGCGCACCGTCCTTCTCGCCAGCCTTGCGCAGTACCTCCGCCACCTCGAGGGACATCGTTGCCGAGAAAAACGGGTTCACCGCGCCCATGTCGAGAGCCTCAAAGACCACCTCTGCGGCGTTGCCAGCCACCCGCGCAAATGCCGCATCATCTCGCATCCCCACTTCCTGCATGAGCGCCGAGAGCACGAAGCTCGCCGCGCGCAGGCGCTCCGCCTGCAGAAGGTCGAGGGCCTCGTCGTTGCGGCCGAGCTTGCGGTAGGCAGAGGCCAGAAGCATCGTCGGGGCGCTCGTGTCCTGTCGGCGCACGAGTGACTCCAGCAGCGTCGTTGCTTCTGCGTAGCTGCCTGCCTGGAAGAGCGTCGTGGCCTTCTGCTGCTGCGCGAGATACAGGGCAGTGGGGTCCGTTGCCACCTCGAGCACGCGGTCGAGCAGGGCGAGCGCCTCGTCGGTAAGACCGTCGGCATCGGACACGCTGTCCTTCTCGCCCGCCGACGCGAACGGCGTAGCCATGCCGCCCGCCCAGACCGTGAGGAGCGACGCCAGCATGAGCAGCAGGTTAGCGTCCGAGTAGTGCTCCGAGGCAAGCGCACGCAGTCGCTCGTGCGCGGCGCCAAGGTCCTTCTCGCCCAGTGCGTATACCTCGGCATAGAGTGCAGCGGACTCCTCCTGAGAGAGCTCGTCGCGCCAGTCGAAGAGCTCGTCCAGGGTGAGCGAGAAGTACGCGGTGATGCGCGGCAACAGGCTCACGTCCGGAAGGCTCTGGCCGAGCTCCCACTTGCTCACGGCTGCCTTCGAGACGCCGAGGTGGGCGGCCAGTGCCTCCTGCGTGATGCCCTTGCGACGACGCTCTCGCGCGATGGTTCGGCCGATGTTGATGCTCTCGCTCATAGCTCCCCCTTGGCGCTGCGAACAGCTGCTATCTCCAGTATGCGGTCGAGCGGAAGTGGAATCAAAGGAGCGCTGGTTGACGTCTCTCGCACGTGGTCAACCGAGGCTCGACGCCGCGCACTAAAGCCGCACGAACATGCGGCGAGAATCGCTCGCCAGGCGCTGGAACCCAAAGTGAGCGTAGAAGCCCTCCGCGTGCTCGTCAGCCGGGTCGACGACAAGCGCCCGCGATGCGACGATGCGCGACGCCGCAGCCGCGCGGCGAATGGCGTCCTGCAGCAATCTGGCTCCCGCCGACTCCCCCTGATAGCACTCATCGACGGCAAGCTGGCCAAGCAGCGTGCAGGGAATCGGGTCCGGGGCGTTTCGACGCAACGAGCCGGCGAGCGTCCCGACCCGCGCCACCGCATGGGTGCTCAGGGCATAGTAGCCGCAAATTTCACCAGTTGAGAGGGGCAGGACGTACACCCGAGCCGTCCCGTCGCGCATCGCGCGATGCGCGCGCCCCTTGAGCCAGGCGTCGTTGTCGTCGTTACCCGAGGAGAACTCGCTCACGTCGTCATCGTCGAGAAGCGGGCGAATGCGAAGAAACGCTAGCCCTCCCATGAGAACTCGCGACCAAGCAGCTCTTGGGTAGCCACGGGCATGGCAGAGTCGAGGGCGCTCGCAAAGCGCCCGTAATCATCCGCAGAGAGGTAGGTTGTGGCCTCGTCGCTCACCTGCCGGCGAACCTCAAACGGGAAGCCGCCGCACTCGTTGAACATGTGGACGAAGACCTTGATGGCAGCGGACGGCGTCAGGCCCAGGGCGGCGGTGTTCCTGACGAAGGCGTCCTTCTCCTCGACGCTCAGCTTGGTGTTGAGCGACGTCATTGACGTTGCCATGGGACCTCCCCTACCGATTGTCCAAGTGTCATTGTTTGATTCCATTTATACCACGTTAGACCACTTTGTAATCCAAATGCATTCTGGCATTTACTCCAGGTGCCAGCTTTTGTTTTCTCTCTGTGTAAGATAATATAAAGACAATATCTTTAAGGAGGCTCCCATGTCCGAGACCACGCTCGTCAACTTCCGGCTCGATCAGGACACCAAGCGCTCCATGGAGGGAATATGTCGCGACCTCGGAATGAGCATGACCACAGCGTTCACGCTCTTTGCAAAGAAAGTCGACCGTGAGCGGCGCATCCCCTTCGACGTGTCACTTGATGGCACCTCCGCAACCGGAGCGCAGCCCCTAACCATCGGCAGCAACCATGCCGACCCAGCGGTCATCGTCGAGGACGTCACGCGCGTCTTCGGCGAGGGCGCAGCGGAGCGGAGGGCACTCGATGGTGCCACGCTCACCGTACGCCGGGGTGAGTTCGTCGCCATCATGGGCGCCTCGGGCTCCGGCAAGTCGACGCTGCTGCACATCCTTGGCGGCGTGGACGCCCCCACCGCTGGTCGCGTGGTCGTGGACGGCATGGATCTCTCCACGCTTGGCGCAGACGCTCTTGCCCTCTATCGCCGACACACCGTCGGTCTCGTCTACCAGTTCCACAATCTCGTCCCGTTCCTCTCCGTGCGAGACAACGTAGAGCTTCCCGTGCGCTTCGACGGGTCTCGTCCGGACCCGGCAACGGTTGCCGAGCTCCTTGACCTTCTCAACATCACGGACTGCGAGAAGAGCATGCCCTCCGAGCTCTCCGGCGGGCAACAGCAGCGCGTGGCCATCGCGCGAGCTCTCGTCTCGCGTCCTGCCGTCGTCCTTGCCGACGAGCCCACAGGCAGCCTCGACCGAGAAAACGGCGAGAAGGTCGTGGGCCTCCTAGGAAAGGTGCGGGAACGCTTTGGTACCACCATCGTCCTCGTCACCCACGACGAGAGCGTGGCAGCTGCGGCTGACCGCGTCGTACGCATCTCCGACGGACGTGTCGTCGACGGAAAGGAGTAGCTATGCTTCGCGACTATCTTACGAGCTACGTCCGTCACAACCGTGCCTCGGTCACTTCGCTCGCCGCAATCTCCTTCGTCGCATCCGCCCTGCTCGGGCTCGTGGTCGGCGTTGCCCATATGCTCGTTACCGACTACCTCGCGCGCATGGCCTACCTCGGCGAGACGCCGAGCGTCACAGGCTCGACCATCGCCTTTGGCGTAGTGACGGCGACAAGCGCGTTGGCGCTCGTTCTCATGCTCAAGAGCGCCTTTGGCGTTTCCATGAGTGCTCGCATTCGTCAGCTTGGCATTCTGAAGTCAATCGGAGCAAACGACGCGCAGATCAGGCGCCTACTCCTTGCAGAGGGATGTGTGCTCTCGCTTCCCGCGGCCTGCCTTGGCGTCCTCGTGGGCATGGGGCTTGCGCTCGTGCTCGTTACGGGAGTGCTTGCGCTAACTGCAAACGCGCGCACCTATGAGCCCGTGGTTGGCCTCTCGCCGTTCGCAGTCCTTCTCGGCCTTCTCGTTGCGACTGCCACAGTAGCGCTCTCAGCGCTCCTGCCCGCACGCCGACTTGGAAAAATCAGCGTGATCAAGGCGATGTCCGAGGGTGACGACGACTATGCTACCAAACGACGCCCGGGCCCTATTTTTCGGGCGCTCGCCACACGGCTGAGAATCGAGACGTCGCTCGCAGCACAGTCCCTGCGCTCGCGAAGGCGCACCATGCGCACCGCCAACGCCTCAATTGCCCTTGCGATTCTCGCCTTCGTGACGCTTATCAACTTCGAGACTTTATCGCACCTATCGACCCAAGTTACCTACTTCGAGCGCTACGACGGAGTATGGGATGTCCGCATAACCGTTGACGACGGCGCCGCCGCAGGCGCGGACGACTCGCTCATCAACGATCTTCTCGCCATGGACGGCGTGTCGTCGGTCACGTTGGGAGACGAGCACAAAGCCGAAAGCGGTGACCTCTTCTATAACATCCTCGTTACGTCGCCGACAGCGGAGACTGAGATAGCTCATGCGCTGGAGAATCGCTTCTCCGGCAACAAAAACATAGAAGTGCTAAGTCTCACCGAGGAGGCCAAGCGCGACGAGGACTCGCGAGCAGGCCTCAGGCTCTTTGTTGACGTCTTTGCTGGTGTGCTTGCCTGTATAGGAATCTCAGACGTTTTCTCGAGCGTGCTTGGCAGGATTCCCGAACGCCGGCGCGAAGTCTCCCAGCTGCTCTCGGCGGGCATTACCCACAGGCAGGTGAGAAGGATGTTCACCAGAGAGGCCACCCTCATCGTGGCGAGACCCCTCGCATGGGCGGCAGCGCTCAACCTCCTCATTACCGTGTTCGCGGTAGAGGCGAGCCCTGTAACCTGGGAAGCATTTCTTGCTAACATGCCGATCGTGCACGTTGCCGTGTTCGCCGCCATCTGCTGGATGCTGGTACTGCTCGCCTATCGTCTGGGCGAGCGACAAGTTCTTCGCGGCGAGCGCACGCTGGCGATAGATATGACATAGAAACTGGTCCTTCTCGCGCGCGGTCAACCAAGACTCGACGCCCCACCCAGCAGCACGCGCGAGCACTCGCGAACGCAAAGCAGGTAGTACAGGGCAAGAAGCCCGAGCGTGCCCACGACCGAGCACACCGCGATGGCGAGAAACACCTCGTCAGGCACGCCACCTGCGAGCTGACGCACCAGCATGAGACCGAAGCCGTCGTGCACCACCGCGAGCGCCGCGGGCAGCACGAAGGCGACGCCCACCTGTGCCCGCACGGCGCCGCGCGCCTCCCGCGCGTCCGTCCCAAGCGCCATGAGCGTGGCATAGGCGCGCCTGCCGTCGGCCGCCTGGCTCACCTGCTGCAGCGCGAGCACCGCAGCGGCGGCCACGAGAAACGCCTCCCCGTAGAAGATCCCCACGTAGCCGATCGGTGCGAGCGACGCCTCCGCCAGCGCTCCCGGGTCCGCGAGTCCGGCCGCACGCTGCCCCACCGAGAACAGGAGCCCCGCGCAGATCATGCAGACCGCGCACGCCACGAGCACGCAGGTGCACGAGAGCGCCTGGCACCCCGTGGACACGTGGCCCTCCACCTGCCGCAGCGTGAAGGCGCGCAGCCCCTCCCAGTAGCGGGAGCCGCGACGCACGTGGTCGGGCACGCCCGTCGCCACCAGGCGAAAGACGAGCGAGGTGGCCACGTAGGCCGCCCACCCCATCGGCAGAATCGCAAGCACGAAGAGCCCGGGTTGCACCACGCACGAGCCCCACACCATAGCGAGAAGGACCACGGCCAGCACCGCCTGCGCACGCGTCACGCCACGATGCGTTGCGAAGGCGAGCTGCTCCGGCGCACGGTCCCGCTCGAGAAGCTCCACGAGCGGCCGGCGCAGCACGTCAACCACGGAGAGCGCGATCGCCAGCCCCTCGATCCCAGCAAACCACGCGCACGCGTCGAGCGCCGCCGCGGGCGAGAAGGACCAGGCAAGCTGCCACGGCACGCCAAAGACGAACGCCGCGATCGCACCGAAGGCCGGCGACGCCACGACGCCGAGCGCGAGCCCCGCCGCCAGCGCCGCGAGCCCCACGAGCGCGCCCTCCGCCGCGAGAATCGCCGCGAGTGCGGGCGCGCGCATGCCGAGCAGTGCGTACGTCCCAAACTCCCGCGAGCGCCGCCGTACGATGAAGCGCGTGGCGTAGGCCACGAGCACGGCGAATACCAGCACCACGAAGACCGAGAAGGCTCCTGTGATGTCACGCGCCTTGTGGATGACCTCAAGCTGCGGGTCCGTGAGCGGCATCGCCAGGAGGTAGTCGCCCGAGGCGTTGAACGCGTAGAGCAGGCACGTGGCAAAGGCGAGCGTGACAAGGTAGACCGAGTAGTCGCGTGCGCAGCGCGAGACGTTGCCGAGCGCGACGCGCAGGGTGACGGGCATGGCGGCTCCTTCCGGGCGGCGTTGGTGACAAGCCCATCGTCCTTCTCGCCCGCCCAGCCCGCCATCGTCCGGGCTTAAGCTCCCCTAACGGTTTCGCAAGGTTGTCTGCCCTGTCCCTCAGACAAAACGTTACGAAGGGACAGTCCCTTCGTAACGTTGCCGAGAAAAACTTTGCTCTTGTCTCTTGCACTGTGTATAGGTGTGTATATACTGTACTTACCGGGTATACACGGTCGGCCCGCAGGAGACGTCCTGGCGGGCCAGTACGGAAGGGCGGCGACTTGGACATCATCATCTCAGCTTCGAGCGGCAGGCCCATCTACGAGCAGATCACCGACCAGATCAAGTCGGCGATCGTGACGGGCCAGCTCGCGGAGGGCGAGCAGCTCCCCTCGATCCGGGCGCTCGCCAACAGCCTGCGCGTGAGCGCCATCACCACCAAGCGCGCATACGCGGACCTGGAGGCGGCGGGCCTGATCGAGACGGTGCAGGGCAAGGGCACCTACGTCGCCGGCGGAAACGCCGAGCTCATCCGCGAGGAACAGATGAGGGAGGTCGAGGGGCTTCTCGCCAAGGCCGTTGAGCGCGGGCGGACGATTGGCCTCACCGATGACGAGCTGTCCGAGATGTTCGCCCTGGTACTGGAGTAACGCGCAGAAAGTGATTCAAAAGGGGTCTGTCCCCTTTTGAATCAGAAAGGACGTCACATGAGCGGCAGTCTCATCGAGGCCCGCGGGCTCACCAAGCACTACGACGCCTTCTCGCTGGAGGGCGTGGACCTCACCGTGAACGAGGGCGAGGTCGTGGGCTTCATCGGCCAGAACGGCGCCGGCAAGTCCACCACCATCAAGGCCCTTCTCGGCCTCTTCCCCGTGGACGGAGGCACCTCGAGCGTACTCGGCGTTCCCAGCGACGAGCTCTCCCGCGCGTCGGGCGCGGCCACCAAGGAGCAGGTCGGCGTCGTCTTTGACGCGATCTCGCTGCCGGAACACCTCAAGGTCGCCGACGTGGGGCGCATCTACCAGCGCACCTACGCCACTTGGGACGCGCATCGCTTCGAGCGACTGGTCAGCGAGTTCGGCCTGGACGCCAAGAAGACCGTGAAGAGCCTCTCGCGCGGCATGGGCATGAAGCTCTCCCTGGCCTGCGCGCTCGCGCACGACGCGCACCTGCTCATCCTCGACGAGGCCACCGCCGGCCTGGACCCGATGGCGCGCGACGAGGTGCTCGACCTGCTGCGCGACTTCGTGGCCGAGCCCGGTCGCGCCATCCTCATGAGCAGCCACATCACGAGCGACCTCGAGCGCATCGCGGACCGCATCGTGTGCATCGACGCCGGACGCATCATCTTTGACCTGCCCAAGGACGTCATCACCGACGAGATGGGCGTCGCGCGCTGCCGCGTGGCGGACCTCGAGAAGATCGCGGACGCGGGCGTCGTCGCAGACGCCGAGCTGCGCTACCTGCGCCACGACTACGGCATCGACGTGCTCGTTCCCGACCGCTTTGCCTTTGCGGAGAGCTTCCCGGAGATCCCGGTCGACCGCATGACCATAGACGACTACATGACCCTCACCCTGAAGGGCGGTGTCCGATAATGAAGCGCGCATTCCTCCTTGAGATGACGATCTTTCGCGACTACGCACGGCAGCTCGTGGGACTGGGGCTGCTCGTGAGCCTGTGCATCGGCCTCGGCATGCAGACGCCACTTGCGATGCCGGCAACGCTCACCTGCATGTTCTTCATGATGAGCGCGATGGGCCTCGCCGCCTACGACCAGCTCAACCACTGGGAGCTCTTCCGCCTCACGCTGCCGCTCTCCCGGCGCGACGTCGTGCTCGGCCGCTACGCCGCCATCGTGACGTTTGGCCTGCTCGGCATGGTCGTGGGCCTCGTGGCAGCGCTCGTGGCAACGGCCGTCGTCAGCGCGGTGGGCCTGCCCGGCGAGGTCAGCGAGGCGTTCGCCTTTGACCCCGACATGCTCTCCGTCATGGCCGTCGTCACCTGCTTCACCCTGCTCATCGGCTCCGTCGTGGCGAGCGTGGTGACGCCGCTCTATTTCCGCCTGGGCCAGACGCGCGCCACGCAGATCCTGCCCACGGTGATCGTGCTGCTCTTCGTGGTGCCGGTGGTCGTCCTCGGCAACAGTGGCATGCTCGACGACGGCATCCCGGGCATGGAGCTTGTCTCCGCCACGCTCGAGGCGCTCGACACGCCGGCCGGCATGGCCGTGGGCTGCGTGGCTCTCGTGGCCCTGTCGGCCGTGGCGCTGGCGATCTCTGCCGCCGTCTCCCTCAAGCTCTACGAGAGGCGCGAGCTCTAGAGCTGGCGAGAAGGACCTGGGCTTGCAAGCGCCGCACGGCCGCGGGACGTGGCCACGAGCACGTGCTCGAGCGCACCGGAGCCGTGGAGCGGGGCGCCGCAGGTCACGACCTCGCGGGCGAGCGCGACGTCAGCGACCACGCTGCCGGCGACGAGATCCGCACCCGCCTCCAGCACCGGCGCGCAGATCGTGGCCGAGGGGCCCACGACGCAGGTGAGCGCGTCGCGCGCGAGCTCGAGCAGCCGGGGCATGGTCTTGTTGGCGAGCGTCATGCCCGTCATGACGACGAGGTCCGCATCCGGCAGCAGGTACTCGCAGGCAGTGTCCGGCAGGTCCGTGTCCGAGCGGGCGGCGCGCTCGAGCACGGTGACGTCCGCGTGCTCCGCGATGGCGCCGAGGTGCGGGAAGTGACCGACCACCACCGCGTGGGGCCGCGAGCCGTCGTCCTTCTCGGCCGCCATGCGCGCGGCGACCGGAGCAAGAAACACGAACGGGTCCGTGCTCGGCGCGTCCGTGACCAGGCCCAGCGTGGCCAGGCGCCCACTCTGGTTATGCCAGGCGTTGAGCGCCGCGACGCCCACTGACGCCACCTCGAAGTCCCACGGCTTCACGCAGGTCGCAAGCTCGTGCAGGGGGCGGCCCGCCCAGCCGCACTCCATGCGCAGGCGCGTGCCGCCGCGATGAAGCGCCGCCACGCCCGAGCCGCACTCCGCCTCGACGAAGCAGTGGTGGGCGCCCATGACCACGCTGCGCACGAGGACGTCCTCGGGAACCTGGGCGATCATCCGGTCGTAGAGTGACCACGCATCTGTCATCATTTCCTCCAGGCGGGGTAGTCAGGGGGCGTCATGCTGTTCATTCTCACCGGAGACATTCGGTCGGGCAAGACCACGTGGCTTGAGGCGCGCGTACGCGAGCTCGAGGCGGCGGGCGTGCCCGTGCGCGGCGTGCTCGCGCCGGGCGTGTGGCACGATGGCGAGAAGGTCGGGATCGAGAACGTGCTTCTTCCCTCGCGCGAGCACGTCCTTCTCGCCACGCCTGCTGGGAATGGGTGCTCGACCGGCCTGGGCTGGGACTTTGACGCGGAGGCGCTCGCCCGCGTGAACGCGCACCTCACCGAACTCGCGGCGGCCGCAGGCGTCATGCGCCCCGGCCTTCTCGTCATCGACGAGATCGGCCCGCTCGAGCTGCGCCGCGGCGCCGGGCTCGCCGAGGCGCTCGAACTGCTGGATGCCGGCCCCGCACCCGCCTGGCCCCATGCCCTCGTGATCGCACGCACGGCGCTCGCCGAGGAGGTCGCCGCGCGCCTCGAACCCGTCTGGGGGCGATGCGCCCTCATCCTCCCCGACAAAAGCGGCTCCGAAAGGCTGCGCGAGGCCCTTGCCGCTGTGATGTGACGCACCCAGAATTTTATCTGGGTACTTTTTTGCGTATACCTCAAGTAGTCAGGGGCAAAAACTTTCTGTTTGCCCAGCTCAGATGCTTGCTGTACCAAGGTGATACTTGGGGGTCGGGCAAAAAAGTACCCAGATATTCTGTCCTACTCCCGCACGGCGCCGCGCATCAGCGCGTCGTACTCCTCGTCCGTGAGGTCGTGGCCGTAGAAGAGCTGGTAGTACTCCCCCACCACGTCGCGCAGGTCGTCGTCGAAGCGGTCCGGGTAGCACAGGCGCGCGTACCACTGCAGGCCGACGATCTGGTTGACCGAGGCCGGCATGGAGATCCAGTTGTACGGCACGCTCGGCGCGCGGTAGTAGTTGCCCGACTTGATGGCGGTGAGCTCGGCCCAGGCCAGCTCGTCGCCCACCGTGTCAAAGATCGAGTCGCCCACAAAGACGATGAGCTCGGGATCCCAAAGCGCAATCTGCTCGAGCCCGATCTCGTTGCCCTTGCCGCTGGACGACGGGTCGTCCACCACGACGACGTTCTCGGAGCACAGGTCGATGATGCCGGACTGGAAGCCGCCACGCGCCATCGCGTTGGTGCCCGTGTCGCCGAGCAGGTACGCCGCGCGCGGGCGCTCGCTCTCGGGGACCTCGGCGACAACGGCCTCGACCTCGGCCACCGCGTCGCGGCAGTAGTCGGCGAGCTCGGCGGCCTTCTCGGAGTCCAGGATGTCCGCGAGCTGGTCGTAGAGGTCGGCGTAGCTGTGGAGGTCGGTCGAGTCGATGTGCACGCACGGGATGCCGAGCTGCTCCTGCAGCGTGTCCAGCTCCTCGGCGAGCGAGTCCTTGGCCTCGCCGACGTCGATGATCAGCTGCGGGTCCGCTGCGGCGACGGCCTCGCGGTTGAAGTCGCCCTTGCCGCCGTAGATCTGGCCAAAGACGGGCAGATCGGCGAGGTCCTCGCCGAGGTAGGCGAGCTGCTCGTCCGTGAGCTCGCCGGAGAGGCCGACCATCTTCTCGGGCGCCACCGTGAGCAGCACCTGCTGGGCCACGGGACCGGACGCCGCGATGCGCTCGACCTCGGCCGGGATCTCCACCTCGCGCCCGAGCGAGTCCGTGACCACGCGCGTCGCAGCCTCGTCGGTGGGAGCGGGCTCCGCAGCCGGCGCGCCGCCGCACGCCCCGAGCGACACCGCCACCGCAAGCGCCGTGACCGCCGACAGGAACGTTCTTCTCCTCACTTCTTCTCCCTTCTCGATGTTACGAAGGGACAGTCCCTTCGTAACACTTCCGTGGGCACGCAGGCGCGCGCCCGGTCGCCGTGGAGCGAGCTGACCTCCACGGGCAGGCCGTAGAGCTCGCTCAGGAGCGGCCCGGTGATCACGTCGGCCGGGGCGCCGCACGCGCGGACGCGCCCGCCGTCAAGCGCGAGCACCGTGTCCGCGTAGAGGTAGGCCAAATCGGGCGCGTGCGTGGACGCGATCACCGAGAGCCCCTCGCTCGCGAGCCGCCGCACGACCGCCATCACGCGCGCCGTGTTGCCAAAGTCGAGCGCGCTCGTGGGCTCGTCCATCACGATCGAGCGCGCGTCCTGAGCGATGGCGCGGGCGATAAGGACGAGCTGCCGCTCCCCGCCCGAGACCTGCATGAAGCTCCGGTGCGCGAGGTGCGCCACGCCCACGCGCTCGAGCGCCTCCTCGGCACGGGCGCGGTCGGCGGCCGCAGGTGCGCGCAGCGGCCCCAGGTGCGACGCCGCGCTCATGAGCACCACGTCGAGCACCTCGTAGTCAAAGACCTGCGCGTGGCTCTGCGGGACGAAGGCCATCTCGCGGGCACGCTCGACCACGGAGAGCTCCTCGAGCGGGCGGCCGTTCACGAGGATGGTCCCCGCGCGCGGCCGCTCGAGGCCCAGGATGCAGCGGAAGAGGGTGGTCTTGCCCACGCCGTTGGGCCCGAGCACGCACGCGAGCTCGCCGTCCGCGACGGAGAGGTCCACGCCTTCGAGCACGGAGTGGTCGCCGTAGGAGAAGCTGAGGCCGGAGATTGCAAAGCTCATGTCAGCCGCGCCCCCTCTCGCCCACCGTGGAGCCGGGACGCCAGGTTCTTCTCGCCCGCATCAGCCGCGCCCCCGCTTCACGATGAGCCACAGGAAGAACGGCGCGCCCACCACGGACGTGAGGATGCCGATGGGAATCTCCGCCGTGAGCGCGAGGCGCGCGATGTCGTCCACGACGAGAAGAAACGTGGCGCCCGCAAGCATGCTGGCCGGCAGGAGGTGTCGGTAGTCGCTGCCCACGAGGCCGCGCGCGAGGTGCGGCACCACGAGCCCCACCCAGCCTATAAGCCCGGAGACCGCCACGCTCGCCGCGGTCACGAGCGCCGAGAAGAGCACGGCCACGGCGCGGACGCGCGGGGCGTTGACGCCCATGGAGAGCGCCTCGTCATCGGACATCGTGAGGACGTTGAGGCGCCAGCGCATGGCCATGAGGCCGGCGAGGCCGATCGCGATGGGCGCGGCCGCCAGCGCGAGGTCAGCAACCTTGGCTCCGTTGAACGAGCCGAGCAGCCAAAACGTGATGGCCTGCAGCTGGTTGGACGGGTCGGCCACGAGCTTTGTGTAGGAGACGCCGGCCTCGAAGAGCGACTTCACCATGATGCCGGCGAGCACGGTGACGAGGATCCGGTTGCCGCGCGCCCGACTGCTCACCAGCAGCACGATCCCCACCGCGGCGAGCGAGACGGCGAAGGCGGAGCCGGAGATCGCGAGCGACGTGCCGCCCGCGAGGATGGCCCAGCACGCGCCGAAGGCCGCGCCCTGCGACGCGCCGAGGAAGTCGGGCGAGACGAGCGGGTTCTGGAAGATGCCCTGGAAGGCGGCGCCGGCGGCCGAGAGGCTCGCGCCCACGAGGATCACGAGCAGGATGCGCGGCAGGCGCACGTTGAAGAAGAGCGTCTCCTGCTGCGCGGAGAAGTCGCCGAGGCCAGGTGCCACGCGGGAGGCCAGGAGCTCGAGCGTGTCGGCCGGGCCGATGGGGTAGCGGCCGAGCGCCAGCGAGACGAGCACGACGGCAACGAGCAGCACGCCGAGAAGGGCGATGACGCGGCCGGGATGTCTGCGGGCGAGCGCCGTCATGCGCGCTCGCCCTTCCCCGGGCCCTCACCACGACGCTCGGCGCGCCGGCGGACGAGCTGCGCGATGATGGCAAGCGCGATCTCGGCGGGCGTGACGGCGCCGATGGCAAGACCGATCGGCATGGCCACGGCGTCGACGCGCTCGGCCGGCACGCCGGCGGCGGCGAGGTGCTCGCGCGCGAGGGCGGCCTTGCGGGCGCTGCCGATGCAGCCCACGTAGGCGGGCTGGACGTCGCGGGAGAGCACGGCGAGAAGGACCGTCTCGTCGTGGGCGTGCCCGTGCGTGAGCACGACGACGGAGTCGCGCGGCCCGATGGGGGCGCCGGCGGCGAGCTCGTCGAACGCGCCGCAGGTCACGGATGTTGCCTGGGGCAGTCGCTCGCACGTGGCGAGCTCCGGGCGGTCGTCGTAGACGTGCGCCTCAAAGCCCGCCTGCGCGGCCAGTCCCACGAGCGCGGCGCCCACGTGCCCGGCGCCAAAGACGTGCAGCCGGCTCGGCGCGGCGACGGGCTCGCGGTAGGTGGCACGCGCGTCGTCCCAGGTCGGGGCGGAAAGGCGCGCGGCCGGGCCGACCTCGATCGTCGGCGCGGCGGCGTCTGTCCAGCGCTCCGTTACGCAAACGGGCTCGTCGCGCTGGAGCGCGTTTCGTACGGCGAAAAGGACGGGCAGGTCGTCGGCCGTGAGCAAGCGCACGGCGAGCAGCGCGTAGCCGCCGCAGGCCATGGCGTCACCCGTGTGGTACCACTCGAGGCTTGGCGCGGCGCCGGAGCACGCAGCGCGGGCGCGCTCGATGGCCAGCTGCTCGATGGCGCCGCCGCCAACGGTCCCGACCAGCGCCTCGTTTGCGAGGACCGCCAGGCGCGCACCCTCGTGGCGCGGCATCGAACCGCTCGTGGCGAGCAGGCTCGCCAGTCCCACACGCCGCCCGGCCACGAGCTCCGCCACGAGCGCGGAGACGAAACCCTCGTCGGAGAGCGAGCCGTTGACGGAGCGCGCGTTCTTCTCGGCCTGCGCGTTCTTCTCGACGCGTCTGTCCTTCTCGCCCGAGAGCGAGAGAATCGCCTCGAGCACGCCACCACCCACGGCCAGCGCCTTGTCGGAGGCGCTCTCGATGTACTCCGGGTGGCAGCGCGGGTCCACGTCGCCGCACTTCATGCCCTTGTGCACGGGGACGCCCACCTGCAGCAGCCCCCGCACCACGCCGTCGATCGTCGCGCGCATGGGCTCGCCGGCGACCGTGGCGCAGACGTCGCCGGCCGCCACCTGCGCGCCGATCGCCATGCACGGCTCGAAGGCGCCGTCTGCCGGCGCGCGCATCACGCGCTCGCCCGCGTAGCCACCGATGAGCCCGGGCACCGCCGTGTTGGGGATCGGCGAGCCCTCGTAGTAGACGCGCCCCAGGTAGTGGCCGCGCATCGTCTCCACGGCGGCGTCGCAGTCCTCGCACGCGGTGAAGCCGGGGCCCACGCCAATCACGACGGGCGCCAGGTCACGCGTGGTGCCGAGGTTGCGCTTGGCGAGAATGGCGTCAACCAGCGCGTCGGGCGCGAGCTCGCGCACGCAGGCGGCCTCGGGGTCCACGAGCACGGCGACGTCGCCCGCCGCCGCTGCCGCGCGCGCCGCCGCGGCGTCCGCGCACAGCACGCCGCGGACGCCCTCCACGCGCGTCTCGCCCAGACGGATGGCCTCCGAGAAGCACACGGTGCGCCGGATGGACGTGGGAACCGCGAGGTCGCACATCACGACCTGCATGCCCGCGCGGTGCAGGCGCAGCGCTATGCCCGACGCAATGTCGCCCGCCCCACGGATCACGACCAACATGCCCCGCCGACCTCCCCTTCAGCGTTATATCTTCAAAAACATAACGCTCTTCACTAGATAGACTTCCATCGAGTAAGTCTACCTCACAAAATGTTTGCCCCACCGTCCAACGTCGCGAACGGCCAATGTACGCACCCAGACGGCTCCAACCTACCAAAGCGGGACGTGTTTGTCGGTGCAGCTTTTTTGGGACAGGTTCGAGGATTCCAAGCCGCAGGTCCAAACCTGTCCCAAAATAGCGGCAGCGATAAACACGTCCCGTTTTTGCTTAAGCCGCGATTGTCCGTACCGCAGCCACGACAGTGTCCACCTCGTCCTCGGTGGTGAACCAGCCGCAGCTCAAGCGGACGATGCCCTGGCGTTCGGTCCCCAGTGCGCGGTGCATGAGCGGCGCGCAGTGGGCGCCGGCGCGACACGCGATCCCCCAGCCAGCCGATAGCGCGTCGGCCACCTCCGCCGAGTCCAGCCCGTCCACGTTGAGCGCCACGATGCCACCGCAACGCTCGGGCGCCACGGGCCAGCCGCCGTACACCGTCACGCCCGGCGCGTCGCGCACGCCCTCGTAGAGCCGACGCGCCAGCGCGTGCTCACGCGCGCCCACCGCTGCGGGCCCGCCGTTCTTCTCGACAAACGCAACGCCCGCCGCAAGGCCGGCCAGGCCGTGCGCGTTAAGCGTCCCCGCCTCCAGCCGCGTGGGCCACTCCAGAGGGTGCCGGCGCTCAAAGGAGCGCACGCCGGAGCCGCCCTCGGCCCACGGCCGCACGTCGACGCCGTCGGCCACCGCCATGCCACCCGTGCCCTGCGGGCCCATGAGGCCCTTGTGCCCGGTGAAGCACACCACGTCAAGGCCCATAGCCGCCACGTCCAGCGGCACCGCGCCCGCCGTCTGCGACGCGTCCACCAGGCAGATCGCGCCCGCAGCGTGCGCGACCTGCGCCACGCGGGTCACGTCAACGAGGTTGCCCGTCACGTTGGAGCCATGCGTCACCACAACGAGGCGCGTGCCCGGCGTGACCAGCCGCTCGAGCTCGTCCAGGTCGAGAAACCCGTGCGCGTCGCAGCCGGCATATACAACCTCGACGCCCCGCTCGTCCGCCAGGCGCGCGAGCGGGCGCAGCACGGAGTTGTGCTCCAGCACCGTCGTGACCACGCGGTCCCCCGGCCCCACCAGGCCGGACAGCGCGGCGTTGAGCGACGCTGTGGCGTTGGCCGAGAAGCACACGTGGTCGGCGTGCGGGCAGCCCAGGAGCGCGGCCACCGCCTCGCGGGCGCGCAGCACCACGCGCCCGGCGTCGAGGGCGCCCGCGGACGCGCCACGGCCAGCGTTTCCGAGCGAGCCCATCGCCGCCACGACGGCGTCCACGACCTCCTGCGGCTTGCGCATCGTCGTTGCCGCGTTGTCCAGGTAGATCATCGGCCCCACGTCCTTCTCGCCCGACGCTCAGCGAAACTCCAAGAGCTCGATCACCGTCATGGCCTCGACGGGCACGCCGTCGGCGGCCAGCGCGGACGCGAGCTCCTCGCGTGCCTCCGGCGCGGTCTTCCACGCCAGGCCGCAGCCGGCCGCGATCTCGCCGGGCACCGGAATCATCCGCCCACCCAGGCCGCGCCGCTTACAGCACTCCTCGCATGACATCGCCGCCGCCGTGGTGGGAAACGTCACCACCAGAGACAGCACCCGCACGCGCGCCATCGCCCGCCGCCCCGCCGGCGCTACGGCCGCACCACGAGGCTCGCGCCGGTCAGGCGCTGCGCGATCACGTACATGTTGGTGACCTCGCCCACGGCCAGTGTGTCCGCGATGCCGTAATGGTCGAGGCAGGTCCCGCAGGTGAGCACCTCCACGCCGGAGGCCGCAAGGCCGCGCAGGTCCTCGAGCGCCGCCGAGCCCTCGCAGCTGAGGTGCGCGCCGCCGTTGTAGAGCAGCACGGTCGCCGGCAGCTCGTCGAGCTGCGTGAGCGAGTACACGAAGCTCCCCATGAGCTTCCTGCCCAGCACGTCGTCGCCGGTGCCCATGCACTCGGAGGTGATCGCCACCACCACGCGGCGCGGCGCGGCCGTCGCGGCTGCCGCGCCCGGCACTGGCACCTCGCACGTTGCCGACTCGGCCTCCGCGTCACTCACCCCGAGCGCCACGGACGTGGTCACGGTAACGCGCCATTCCTTCTCGCCCAGGCGCTCGCTCGCCACCGCGCAGCCCTTGCCCTCGCCCATGCGCGTGAGGTTCTGCACCGCGATCTCGTTGTCCACGAGCGTCTCCACGCTGCCCGGTCCGGCCAGCGCCGCGAGCGCCTTCAGGGTCCGCACCACGGGGATGGGGCACGCCTCGCCCCGCGCGTCGATCGTGAGCACCGTGTCTGCCATGTTCTCTCCTCGCTCGTTTGCCGAAAAACGGTCTGCTAACCAGAAAAATTGTAATAGGGCGTTGTATTTTGAAAACTACAATGCGGCGGACGGTAGGATCGCGTCGAGGAGGTGGCAGGTGGGCTTTGCGGAGACTCTGGGCGTGAGGCCCGGCGTGACGTCGGTCATCGGCAGCGGCGGCAAGACGTCGCTTTTGGCGGCGCTTGCGCGCGAGCTGCCGGGCACGGTCGTGCTCACCACCACGACGCACATCCTGCCATTCCCGAACGTACCGCTCGTGACCTCGGCCGACGCCGACAACGTGCGCACGGCCCTCGCGGGGTCGCGCGTCGTCTGCGTGGGCTCGCAGGCCGAGAAGAACGGCAAGCTCGTGACCCCCGAGCTGGGCATCGACGCGCTGGCGTCCCTCGCGGACCACGTGCTCGTGGAGGCCGACGGCGCCCGGCGCCTCCCCCTCAAGGCCCACGCCCCCTGGGAGCCCGTCATCCCCGCATGCTCGGACCGCACGATCCTCGTGCTCGGCGCCTCCGGCCTCGGCCATCCCGTGCGCGAGAGGGTCCACCGCCCGGAGCGCTTCTGCGAGCTCGCCGACTGCGCGCCGGATGACCCCACCACGCCCGAGCTCGCGGCGCGCGCTGCAAACGCCGAGGCCCTCGCCGACGTCGCCCTCGTCAACCAGGCAGACGCCGCGCCGGATGCGGCCCGCGACCTCGCCGCTCTTCTCGCCATCCCGTCGTTCGTGGGCAGCGTCTTGCTACCCTCTTCCGGGCGTGTACAAGATTAAGCTATTGATAAGGTACCTAGCGATTACAAACCTGCAGGTAGACGCCCTGCCGACAATAACATCAACTTTGCAACTTCGTACACACCCGGATAAGTGCTCCAGGCGCCTGAGGACCAAACGCGGGCGCCCGTCACGCTTCTAAGCGAGAGTTCTGAGCGCAAAGCGCGAACACTCTCGCGTGAAGCGTGGCGGGCGCCCCCCGCGCGTGAGGCCCTGCCTACAGGTAGGCCACGGCCTTGATCTCGACCTTGGCGGCCTTGGGCAGCGCGGCCACCTCAAAGGCGGCGCGGCTGGGGTACGGCGCGGTGAAGAACTCGCCGTAGACCTCGTTCATGGCCGCGAAGTCCGCGATGTCGTCGAGAAGGACGGTGACCTCGGCGACGTCGGCCATGCTCGCGCCGGCGGCCTCGAGGATGTTCTTGATGTTGGTCAGGCTCTGACGGGTCTGGGCCTGGATGTCCTCGCCGGCGAACTCGCCGGTGGCCGGGTCGATCGGCAGCTGGCCGGACACGTGGATGGCCTTGGTTGCCGGGGCGGCCACGGCGGCGGAGTAGGGGCCGAGCGCCGCAGGCGCCTTGTCGGTAACGATTGCCTCGATTGCCATGTTCTTCTCCTTATCATTCTCGAAACGATACGAAGGGACTGTCCCTTTGTATCATCTTGCCACGTAGCGGCCGGGGGTGGGGCCGCAGGGCTCGCCGTCGCGGGCCACGAGCTCCCCGCCCACGTAGACGAGGTGCGCCCTCCCGTGCGCCTCGAAGCCCTCCCACGGCGTGTAGTCCACGGCCTGGTGCTGGGTCGCCGCGCTGATCGTCCAGCGCGCGGACGGGTCCCATACGCAGACGTCTGCCGCGGCGCCCACGGCGAGCCGACCGCGCTCCGGCCACAGGCCGAAGACGCGCGCCGGACCCTCCGACAGCAGGCGGCAGAGCTCCGTCGGCCCGAGCTGCCCCTCGAAGGTCGTGGCCGTCACGGCCGGGCGGTGCTCGATGCCCGGGCCGCCGTTAGGGATCTTGGTGAAATCGCCGCGGCCGCGGTCCTTCTGGCCGTGCAGGTTGAACGAGCAGTGGTCCGTCGCGATGGAGTCCACCTCACCGGCAAGCACCGCCCCGCGCAGCGCCCGCACGTCCGACGGTTTGCGCAAGGGCGGGCTCATCACGTACTTGGCGCCCGCGAAGCCGTCGTCGCCGCACTCCAGGTAGCGCGTGTCGTCGAGCGTGAGGTACTGCGGGCAGGTCTCCACGTAGATGCCCCTCTGGCCTCGCTCGCGGGCGGTGCGAACGGCGAGAAGCCCGAGCTCCGTGGACAGGTGCACCACGTTCACGCGGGCGCCCGCGATCTGGGCAAGGTAGAGCAGACGGGAGACGGCGTCCGCCTCGGCCTCGGCGGGCCGGGAGAGCGGGTGTCCCTCCGGCCCCGTGATGCCGGCGCCCAGCACGCGCCGCTGCAGCTCGTTCACCACGTCACCGTTCTCGCAGTGCACGCAGAGGACGGCGTCCAGGTCGCGGCAGACCTCCAGGCAGCGAAGCGTCTCGGCGTCCGAGAGGCGCAGGTGGTCGTAGGCGAGGTAGGTCTTGAAGCTCGAGACGCCCGCCTCGCGCATACGGCGCATCTGCTCGGCGGAGTCCTCGCCCCACTCGGAGATGGCCATGTGAAAGCCGTAGTTGGCCGTGCAGCCCGCGCCCGACGCCGCGCGCGCCTGCCACTCGGCCAGCGCCTCGTCCATCGTCACGCCGCGGTCGGCCGTGGCGTAGTCAACGACGCAGGTGGTGCCGCCGCAGGCCGCGGCGCGCGTCCCGGTCTCGAAACTGTCCGCCGTCCAGTCCATGCCGGTCCAGCACTGCAGGTGCGTGTGCGCGTCAATGAAGCCGGGGAACACCCAGCAGCCCGTGACATCCTCGACGACGTCGGTGAGCCCGGGCTCGATGTGCGCGGCGATCTCCGCGATCTTCTCGCCCTCCAGCGCGAGGTCGGCGCGACGCAGGCCCTCCGGCGTGACCAGCGTGCCGTTTGTCAGGATCCTCCTCATCGGCTCTCCCCTCTCTCGGCCAGCGCGCCCTCCAGGCGTGCCAGGTCCTCCCGCGTGTCCACGTCAGCGAGCTCCCACTCGTCGGCGGCCTCAACCAGGCGCACGCGACCCTCCAGCTCAAAATGGCCGTCGAGAAGGACGCGCCCCCCGGTGTCATTGTCAAGCCGGGCGAGCGCGCCCAGCGTGTCGTTCGGCCAGAGCACCGGATTCGCCGGGCGACCGTGCCAGCTCAGGCGCACGATCGCCGTGGGCTCTCGCGTGAGCGCGGCCACCAGCGCGCGCACGCTCTTCTCGCGCAGGAGCGGCTGGTCACCGGTCACAAAGAGGCAGCCGGCGCGATGCCCCAGCGCATCGAGGCCCGCGCGCATCGTGTCGCTCTTGAGGGGTCCCTCCGCGCGCACGCAGCGCACGCCGAGCCGCTCACAGAGGGCCTCCACCGCGTCCCAGCGCGTCACCACCACGACGTCGATCAGGTCCGCCGGCAGCGCGGCGAGCGTGCGCTCGAGCACCGGCACTCCCGCCAGCGGCGTCACGAGCTTCTCGCCCGGCTCACCGCCAAATCGCGCGCCCTCGCCGGACGCCATGACCACGCAACCCAGGCGCGGAACGTCGGCAAAGCCCGAGAAGCACGTCTCGTAGGCGGCGGAGAGCGCGGCGCGGCTCGTGCACTCGAACGTGCGATAGCGCCCGATCAGCTCGCGCGCCTCGGCCGTGAGCTGGGAGCCCCCTCCCCCGGAGCCGCCCACGGTCCGCTCGGTGAGCGCAAAGCCAAAGGCGCGCTCGGCGTCGTGCACGAGGCGCGTGGCCTTGGTGTAGGCCATTCCCATCTCGATCGCGGCGGCGCGGAGGCTGCCCAGCTCGCCCACGCGCTCCAGCAGGTCGACGGGACCGGGCCCAAAGACCCGGCGCCCATCGTCGCCCAGAAGATATGCCCTGAGGTCAGGCCTCATGCCTCCCCGTCCCATGAGACGAAGGGACAGTCCCTTTGTCTCATTTCACTCTTGATGATACGAAGGGACTGTCCCTTCGTATCCTAGCCACGTACGATGGTACCCGTCTTGCCGGCGATGCCGTCGGCCGCGCGCTCAAGCAGCGTGATGAGCGACGAGCGACCCTCGCCGGACTGCGCGAAGGCCAGGGCGGCCTGGACCTTGGGCAGCATCGAACCGGGTGCGAACTGGCCCTCGGCCACGTAGCGCTCCACGTCGGCAGGCGTGAGCTCGTCCAGCCACTGCTGGTCAGGCTTGCCAAAGTTCACCGCGACCTTCTCCACAGCCGTGAGGATCACGAGGAAGTCTGCGTCCAGCTGCTCGGCGAGCTTGGCAGCCGCAAAGTCCTTGTCGATAACCGCTGCCGCGCCCTTGAGGTGGTTGCCCTCGGTCTTGAACACCGGGATGCCGCCACCGCCGCAGGCCACCACCACGTGGTTGGTCTCCACGAGCGAGCGAATGGTGTCCAGCTCAACGATGCCCACCGGCCGCGGAGAGGCCACCACGCGGCGATACCCGCGCCCGGCGTCCTCCACCACGTCGTAGCCGCGCTCGGCGATCATGCGGTCGGCCTCCTCGCGCGTCATGAAGGCACCGATCGGCTTAGTGGGGTTGGCGAAGGCCGGATCGTTGGGATCCACCTCCACCTGCGTGAGCACGGTGGCCGCGCCCACGTCTATCCCGCGGTCGAGCATCTCCTCGCGCAGGGCGTTCTGCAGGTCGTAGCCGATGTAGCCCTGGCTCATGGCCACGCAGACCGAGAGCGGGCACGGGATGTACTTCTCGGGGTTCGAGCGCGTGAGCTGGGTCATGGCCTCCTGGATCATGCCCACCTGCGGGCCGTTGCCGTGGGCCACCACGACCTCGTTGCCCTGCTCGATGAGGTCCACGATCGCGCGCGCCGTGTGCTTGACCGCCTCCATCTGCTCGGGCAGGTTGTTACCCAGCGCGTTGCCACCAAGAGCGATGACGATTCTCTTAGACATTTGATGCCCTCTCAACGTAAGGACGGGGCCGCCCATAAGTCAGTGAGCGACTTCTGCGCAGCGCGCAGCGAGCGAACGACTTATGGGCGGCCCTCACCCGGACGAGCGATTGTTCCTATGCCTGGTACCAGCGGTCGCGGCCGCGCTCCTCGAGCGCCGCGAGGGTGGCCACCGGGTCCTTGACCTTCTGCAGGAAGATCATGGCAGCGATGGCGTAGGGCTTGTAGCTGGCCTCCTTGTACATGCCCACGCGGTGCATGTCAAAGACGTCTGCCATGACCTCGCCGTGCTCGCAGGAGACGCCGGAGATGTCGGCGGGCAGCGGGTGCATGTAGATGGTGTCCTGGCCGTTGGCGGTCTTCGCCATGAGATCGGTCGTGGAGCACCAGTCCTGGTGCGTGGCGTTCTGGGCGAGAAGCTCCTTCTCCAGCGCCTTGATGCCGGCGTCGTCGCCCTCGGCGTAGAGGTTGGTGCGCTTCTCCATGGCGGCGTAGGGGGCCCAGCTCTTGGGGATGACGATGTCGGCGCCCTCGAAGGCCTCGGCCATGGTGTTCACCTGGCGGAACGTGCAGCCGGACTCGGCGGCGTAGGCCTTCGCGGCCTCCACGCGGTCGCCCATGAGGTCGTAGCCCTCGGGGTGTGCCAGCGTGACGTCCATGCCGAAGCGCGGGAGCAGCGAGATGAGCGACTGCGGGCAGGAGAGCGGCTTGCCGTAGCTCGGGGAGTAGGCCCAGGTCACGGCGACCTTCTTGCCGCGCAGGTTCTCCAGGCCGCCAAACTCCTCGATGAGGTAGAGCATGTCGGCGGAGGACTGCGTCGGGTGGTCGGAGTCGGACTGCAGGGAGATGAGGGTGGGACGGTGGTCGAGCACGCCGTCCTTGTAGGCCTCGTCGACGGACTCGGCGACCTCGGCCATGTAGGCGTCGCCCTTGCCGATGTACATGTCGTCGCGGATGCCGATGACGTCGGCCATGAAGGAGATCATCGTGGCGGTCTCGCGGACGGTCTCGCCGTGCGCGATCTGGCTCTTGCCCTCGTCGAGGTCCTGGAGCTGGAGGCCCAGGAGGTTCGTGGCCTTGGAGAACGAGAAGCGCGTGCGGGTGGAGTTGTCGCGGAAGAGCGAGACGGCGAGGCCGGAGTCGAAGATGCGCGGGGAGATGTTGCGCTCGCGGAGGTTGCGCAGCGCGGCGGCCACGGCGTAGAGGGCGCGGAGCTCGTCGGTGGTCTTGTCCCAGGTGTGCAGGAAGTCGGCGTCGTACATGCCGGAGAAGTCGTAGCCCTTGAGCTCGTCGAGAAGCGCGGAGAAGTCCTTAGCCATTGTGGTTTCCTTTCCTGAGACAAAGGGACAGTCCCTTTGTCTCATTGCGTCTTTGATGATACGAAGGGACTGTCCCTTTGTATCACTGGATGTCGTTGTCGGTGGCGCCGGCGCGGAAGACGGTGACGTCGCCGGTCTTCTTGGACGGGTCGTAGAGGTTGAGCGCGGCGGTGTAGAGCGCGGCGCAGGTCACGAGGTCCTGCTTGTAAGTGACCTCGTTGGGCGCGTGCGCCTGGCTCTCGGCGCCGGGGCCAAAGCCCACGCACGGGATGCCGTAGCGGCCCTGGATGGAGACGCAGTTGGTGGAGAAGGTCCACTTGTCGGTCAGCGGGCGGCCGACGCGCTTGTCCATGGACGGCTCGCAGCCGATGCGCTCCTCGCCGAAGAGGGCGTGGTGGGCGTCGACGAGGGCCTGGACGTGAGCGGCGCTCTCGGCGTTGATCCACGTGGGGAAGTAGGCCTCGGTCTCGTAGACGGTGCCCTTCCAGCTCGGGCGGTCATACATGTACATGGAGACCTTGACGTCGTCGCCGTACTTCTTGACGGCGGGCAGGTCGCGGATCTCCTGGAGGCAGGAGTCCCAGGTCTCGCCGGCGGTCATGCGACGGTCGATGGAGATCGCGCAGGAGTCGGCCACGGCGCAGCGCGACGGCGAGGTGTAGAAGATCTGGGAGACGGTGCAGGTGCCGCGGCCCAGGAAGCGCGCGTCCTCAAAGTGCTCGGGGTTGTACTTGGGGTCGAGCATCTTGACGAGGCCCTTGATGTCGGTGGACTCGTCGCAGCCGTTGTTGTTGAGGGCGCGGACGTCGGCGATGATGTCGGCCATCTTGTAGATGGCGTTGTCGCCGCGGTCGGGCGCGGAGCCGTGGCAGGAGACGCCGTGGACGTCCACGCGGATCTCCATGCGACCGCGGTGACCGCGGTAGATGCCGCCGTCGGTGGGCTCGGTGGAGATCACGAACTCGATCTTCTCGCGCGCGTCCTCCGGGCCGTCGAAGTACTTGTTGACGATGTACTGCCAGCACATGCCGTCGCAGTCCTCCTCCTGGACCGAGCCGACGACCATGATCTTGTAGCCCTCGGGGATGAGGCCGAGGTCCTTCATCATCTTCGCAGCATACGTGGCGGACGCCATGCCGCCCTCCTGGTCGGAGCCGCCGCGGCCATAGATGAGCTCGTCGGTCTCGTAGCCCTCGTAGGGGTCGGCCTCCCAGTTGTCGCGGTTGCCGATGCCCACGGTGTCGATGTGGGAGTCGATGGCGATGATCTTGTCGCCCTCGCCCATCCAGCCGATCACGTTGCCCAGGCCGTCGACCTCGACCTTGTCAAAGCCGAGCTTCTCCATCTCGGCCTTGATGCAGGCCACGACCTCGCCCTCCTCGCAGGACTCGGAGGGGTGGGAGATCATGGCGCGCAGGAAGGCGGTCATGTCCTTGCCGTAGTCCTCCGCAGCGCGCTTGATCTGCTCGAAATCCAGTTCCTTGGCCATTTTGATTACGTCCTTTCTGACGCCCTCGTTACCAGTCTTCTGCCGAGAAGAACGCGTTCTTCTCGCCCTTCCCTACTCGGCGGGGTACGCGCCGTCCCACACGACCCTGCGGTAGTTCACCGGATCCGTGTCGCCCTCGGTCGAGAAGAGCAGCACGGAGCTCGTCTCGTCCAGGCCGATGGCCTCGCGGAGCTCGGCGTACTCGTCGGACTCCATGAGGGTCGTGACCAGGCCCGCGCCCACGGCTCCGGACTCGCCGGAGATGACGCGCGGGTCGCCCTTCCTGGGGGCCCCGAGCACGCGCATGCCCTTGGCGGCCACCCAGTTGGGGCAGCTCACGAACACGGACACGTGGTTGCGCAGGATGTCCCAGCCCAGCGTGTTGGGCTCGCCGCAGGCCAGGCCCGCCATGATCGTGGGCATGTCGCCGTCCACGATGCGCGGGTCGCCGTCGCCGGCCACGGCACCCTTGTAGAGGCATGCCGCGGTGTCGGCCTCCATCACCACGAAGGTGGGCGGGTTGTCGGGGAAGAGGTTGGTGAAGTAGCCCACCACGCCGCCGGCCAGGCTGCCGACGCCGGCCTGCACGAAGACGTGCGTCGGGCGCTCCACGCCTGCCGCGGCGTACTGCTCGGCCGCCTCGGAGGCCATGGTGCCGTAGCCCTCCATGATCCAAGACGGGATCTCCTCGTAGCCGTCCCAGGCGGTGTCCTGCACGATGACGCCGTTCTCGCAGGCCTCGGCCTCGGCCGCAGCCATGCGGACGCACTCGTCGTAGTTGACGTCCTCAATCGTGACCTCGGCGCCCTCGGCGGCGATGTTGTCAAAGCGGCTCTTCACGCTGCCCTTGGGCATGTGCACGACGGCCCTCTGGCCCAGCTTGTTGGCGGCCCAGGCGACGCCGCGACCGTGGTTGCCGTCCGTGGCGGTGAAGAAGGTGGCCTGGCCGAAGTCGCGCGCCAGCTCGTCGCTCGTGAGGTAGTCGTAGGTCATCTCGGAGACCGGGCGGCCGATCTTGCCCGCGATGTAGTTGGCCATGGCGAAGGAGCCGCCGAGCACCTTGAAGGCGTTGAGGCCAAAGCGGTACGACTCGTCCTTCACGGCCAGGTTCGCAAGGCCGAGCTCGCCCGCCAGCTGGTCCAGCTTGGCGAGCGGGGTGACGTCGTACTGCGGGAAGCTCCGGTGGAAGCTGCGCGCCGCCTCCACGTTCTCGAGGGACATGATGCCGAGGTGCCTGTCGTCGCTCTTAGGCATCTTGTTGGCGACCCACTTGATCTTCTCGCTCAACGCTTCCTCCTTGCTCCTTGGCGGCTGTGCTCCTGTGTGTCAACTTTTTGTTTGCTTACCAAACAGAAAGTTTGTTACTGCATATGGTGGCACATTTCAAGAGGGTTTCAAGGGGAATTTTGGGGATGTCGCAGGCGGTGATTTTAGGCCCGCGAACGGTCGGCCGAGAAGAACCACTCCACGACCATCACACGCGACGTTCGTTCTTCTCGACGGCTACGACCGCCCTCTGCTGCCGGGACAGGGCATCCGCCCCGACCCACCGTCGCCGAGACGGAGCGTCTACGGAAAAGGGGCGCCGTTTCATAGAGAGTTTTCCGCATCCGCTCCGCCTCGGTAGAAAAGCCGCCGAGAAGAGCGGAGGGGCCGGACCGACCGCGTGCACCAACGGCTATGACGGGCGGACGCGCTCGGCAAGAAGGGCGTCGGTGAGCTCAGCGATCCTCGTGCGCGCTCCCCCGCCGGTTGACCTTGGTGACGATCCTGGATGGGTCGACGTTGCCCTCGATGAACGCCCAAAAGCCCTCGCTG